>NZ_CP107929.1:1500000-1800000 GCF_036017915.1 Micromonospora sp. NBC_00421
CGGGCAGCTTGGCCAGTTGGCTCAGCCCGAGCGCGGCCTGGATGTCGGTGCTCTTGAGGTTGTAGCCGACCTCGGAGAAGACGTACTTGTGGTCGTAGCCCTCCGGGAGCGTGCCGAGTTGGAGGTCGAACCGCTTCAGGCAGCGGTCGTCCTCGCCCGGCTCGCACCAGCAGTCCCGGCCCCAGTCGCGGAACGACTTCGCCAGCTTGGCCAGCCTGATGTCCGAGGACAGCAGCATGCCGCCCTCACCCATGGTCAGGTGGTGCGCCGGGTAGAAGGAGATGGTGGAGAAGACGCCGAAGGTGCCGGTGAGTCTGCCCTGATAGGTCGAGCCCACCGCGTCGCAGTTGTCCTCGATCAGGTGGCACCCGTGCCGGGCGGCCAGTTCGGCGATCTCGGCGACCGGGAACGGGTTGCCCAGCGTGTGCGCGATCATGATCGCGCGGGTGCGCGGGGAGATCGCCTGCTCGACCAGCTCGGCGGTGGTGTTGTAGGTGCCGAGTTCGATGTCGACGAACACCGGCACGAGGCCGTTCTGCAGGATCGGGTTCACCGTGGTCGGGAAGCCGGCGGCGACCGTGATCACCTCGTCGCCCGGCCTGAGCCGTTCGTCGCCCAGCTCCGGTGAGGTCAGGGTGCTCAGCGCGAGCAGGTTCGCCGACGAGCCGGAGTTCGTCAGCACCGCCTTGCGCCGCTTGAGCGTCCTGGCGAGGGACGACTCGAACTTCGCCGTGATCTGGCCGGAGGCGATCCGCAGGTCGAGCGCGGCGGCCACCAGGGCCTCCCGGTCGTCGGCGTCCAGCACCGCACCGGAGGACAGGATCGGAGTCTGCCCGGGAATGAACGGTGTGGGTCCGGGGACCTGGGCCTCGTGATAGCCACGGACCAGTTCCAGCAGGTGCGATCGGGCTGAGTCGACCATGTCGTATCCCCTACGGTCGAGTGCGGGATGTTCGCTGAACCTTGCGCTGGAGCCGGAGCGGCGGCCAGGCGTCCACCCGATTCCGGCGCACGGCAGATCCGGCGCACGGCAGAACGGCCGTACCTTTCGGAATCTCTCCGGAAGAGACTAGAAGTGCCGGAACGAGCCGGCATCCCCCAACGTGGTAGACCCATTCTGGAAAGTCGATTGATACTATCCACTTTGGTGATGACCCTGGCCTGCGGCATCGGCAAGCTGGTTCCGGTGGAGCCGGCCGGTGGGCAGATGACGCCTTTTCCGGGCCCGGCGCCGCAGCCGGATCCATGACCGCTGGGAGGACAAACTTGCGGGTCCTAATTCTCGCCGGGATCGCCCCGTCCACGATATTCAGCCACGTCCCGCTCGGGACGGCCCTGCGTAACGCGGGACATCAGGTCATGGTGACCGCCTCGCTCGACGATCTGGTCTCGACCATCGCCGGGGTCGGGCTCTCCGCCGTACGGGTCACCGACCCCGCGGTGTCCCCCCGCGAGATCATCGCCCGGGACAGCCGGCTGCTGCGTGTCCCGGAGGACCCGATCGAGCGGGAGCAGCAGTCGGGTCACTGGTACGCGCGACTGGAGGCGGTGACCCTCGACGCCCTGCTGGCGTTCACCAGCGACTGGCGTCCGGACGTCGTCATCGGCGGGATGGCCTCCTACGCCGCACCGCTGCTGGCGAAGCGCCTCGGGGTGCCCTACGTACGCCACGCGTGGGACATCCACGACCCGCGGCTGCTCGACCTCGGCGCGACCGAAGAGCTCCAGCCCGAGCTGGCCGAGCTGGGCCTGGACGTACTGCCCGAGCCGGATCTGATGATCGACATCACCCCGCCGAGCCTGCGTCCGCCGGACGCCGCCGACGCACAGCTGATGCGCTGGATTCCGGGCAACACGCAGCGCTGCCTGGAGCCGTGGATGTACACCCGGGGCACGGACACCCGGATCGGCGTGACCATCGGCACGGGCGTGGCGACCTACCACCAGTACGACTTCCTCCAGGCCATCGTCGAGAACGTCGGCACCCTGGACGCGGAGGTCGTGGTGCCGGTGGCGGACGACGCCCTCCCCGTCCTGCAGGAGCGGCTGACGAACGTCCGGGCCGGCTGGGTTCCGCTGGACGTCCTCGCCCCCACCTGCGACGTCCTCGTGCACCAGTCCGGCGGCAGCACCATGATGACGGCGCTGAGTTTCGGGGTGCCCCAGGTGCTGATTCCCGACCCCAACCTGTTCCGGGCCAACGAGATGGCCCGCCGCATCGTGGAAGCCGGTGCGGGGCTGATGCTCTCGCCGGAGGAGGCCACCAGCGACGTCATCGCGAAGACCTGCCAGGAGATCGTCGCCAACCCGGGCTACGCCGCCGCCGCCCGCGCGCTCGCCCGCGAGATCGCCGCCCTGCCGTCCCCGGCCGAGGTGGTTCCCGTGGTCGAGTCGCTGGTCCACGAGGCACCCCCCGGAGGCACCGACTGAGCCGTCCGGTCCGCTCCGCCGCCGAGCCGTGGGGCCGCCCGACCACCCACGTTGGTGATGGCCCCGGGCAGCCGTGTGGAGGAGCCTGATCAGGCTTGAAGGCGCAGGTCACCCGACCCTGCACGCTGACTGGAGGCCGATTCGTGACACGAGCGGGAACGTGGCGCACCCTGGCACCCACCGAACAGATCCATGCCGCCAGGGAGGCGTACATCGGATACACCGTGCGCGCCGAGGGCCGGCTGGACCTGGCGGCGCTCACCACCGCGTACGCGGCCGTGTGTCAGGCCTATCCCCAGCTCGGGGCGCGGCTGGACGACGGCGACGACGGACCGGTCTTCGTCGAGTCCGACACCCGGCCGGAGCTCCGCACCGGTGGCGGGGACCTCGACCGTCCGTTGGCCGGGGTGACGCTGGACCAGCGCCGGACGCTGAGCGCACTCAACGTCGTCCGCGACGGCGACGTGGCGACCGTGTGCCTGCTGACCCATCACAGCATCGCCGACGCCAACCACTCCGTCGCGCTGCTCGCCGAGATCTGGTCCTGCTACACCGATGTGGTCGGTGGCGTGCCCGTCGAGCTGCCCCGCCACCCGTACCCACGGTCGCTGGAGGAGCTGCTCGCCGAGCGCGGCATCCGCCCGACGGTGCCCGACCGCGGACCCGCCCCCGGGCCGATGGCGATGGCCGCGCCGTCGACCGACCCGGACCGGAGCGCCTTCGCCCGCAACGGCGTCCAACACCGCCTGACGGCGGCGCAGACCACCGCGCTGGCGGAGCTCGGCCACCGGGAACACGTGACGATCAACGGGTTGCTGGCGGGCGTCCTGCTCCTGGTCGAGGCGGACCTTCGCGACCTGCCGCTGACCGAGCTGGTGTACCGGTTCACGGTCAACCTGCGCGGGCACCTGACCCCGCAGGTCGGTGCGACCGAGGGCACTAACGTGTTGGGCGGTTCCGGGTTCGTCGCCACCGACGACATCGGGCCCGACGCGGTGACGCTCGCCCGGGCGATCGGTGAACGGCTGCGGGCGGGCCTGGCCGACGGGTCGATCCAGCGCAGCCTGCTGGACCTGTTCAGCCGGTCCGCGCCGGAGGCGAAACCGTGGGACCCGGGCGCCGGACCCGTCGCGGTCGGCATGATGAACTGGGGCCTGGTGCCGCCGATGCGGACGCCGGACGAGCTGCGGCTGACGAACTTCCACGCCGTGTCCAGCATCAGGGAGTTCTCGACCCTGGGCGGGTACGTCGTGAACACCTTCGACGGACGGATCGGCATCGACATGTTGTGGCCGGAGGGGGACGCGGACCTGCCGAAGCGCCTCGACCACCTGCGGGAGCAGCTCAGCCGGCTGAAGTTGCCGCGATGAGGGCCGCAGCGGTCACCGGCGCCCACCGTGCCTGCGGAGCTGGCGGTCACCCATGACGCCACCGGGCCTGACCAATCGCAGCATGACGGTACGGCCGCTGGACATCGACGGCGCGTTCCTCATCTCGTCCCGGTCGTTCACCGACGACCGTGGGGTGTTCTTCGAGGCATACCGGGAAGACGTGCTGGCCGAGGTGCTCGGGTACCCACCGAAGCTCGTCCAGACCAACTACTCGGTCTCGCACCGGAACGTGCTGCGGGGCGTACACGGGGCGGCCGTCCCGCCGGGCCTGGCCAAGTTCGTCACCTGCGTCCGGGGCTCGATGCTCGACTTCGTGGTCGACCTGAGGACGGGCTCACCGACCTTCGCGAAGTGGGACATGATCGTCCTGGACGGGCGGGGGGCCTCCTCGATCTATGTGGAGGAGGGGCTCGGGCACGCCTTCGTCGCGCTGGACGACGACACCTGCGTCCAGTACCACCTCTCCGAGCTCTACCGGCCGCAGGACGTCATCACGGTGCACCCGCTGGACCCCGAGATCGGCCTACCCCTCAGGCTCCCCGGTGCGCCGGTCCTGTCCGACCGGGACGCCGCGGCGCCCTCGCTGCGCGAGGCTGTCGAACGGGGCCTGTTGCCGGGCTACGACGCCTGCCTGGCGCTCCGGGCGACCCGCGCACACCAGTCCGTCACCCCCGAGGTGCCGGTCGGGTCGTGGACCGCCGGCTGACAGGAGGATGGCGGGTGGCCGGAAGGCCACCCGCCACGCCCCGCCGCGCGAGTGGTCAGCCCACGCCCTCGGCGAGTCGGACCAGCGACGCCCGCAGCGCCTGGCCGAGGTAGTCCAGGTCGGCGTCCGTGGCGTTCAGCGGCGGTGCCACCAGCAGGCCCTCACCGCCGCCGCCCCGGCGGTACCCGACGAACGGATAGAGCAGCAGACCGTTGCTCCTGGTGATCCGGAGAGCCTCGCCGACGGTGCCCGGGGCCAGTTCGATGCCGTGGAAGTAGCCGACGCCCCGGACGTCCGTCACCACGGGCAGATCCCGGGTCACCTCGGCCACCACCTGGGTGACCGCCGCACCGCGTACCTGTTCGCGGTCGAGGGCGCCGAGCTCGTCGAGCACCGACAGCACGGCCAACCCGGCCCGTGCCTGTAGCGGGGTCGCCGACATGGTCCCCATCAGCGGCAGCCACGCCCCGCTGGACAGGATGTCCTCGGCCAGGTCCAGTGCGATCATCGTGGCGGCCAGCGGGACGTATCCCGCCCCGAGCCCCTTCGACAGCGTGACGATGTCCGCACGTACCTCCGATGCGTGGTGCGAGGCCAGCGGGAGCCCGGTACGACCCAACCCGGTGAGCACCTCGTCGTGGATGAGGAGGACCCCGTACTCGTCGCAGATCTCGCGGACCGCCCGCAGATATCCGGGCGGCGGGGTGTAGCCGCCTCCGGTCGTGCCGTTGACGGGTTCCATCAGCACCGCGGCGACGCTGTCCGGGCCGGCGTCGACGATGGCGTCCCGGACGGCCTGCGCGCACTCCACCCGGCAGGTGGGGTACGGGCAGTCGAGATGCTGACCGGGGTAGGGGGGATCGAAGGCCGGTCCGATGCCGAAACTGTCGTCCTCGTGTGGCCGCCGGGAGCGGTGACCGGACAACGCGAGCACGAACGCGCTGTTGCCGTGGTAACCGAGCGACGCCGTCAGCACCCGGTGCCGGTTCTTCTCACCCCGTGACCGCTGGACCAACCTGGCCAGGGCGATGGCGGCCTCCACGGCATGGGTGCCGGTGGGGGTGAACATGACGCGGTCGTCCGGCCGGTGCACGGCCCTCGCCGTGGCGGCGGCCAACTGCTCCATGCCGCTGGCCAGCAGCGAGCCAGGACTGGCGTACGTGCAGATTCCGACCTGGTCCCGCAACGCCTCGACCACGGTGGGGTGGGCATGGCCGATGTTCACGTTGATGATCCCACTCGACGCGTCGAGATAACGCTGCCCGGTCGAGGCGAAGATCCAGGAACCGGCGGCGTGGCTGTACGGGATGGGGGGAATCTGCAGCCGGGCGGCCAGCAACTGTGAGGCGCTCGCCGGGTCACCCATGGTCCCGCCCCCCGACCACCCTGTCACGGACACTGAACAGCTGCATGCGGTACTCCTGCCGGTCGGCGCGGGCCGGCCCGCGATCGGGATCGAGTTGTTTCGGTATGGTCCGACCGGGGGGCAGCGCCGGCACTGTCCCGATCGGCCGCGGTCACCTGCGGCTCACGACGACCCCTCCCGCCGACCGGTGGCGACCCGGGCGGCGGTGCGGTCGACACAGTCCCTCGCCCTGATGCGGATGTCGTCGACGAGGACCGCCTGCCGTAGCGCGTTGTCGTCGTCGCGGAGGTGCCCGGACCGGACCGCGGTGGCGAACGCGTTCACCGCGTTCGCCACCTGGTCGTCGGGCGTCAGCCGGAGCTCCTGCACGCCCGCGTGCCGCTCCAGGCGCACCACCGGGACGTGGTCCGCGGGTGGGCTGTAGGCATGCTCGACGACGATCCGGCCCTCGCTGCCCCAGAGCTGGTACTCGGACCGGTAGGAGTGGTCGAGACCGAAGGTCAACTGCGCTCCCACCCCGTCGTCGGTACACAGCAGGGCCTGTCCGCAGGAGTCGACGTGGGCGCCGTGCCGGGAGGTCAGTACCGCCGAGAGCACGTCGAGTTTGTCACCGCCCAGGAAGGACATCGCCGCGCGCACCGGATAGACCGCGGTGTCCAGCAGTGCGCCACCACCGAGCTCGACGCGGTGACGCACGTCGTCAGCCGGACGCCTCGGTACCCCGAAGGAGGCGTGGAAGGAACGCAGCGAGCCGATCGCACCGTCGGCGACCTGACGTCGGACCGCCGCGTGCTGGCTGTGGTGGAGGAACATCATGTTCTCCACCAGCACCAGGCCGCGGGAGCGCGCGGTGGCCAGCAGTTCACCCGTCCGGGCCGCGGTCGTGGTCATCGGCTTCTCGGCGAGCACGTGTCTGCCGGCGTGCAGGGCGTTCTCGATCCAGGGGGCGTGCAGGGCGTTGGGCAACGGGATGTAGACGGCCTCGACCTCGTCGAGGTCCAGCAGCGCCTGGTAACCCCGGACCGCCCGGCAGCCGTAGGGCCGGGCCGTCTCCGCTGCCGTGTCCAGGTCCCGGCTGGCGATCGCCGCGATCTCGATGCCGGGAGAAGCGGCCATGGCAGGCAGCACCCGGCGACGGGCGATGCTCGCGCACCCCATGATCCCGATCCGTACGGGCGTCACCAGCTCTCCTTCCCGGGTGTTGCGGCAGGTCGGCAACGATCGCGGTGAGACGTGGACCTGCCGGCCCGGCCGGCCCGGTCGACCCTCCCGGCAAGGCCCTTTCGGACAGTAGGACCGCCGGGGCACGGTGGGCATCCCCTGATCTGATAGCCGACGGACGGCGGGACGGCGGCGCCATCAGACCGAGGGATGCCCGGCCGATCACCCTTGTCCTAGCGTCGAGCACAGGCACGCACGCACACCAGGGCGGAAGTCGGCCTGCTGCGCCCCGGACCCGAGGAGAGGCCCCAGCGCCCGGACCGTCGTGGGGTGGGACCTCACCACCAGTTGCCGGTTGCGGGGCGGCTGGCCCGGCGAGCAGGCACGACATCAGGGGGATCCTGTGATTGACAGCTCTGGCGCGAGGCACGCCGTCCTGGAAGCGGAACGGGTCGGTCGGGTCACGGCCCCGGCCGACGACGCGGTGATGTCCATGGCGGACTTCCATTCGTGGTTCAGCGCACGCACCAGGGCGAACAGCTTCCGGGTGGACCGGATTCCGTTCGCGGACCTGTCCGGGTGGGACTTCGACCCGGACACCGGCAACCTCGTGCACGCCAGCGGACGGTTCTTCTCCATCGAGGGCCTGCGGGTCCGGACCGACCGGCCGTGGGCGGGCGAGTGGGCCCAGCCGATCATCGTGCAGCCGGAGATCGGGGTGCTCGGCATCCTGGTGAAACGGATCGACGGTGTCCTGCACTGCCTCATGCAGGCCAAGATGGAGCCGGGCAACATCAACGGCCTCCAGCTCTCGCCGACCGTGCAGGCCACCCGCAGCAACTACATGAGGGTCCACGGCGGCGCCGACACGAAGTACCTGGAGTACTTCCGACCCGGCTCCCGCGGCAGGGTGCTGTTCGACGGTTTGCAGTCCGAGCAGGGGTCCTGGTTCCTGCACAAGCGCAACCGCAACATCGTCGTCGAGACCGAGGAGGAGGTGCCACTCGACGAGGACTTCTGTTGGCTCACGCTCGGTCAGATCCGTCGCCTGCTGCTCCTGGACCACATGGTGAACATGGACTCCAGGACCGTCCTGGCGTGCATCCCGCCGGCGCTGACCGGACCGGACGTCCAGGACGCCGGCGACGACCCGTTCACCCGCGCGGTCCTGCGGTCGCTGGCCGGTCACGGTAGCGCCGCGCACGACACCGGGACGATACTCAGCTGGCTGACCGAGATGCGGTCCCGGCAGGAGATGGTGCAGCGTCGGGTGCCACTTCGGCAGGTCACCGAGGACGGCTGGCGGCTCGGCACCGACGTCATCGACCACCGCGACGGCAAGTACTTCGACGTGATCGCGGTGGCCGTGCAGGCGAGCAGTCGCGAGGTCGCCGCGTGGACCCAGCCACTTGTGGCACCCAGACAGGCCGGTCTGCTCGCGCTGCTGGTCAAGCGGATCGGCGGGACGCTGCACGCGCTGGTACAGGCGCGTAGTGACGCGGGCATGCTCAACGTCGCCGAGCTGACCGCCACCGTGCACTGCCAACCGGGCAACTACGTGGACGTGCCGGCGGAACACCGTCCCCGCTACCTCGACTACGCGCTCACGGCCACCGCCTCCCGCGTCCGGCTGGACGTCCTGCACTCCGAGGAGGGCGGCCGCTTCCACCACGCGCAGAACCGTTACCTGGTGATCGAGGTCGAGCCCGACTTCCCCGAGCCCGACGACCGGTACCTGTGGGTCACGCTGTACCAGCTCACGTCGCTGCTGCCGCACAGCAACTACCTGACGGTGGAGCTCCGCAGCCTGATGGCGAGCATGCGGTGTCTGGCGCAACGGCTCTGAGAAACCCGGCAGGGCCGGCCGACGGGTCGCCCGCCGCCCGGCCGGTCCTGCCCGGCTGCTGCCGCGTCAGCCGGTCCGCATCGGCGCACCGGCGGGCGCGGTCACGTGTAGCTGGTCACGCAGGTCGTCCACCAGGTCCCTGAGGCCACCGGGGTCGTTCGCCGCACCGAAGACGTGGTGATCGGGACGGACCAGCAGGTACGACACCGCGAACCGGGCCAGGTACGGGCGGTAGACCTCGTCCACGTCCACCACCCCGTCCCCCGGCGCGTCCCCGGGGGCCAGCAGCCGGACCAGGTGGGTGTCGAGTTCGGCGAGGAAGGCCAGTCGGTCCCCGTCGAGTGCGGTGCGGGGATCCCCGGTGGCCAGCAGGACGAAACCCCGGCCGACGACATCGTCGAACAGCCCGGTGGTGTCGTTGCGCGTCACCCGCCCCTGCGGCACTACCGCACCCGCCGGTGGCTCGGCCGCGTCGGCTCCGGGCCGTCGGTGCAGCAGCCCGGTCGAGAGCGGCTTCGCCGGCTCCGGGCGGCCCGCCGGGCGTCCGCGCCGGTTCGCCAGCACGGTGGCGTCCCGCTCGGCGGCGGCGGCCGGATCGGTCACGCAGATCACCCGGCCCAGCTGGACCGATGCCAGGATCGCGTCCCGGACCTGCGTACGCCGCTCCTCGGTGTAGCTGTCCAGCAGGGACTCGGCCACCGTCCCGCGGAGGACGAGGTCGAGCTTCCAGGCCAGGTTGACCACGTCCCGGATACCGGAACACATGCCCTGCCCGGCGAAGGGCGGCATGAGGTGGGCGGCGTCGCCGGCCAGCAGGACGTGCCCCACCCGCCACTGCTCGGCCCACCTGGCCTGGAAGATGTACGTGGTGCTGCGCAGCAGGGTGGCGTTGTCGGGGGTGACGCCGTACGGCCTCAGCAGACGCCAGGCCGTCTCGTCCCGGTTGAGCTCGGCTGTGCTCTCGCCGGGCAGCCGCATGAACTCCCAGCGTCGCCGCCCGGGGCCGCTGCCCACCTGGGTGGTCGGTCGGGCCGGATCACAGAACTGCACGTTGGTGGGGACGAACTCGCGCGGTTCGCGGAGCTCGACGTCACAGAGCAGCCACTCGTAGGAGAACCCGAGGTCCGTGACGGCGACGTCGAGGTGGTGGCGGACGAAACTGTTGGCGCCGTCGCATCCCACCACCCAGCGGGCGGAGAGCACCCGGGTCGCACCGTCGTCGTCGGTGACGCGTACGTCGACCAGCTGGTCGCGGTCGGTGATGCCCACCACCTCGTGGCCACGGAGCACGGTGACCGCGGGAAGCGACGTCACCCGGGCGGCGACGAGTTCCTCGAGCGCCGGCTGGTGCATCGTGTTCGCGTCCGGCCAGCCGTACGGGCCGGAGGTGCTGAACACGATGTCCAGCAGGGTCTCACCGGCGGCGGTACGCCACTGGTAGCCGCTTGCCGGTTCCGTGATCCGACCGAGGTCCGGACCTATTCCGGTGCTGGCCAGTAGGCGGGCGGTCTCACCGTCGAAACTGGTCGCCCGGGGAAGCCGGTACGGCCGGGGACGGCGTTCCAGCACGGTCACCCGCCAGCCGCGCCGGGCGAGCAGCACCGACAGGGTGGCACCGATCGGCCCGTTGCCCACGATGACGACGTCCACGACGGTCATGGAAACTCCACAGGTCGGCGCTGCACGAAGGGGATCGGAAGGGGACTCGTCACGCCACGGCGGGTCTGCTGCCGACCAGCTCCCGCCGCAGCACCGCCAGCACGTCCGCGTTCCGGTCGACCAGGAAGAAGTGGCCCCCCGGGAAGATCCGGAGTTCCATCGGCCCGGTGGTGTGCTCACCCCAGGCGCGCGCCTCGTCGAGGGACACCCGGGGGTCGCTGTCCCCGGTGAGGACTGTGACCGGGCAGTCGAGCCTCCGGCCGGGGTCGTGCCGGTACGTCTCGATGGCGTGGTAGTCGCTGCGGACGGCCGGCAGGATCATCTCCAGCACCTCCGGGTCGGCCAGCATGGTCGGTTCGGTGCCGCTCAGGTTCCGCAGCTCGGACACGATCCGGGCATCCGGCAGGTGGCGCACCCCTTCGTCCCGGTAACGGGACGGGGCCCGTCGCCCGGAGGCGAACAGGTGAACCGGGGGCGGCATGCCGGCGTCGGGCATCCGCAACGCCACCTCGTAGCCGAGTACCGCGCCCATGCTGTGCCCGAACAGTGCCAGGGGGCGGTCGTCCAGGGGCTGTAGCGCGTCGAGGATCCGGTCCGCCAGATCCGGGACGTTGTCGACGGCGGCCTCGTGACGACGGTCCTGGCGGCCCGGGTACTGGATCGCCAGGACCTCCACCGTGGAGGAGAGCGCCCTGGACACCGGGTGGAAGAAGCTTGCCGAGCCGCCGGCGTGGGGCAGGCACACCAGCCGGGGCGCGCCCTCCGGTGCCGGGTGGAACCGGCGCACCCACTTCTCGACGTGCTCCGCAGACTGAGGCACAGCCGTGTTCCTTTCCACAGGTCGCGACCACTGTTGGTGGGGGCAGCCCGCCCGGTGGGTGTCGATCAGCCCCCCGGCTCGTGTCCTCCTCGGTGCCTTCGGTCGAGCCGGCGACCGGCACGGCCCTTCGGAGGGTAGGACCGGCGTGGGGCGGTGGGCATCCCCAGATCTGACAGTGCGGTGTCGTCGACGGTGCTATCAGGTCTGGGGATGCCCACCGATCGGGTCTGTCCTAGCGTGGAAGAACCACGCAGGTCGTTGTCGGTGGCAGGTCGAGCGGACCGCCCTGAACTGAGAGGTGTTCCTTGAGTGTGATGCTTCTCCTCAACGGTCCCAACCTGGGTGCGCTGGGCCACCGCGAGCCGGAGATCTACGGCACCGACACCCTTGCCGACGTCGAACGGGCGGTCGCCGAAGAGGTGGGTTCCCGTGGCTGGGAGGTCGTCTCGGTGCAGCGTGACGGGGAGGGCGAGCTGGTCGGCGCGATCCACGAGCACCGGGACACCACGGTCGGCGCCATCGTCAACCCCGGAGCGTTGATGATCGCCGGCTGGAGTCTGCGGGACGCCCTGGCCAGCTACGCGCCACCGTGGATCGAGGTGCATCTCAGCAACGTGTGGGCGCGCGAGCAGTTCCGGCACGAGTCGGTGATCGCCCCGTTGGCGAGTGGGGTGGTGGTGGGGCTGGGTGCCTACGGGTATCGCCTCGCCGCCCAGGCGTTGTTGCACCTCTGCACGCCGGCCTGACTCAGGATTCGAGTGTTCTTCACGAATTACGTGATTCCCCTGCCACGCCACGGCGGACCTCGAAATGATGTCCCCGGCCTCAGGCGCAGGCCGATGGGGTGACTATTCGGGCATTTTATTCGCGCGTGACTCCCGGTTACGATTTCGGATCTTGGTGGCCGGTGTCGCCGCGCGGGCCGCGCCCGGTTTTGTCTTCATTCCGACGTGCGCACAACGTTACCAGGGGGTAACATCTGATCGACATCAGCCTATATGCAGGCAGTCTTTCTGTCCACACTCCGGGAATTTTGATCAGTGTCCTACTTGGTAACCAGAGGAAACGTCCGGCGGCGGTGACTTCGCAATCCACCCTGGACGCAGCGCGTCGGCGGTAGTACTGTCGGTCACGGGTCAGCCGCCCGTGGTAATTGTCAAGAGGGCAACTGTCCGGAAAACAGGAACCACTGGGGAGGATCCTTGTCGTCTTTGCTGACGCCGGCGCCTGCCGGCGTGGAGATTCCCGGTGACCGCAACCGCTATGCATCGCAGGTGCCATTCCCCCAGAACCCCTTCGTAGGGTGCGGGGACGAGCCCGGATCCCATTCGTGTGCGACCGCCCGGCTCTTTCGCCGTTCCGCCTTGTGGTGGTACGGGGGTCGCCTCGACGCGGGCTTGCACTATGCCACCGAGGCCGTCGGAGTGAAGTGTGAAGAGGGCCACGAATTCTGCGAGCTGACTCCCTATTGGCGAGTCGCGTTGCTGACGAAGGCCAGGGATCTCGAGGTCGGCTGGCGGCTGATGGACTCCCTGGAGCGGCACCGGGAGGAGTCGGACTCGCAACTCGTCGCCGCGACGTCGCTCATCATCCGGGGCGAGCTGCTGTTCGCCATGGGGTGTGTCGACGACGGTCTCGCCGAGGTGACCGCGGGGCTGCAGGTCGCGGAGCGCTGCGAGGCCCGGTCCCTGCTGCCCACCGGCTATGTCGTACTGGCACTCGCCGCGCTCCGCCGGGCGGACATGAGGACCTGTCTCACCTATGTGGACAAGCTGACCGGTGAGGCCCTGCTGGGTTACTTCGGTCAGGCGGCGGGGGCGTGGGTGACCGCCCAGGCGGCAGAGGCCCGGGGCGGGGTGGAGCGGGCGGCGGGACTCATCGCCGGGATCGTCTCCAGTCACCTCGTCCTTCGGCAGCTTCTCGTGTCCGAGCCGGCGGCGGCGTCCTGGCTGGTGCGCGCGTCCCGGACGTTGGGCGCCGACGACCTCGCGGAAGCCGCGGCCGCGGCGGCCTCCGCCGCGGCCGCCGCGCATCCGGGGTTCAGCGTCATCCGCGCGGCGGCGTTGCACGCCGCCGGCCTGCTGGAGGAGGACTCCGGCAAGCTGCTCGAGGCCGCGAACCTCTATCCCGACCGGTGGTGCGGCGCCTCCGCCCGGGAGGACCTGGCCGGCTTGTTGGCCAAGCGGCGGTCGGAACGGAACAACACAATTCGTATCTTCGAGTCGGCGTTGGTCGCCTACACCGCGGTCGGTGCCGCCCGTGATGCCTCCCGGGTCGCCAACAAGCTCCGCGAATACGGCGTGCGACGCGGTGTGATCCGGACGGTCGAGTGCGAGGGGCAACTGCCGCACGGGCTCACCAACACCGAATTCGCGGTCGCGGAACTCGTGAGTCAGGGTCACACCAACAACGAGGTCGGCCGGCAGCTGTTCATCTCTCGACACACCGTGGCCTTCCATCTCAAGAAGGTTTACCAGAAGATGAGCCTCAGCTCGCGTGTCGAGTTGGCGGCCAGCTGGAAGACAATTCAATGGCGGCATGGATCGTAGAATTGGGGAAAAAGATGGTCGAGGGGAACTGGTGAAGAAGCCGACGCCGGATGAGATTGGCCATGGCTATGACGCATTTGCGGATCTGCTCGACCAGCTCTGGGGCGAGAATCTGCACCATGGTTACTGGAAGGACGCGTCCGAAGACGTGTCGGTGGACGAGGCCGCCAATCGGCTGACCGACAGGCTCGCCGGTCTGCTGACCATCGAGCCGGGTGATCGTCTGCTCGATCTCGGTTGTGGTATCGGGGAGCCGGCCATGAGGCTGGCCGCGGCCCACAAGATCGAGGTTGTCGGGGTCTCCATCAGTAGGCGGCAGGTGGAGCGGGCGAACGACCGTGCGGTCTCCGCCGGGCTGGCCGACCGGTTGTCCTTCCAGTTGGCCGACGCGATGGATCTCCCATTCCCGGACGAGTCCTTCGACGTCGTCTGGGCCCTGGAGTCGCTGCACCACATGCCGGATCGGGCTCATGTCCTCCGGCAGGCGGCCCGGGTACTGCGGCCCGGGGGGCGGTTGGCGATCGGTGACTTCATGCTGCTCCCGAGCGACGACGGGTACGAGGCGGGTGCCGCCCGCGTCAACCAGGCCAGCAAGGGTGTCCTGTCGGTCGTCAGCCTCGACGACTACCTCTCCCTCATCCGCGCCGCCGGGCTCGAACCCGGCCCCACCGAGGACGTCAGCAAGCACACCCGGCCGTCCTGGGGCAAGGCGGCGGAGCGGTTCGGTGCCCTGCGGGAACAGGCCCTGCCGCACATCGGGGCGGAGCAGTTCGATCTCACGCTCTCCCGGTTCCACGCGTTCAGCGCGGAGCCGTCGCTGGGATATTCCCTCCTGACCGCCCGGAAGCCTGCCTGATCGACCACGACCCGCTGGTGGTGGCGGGTGCGGCCGCCGGCCCGCCGGTGGCGGCTCGCCCCCACCCCAGGTGAACACCGTATTGACCAGGCAGTGGGGAAAGCGTTGCGCTTTCCTCGGAACCGAGATGGGGCAGGTGGGAGCATGCAGACGACAGAAACGACGTTACGCGGCCTGTTCGGCAGGATGGTCGGTGACGAGAAGCACGGGTGGGCGGCGGCGTCGACGCTGCATGCCATCTGGGTGCTCTACGACCGGGTGCTCAACGTCTCGCCGGCGAACATCGACGACCCGGACCGGGACCGGTTCTTCCTCTCCAAGGGTCACGGGCCGATGGCCCACTACGCGATGCTCGCCGCGAAGGGGTTCATCGCCCCGGAGACGCTTGACACCTGGGCGCAGCTCGGTTCGCCACTCGGTCTCCACCCGGACCGCACGCTGGTGCCCGGCGTGGAGATCAGCAGCGGCTCGCTCGGTCACGGGCTCCCGCTGGCGGTGGGAACCGCCCTCGCGCTGCGTGCCGAGGGGCGGCGGGCCCGCGTGGTGGTGCTGATGGGCGACGGCGAGTTCGACGAGGGCAGCAACCACGAGGCGATCGCGATCGCCGGTCGTCTCGGGCTGGACCGGATCACCGCGATCGTGATCGACAACCGGTCGGCGAGCCTCGGCTGGCCGGACGGCATCGCCCGGCGCTTCGAGGTGGAGGGCTGGCACGCGGCCACCGTGGACGGACGCGACAACGACGAGTTGTACCGGGCACTGACCCGGGAACCCGACGGACGACCGCAGGCAGTGGTCGCCGAGATCCGCGAGATCCGGGAAGGGAGCGCGGCATGAGCATCCAGGTGGACAGGAAGCTGATGCGGTCCGTCTTCGTCGACACCGTGATCGAGTCGCTGGCGACCGATCCCAAGGTGGTCCTGCTGACCGCGGACATCTCGTCCTGGTCGTTCGACGAGGCCCGGGTCACCTACCCCGACCGGGTGATCAACGTGGGCATCCGCGAGCAGGCGATGATCGGGATGGCCGGTGGCCTGGCGCTGAACGGCTTCCGGCCGGTGGCGCACACCTACACGCCGTTCCTGGTGGAGCGTCCTTTCGAGCAGATCAAGCTCGACCTCGGGCACCAGGACGTCGGTGCCGTGCTGGTCAGCATCGGCGGCTCCTACGACGACCTGCCCCGGGGCCGGACCCACCAGGCCCCCGGCGACGTGGCCCTGTTCGACACGCTGCCCGGCTGGACCGTGCACGTGCCGGGGCACGAGGACGAGGCGGAGAAGTTGATCCGGGACGCGCTGGCCGGCGACGGGCGGGTCTACGTGCGCCTGTCCGACAAGGCCAACGCCGAGGCGGCCCCGGTGCTGGACGGCTTCACCGTGCTGCGGCAGGGCAGCGCCGGCGTGGTGGTCGCCGTCGGGCCGGTGTGCGACGACGTGCTCGCCGCGACGTCCACGGCGGACGTGACGGTGCTGTACGCCTCCACGATCCGGCCGTTCGACCACGCCGGCCTGCGCGCCGCGGTGACCGGCGCACAGCCGAACGTGGTGGTGGTCGAGCCGTACCTGCGGGGGACCTCGGCGCACGAGGTGGCCGAGGCGCTCGGCGACGTGCCCCACCGGCTGCGGTCGCACGGGATACGGCGGGACGAGGAGGTGCGTGCCTACGGCAGGGCCGCGGACCACGACCGGCTGCACGGTCTGGACGCCGCGAGCCTGGCCGAGTCGATCGGCGACTTCCTCCGTTAGGCCCGTACCGCGCAGGGGTGGGCGCCGGCTGTCGGACCGGCGTCCCCACCCCGCCGGGCGCGCCGCCCCGGACGACGGGTGCGCGCCCGTCGGACCCGGACCCGCGCCACGTCGACGCGGGAGCGGGCGGTCCGCCGCGCCGGTGGCCACGCCGGGTCACGGCCGCGTCCGACGGCCTTTACCATGGAGGCTGCGCCGAGGGCGTTGCCCTTCCGGTGGTCTCGTACTGGTGGTTCCTGTTCTGTGGGGTGGTGGTCGCGGTGGCGGTCGGCATGATTCTCAGCTTCGACGACGTGAAGGGTTACGGTTTCATCCGGCCCGAGGGCGGTGGCGAGGACGTCTTCGTCCACGCGAACGACTTCGGTGACCAACGTCCGGCCGTGTCGCCGGGCATGCGCGTGGAGTTCGAGTCGGTGGAGGGCAACCGCGGCCTCAAGGCGCTGTACGCCCGGCTGCTCAACCCGGGGGCGGGGGCCCCGACGCGTCCGGTGGTGATCCACGGCCCGACCGCCTCGCCCCGGTCGTCGGCCGACGACCGGGGCGACGACGACGAGTGCGACGTGCTGACCTCCGCCGCCTTCCGGGCCGCCATCACCGATCTTCTCGTCGAGCAGGTGCCGACGCTCACCGGCGGCCAGATCAGCCAGATCCGGCAGCACCTCTCGCAGCTCGCCCGCTCGCACGGGTGGATCGAGGACTGACCCCGTCGCCACCCGGGTCCACCGCGGTGGACCCGGGTCAGCCGGCCGCGTAGGCGTGACGCGAGGTCCGCTCGGCGAGCCACAGCCAGCGGCGCTGCACCTCGCCGCCGGTGGCCGCCACCATGGCGAGGGCGTCGGAAGACACGGCGGTCAACGCCGTAGCGGTCACCGCCGGATCGTCGAGCAGCGCCGCGCCGTCGCGGAACGCCTCCGCCTCGGCCGCACCGCCGAACCGGGGGGCGACCTCGTCCCGCCAGAAGTCGGCCCAGGCCAGCTCCGGGTTCCAGGAGAACCGGGCGTACGCCAGGTAGCTGATCTCGTTGGTCGGGTGGTACGCGGACGGCTCGGCGAAGATGGTCAACCCGCGCAGCCCGGCCGCCCCGGACCGGGCCGCCATGTCGGCGTACATCTCGGGCACCCAGGAGTGGCGCTGCCGGTTCCACTGTGAACCGGCGTGGGTGCGCAGCACGTTCGTGGTGTGCGGGAGCCGCTCGACGTGCGCGGCGGTCAACCGGTCCCGCTGCTCGTACCAGAAGGCCCGGTTCACGCAGTACTGGTAGGCGACGTCGTCGGGCAGGTCGGCGAGGGGCCGCTGGGCGTCGAGGTCGAAGATGTTGTCCCAGTACACCTCGACGAGGTGGCGCAGCGGCACGCCGGCCGGGCCGGGCCGCCGGGCGGTCTCCAGCAGCGTCGGGTACACCGACCGCATCGCCTCGTACGACCAGGAGGTGCGCTCGCCCCCGGTGCGCGTGGCACACCTGGCGCAGGCGCAACTGCCGTAGTCGCCGGTCTCGAAGTTGATCCCGCCCACCGGCAGGGTGTCGAGCAGCCAGTCGACGGCGTCGCGGTGCCAGGCCAGGTTGTCCGGCTGGGACGGGCAGGCGGCCATCAGGTACTCGCTGGCCGGGAAGTGCAGGTCACCGAACTCGTCGATGTCGAAGCCGACCTTCTTCGGTAGTTCGGCGGCGAGGTCGGGGCGCTGCCGCAGCCAGGTGGCCAGGTTGTAGCGGTGCCGGCCGTCGAAGTAGATCCCGCCGTAGGCGTTGATGCCCACCCCGGCGATGATCCGCACCCCGCGCGCGTTGGCGTACTCGCACAGGTCGCGGGCCGCCTGGACACCACCGTGGGCGTCGCGCAGCAGCCCGTACACGACGATGCCGCCGATCCGCTCGCGGGAGCAGAAGTCGACCAGCCGGCGGTAGTCGGCGCCGAACGCGTCGGCGGACTTCGCGTACGGGTTGAGCGCGCCGATCTCCTGCTGTCCGAGCTGGCGGGTGTCCCAGTTGGTGGAGTGGTCCCAGGTCCACAGGGTGCGCAGCGGCAGCCCGGGGGCGCTGGCGGTGGTGCCGACCGGCAGCCCGGCGGGGGTGGCGGCGGCGACCAGGGCGCGGGCGGCGTGGACCAGGCCGGCGAACGGGTCGCCGGTGAGCCGGATCTCGCCCTGTTCCGGCACCTCGACGCGGTGGCCGCCCTCGGGTAGCGCCGGGTCGGCGGCGAGTCGGACCGGCACCGCGTCGGGACCGCCCTCGCCCCACGCCTCGCGGAGCAGGTCGGCGGCGAACGGGGCGGCTGCGGCCCCGAGCACCCGTACCCCGGAAATCTGGCGGAACGACGACATCATGACCTCCCGATGGTCGGTGCGGTGGCGGCGAGGTAGTCGACCACGTCGAGCGCGGTCCACACCCCGTGTCGCCAGTAGGGGTCCTGTTCGAGGTGGGCGCGGGCGGCGGGCGCGTCGGCGGCCCGCAGCACCAGCACCGAGGCGCGCAGGTCGGCGTGCGCCCCGACGACGAGGGCGGTGCCGTCGACGAGCAGGGCACGCATGTGCGCCAGGTGCGCGGCCCGGTGCGGTTCCCGCCGGGCGGCGGCGTCGGCGGCGAAGGTGGCGGTGACCAGATAGGTCGGGGTGAAGCGCAGGTCCGCGCCGGGGTCGCCGGCCGGGCCGGTGGGGCGGGCCGGGCCAGGGTCGGCGGGCCTCACGCGTCGGCCCCGATCGCGCCGAGCAGCCGTTGCATCGCGACCCGGTAGACGGTCTGCGGGCGGCCGGCGCCGGTGCTGACGTGCACCCCGACCTCCTCGGCGAAGCCGGCCGCCCGCAACGCGTTGAGCAGCCGGCGGGCCGAGCGGGCCTCCACGCCGTACGCGTCGGCGAGCCCCCGGGCGGTGATCTGGTCGGGGTCCATCTGGTGCAGGGCCTCCAGCAGCCGGCGGGTGGACAGCGGCCCGATCCGCAACTGCTCGGAGACGCGCAGCATGCCCGGGCCGGTCTCGCGCAGCCGGGGACGCACGGCGATCTCCCGGCTGGAGTGGACCTCCCCGTCGGGGAAGACGACGTGAGTGTCGCCGCTGTGCCGACCGAGGGCCAGGGCCTTGCGGGCGTTGTCCTCGGCGGCGGCGATGGTGGTGCCGGCACCGAAGCCGACGGCGTGTTCGACGTCGACGCCGCGCAGGGTGAGCAGGGAGGCGTGTCCGTCGCGGTGCCGGGCCAGGGCGCTCTCCACCGTGCCCCGGGTGGTGGTGATCACCATCGTCCGGTCGTCGATGGTGGCCAGCCGACCGCGCATCCGCTCGGCGTGTTCCAGCAGCGCCTCGCGTACCCGCAACCGCTGCCGTTCGGCCTGGTACGGGTCCTGCACCCGGTGCGTGGGGACGCCCAGGTCGACCATCATCACCGCGATCTGGGTGGCCCGGGACTGGCGTACCTCGGCGGCGAGCCAGGCGCGACGCAGCGCGTCGCGGACCGACGCCCGGGTGTGTTCGACACGCCACACCGGTACCCCGCTGTCGACGAGGTCCCGGTGTACCGCGCCGAGGCAGGTCAGGCAGGCCTCGACCGCACCGGAGGCGTACCGCTCCCGGTGGTAGGCGGTGATCTCGTCGAGGCCGGAGAAGAGCAGGCCGGAGGAGTCGGCGATGGGCAGGATCTCGGTGGGCGGCTCGACCTCGATGTCGTGGTAGGTCTCCCGGACGGTCTCCGCTTCGATGGTGTCGACGCTGACCCGGGGCAGTCGTCCACCGGTGGCGAGCAGCATCCGTGACAGCGTGCGGTAGAGGTCGATACCGGCGTGCGGGACGTAGTCGATCTCGGCCCGCAGCTCCCCGGTGGCGTTGGCGAAGGCGTATGGGATGCGCCCGGTGAACAGCAGTACCTGGCACACCTCGTCCAGCTCCCGGGCCAGATCGGGGGCCTGCTCCGGGCGGGTGTACGCGCGGGTGGTGACCGCCTCCGCGCGGCCCTCCCCGGCCGCGACCTCCCGGACGAGCCGGATCGAGTCCTCCGGACCGATGATCCCGATCACGATAGTGCCTCCACGTGAGTGTGCCGCTGGCCTGGTGGGTGGGGTGCTCAGCCGGTCCAGACCGTGCCGGTGAGGCCGGCGCTCGCCGGCGACGCCAGCAGGACCAGCGCCGAGGCGACGTCCTCCGGGCGACCCAGCGCGGCTTCGACGGCGGCGATCCGTCCGTCGTCGGTGCCGTTGGCCCGTGCCTCGGCCAGCGACAGTCGCATCAGCGGCGTGTCGATGTCGCCGGGGCAGAGCGCGTGCACCCGGATCCCCTGTGGACCGAGCTGGCGGGCCAGGGTGAGCGCCAGACCGTGCAACCCTCCCTTGCTCGCGCCGTAGGGTACCGAGCCGGAGCCGACCTGCACGCCCGCCTTCGAGCCGACCAGCACGAGCACCCCGCCGTCGGGGCGCAGGTGCCGGGCGGCGTGCTTGGCGACCAGGAAGGGACCGGTGAGGTTGACGGCGATCACCTGGGCCCAGAGCGCGACCGACACGTCCCGGACGTCGAGACCCTGCCCGCGCATCACCCCGGCGACGTGCAGCACGGCGTCGATCCCGCCGAGGTCGGCGGCGGCGGCGTCGAGCGCCTCGGCGACCTCGGTCTCGACGGTGACGTCCACCCGGTGCGCGCAGGCCCGGCCGCCGGTGTCGCGGACCTGCGCGGCGGCGGTGTCCGCGCCGGCGGCGTCGGCGTCGAGGACGGCGACCGCCGCGCCGGCCGCCGCGGCGGCGGCGACGGTGGCCCGGCCGATGCCGGACGCACCGCCGACGACGACCACCCGCCGGCCGGCGAGCAGACCGGCGGGTGCGGTACCGGCGGTGGCGACGCCGGCCGGCGGGGTGCCGTCGTACGGGCCCGCGCCGACCGGCCGTTCGTCGCGTGGGCCCGCGGCGGCGGGCGGGACGGCGTCGTTCACGCCCGGACCGTCCGGCGGACGGCGTCGGCGACGGTGGCCGCCTCGGGCACCACGACCGCCTGGAGGGCGGGCGCGGCGGGCATCGGCACGTCGGGGGCGGCGACCCGGGCGATCGGGGCGCGCAGGTCGGTGAAGCACTCGGCGGCGGCGCGGGCGGCGATCTCCGCGCCGAACCCGCCGGTCAGGTTCGCCTCGTGCGCGACGACCAGCCGGCCGGTGCGGGACACCGACGTGGCGACCGTGTCGAAGTCGAGCGGGTTGAGCCAGCGCAGGTCCACCACCTCGACGTCGATGCCCTCCTCGGCCAGGGTGCCGGCGGCGTCGAGCGCCGCCGACACCATCCGGGACCAGGCCACGACGGTGACGTCGGTGCCGGGGCGGACCACCCGGGCCCCGCCGACGGGCTCGACCGGGGCGTCGGTGCGCACCTGGCCCCGGGTCGGGTAGAGCATCCGGGCCTCGGCGACCACCACCGGGTCGTCGCTGACCACGGCCGTGCGCAGCATCTGGTACGCGTCGTCCGGGGTGGCCGGCAGCGCGACCCGCAGCCCTGCGGTGTGCGCGAAGTACGCCTCCGGCGAGTGCGAGTGCTGGGCGCACGCCCCGGGGGAGTAGCCCTGCTGCATCCGGATCACCAGCGGGGCCTTCCAGCGGCCGGCGCTGGAGTAGTGGATGGTGGCGATCTGGTTGACGATCTGGTCCATCGCCACGAACGAGAAGTCGGCGTACATGATCTCGGCGATCGGCCGCAGCCCGGTCATTGCCGCGCCGAGGGCCATGCCGAGGAAACCCGTCTCGGAGATCGGGGTGTCGAAGATCCGCTCGGAGCCGAACCGCTTGTGCAGCCCCTTGGTCGCGCCGAACGGCCCGCCGGGCAGCGCGACGTCCTCGCCGAAGTAGATGGTGTCGGTCCGGCTGTCCAGGGCCCAGGTGAGGGCGGCGTTGACGGCCTGGATGTAGCGCAGCGACTCAGACATAGACGTGCTCCTCGGCGGTCGCCGGGTCCGGGTGGGGGACGGCGCGGGCGGCGGTGACGGCGGTTTCGATCTCGGCGGACACCTCGGCGTCGATGGCGTCGAGCCGGGCGGCCAGGTCGGCGTCGGCGGCCTGGCGGATGCGGGCCAGCGGCTCGCGTTGCCGGGCGGCGGCGATCTCGCCGGCCGGGCGGTAGTGCTGCGCGTCGCCGCTGTAGTGGCCGACGAGCCGTTCGGTCATCGCCTCCACGATGGACGGGCCGGAGCCCTCCCGGGCCCGGTCGACGGCCTCGGTGACCGCCTCGGCGACGGCGTCGGGGTCGTTGCCGTCGACCACCCGGCCGGGCAGGCCGTAGCCGGCGGCACGTTCGGCGAGCTGCCGGACGCGCACCATGTCGGAGATCCGGGACATCTCGGAGTAGACGTTGTTCTCCACCACCAGCACCAGCGGCAGGTCGAGCACGGCGGCGAGGTTGAGCGCCTCGTGCACGTTGCCCTGATTCATCGCGCCGTCGCCGATGCTGACCACGCTGACCGCCCCGCTGCCGGTGCGTTGCGCGGTGAGCGCCGCGCCGGTGGCGATCGGCACGCCGGCGCCGACGATGGAGTTCTCGCCGACGAACCAGCGTCCCGGGTCGGACAGGTACGGCGAGGCCGCCCGTCCGCCGCACAGCGCGGAGTCGCGTCCCATCATCTCGGCGAACAGGCCGGTCAGGTCGACGCCGCGGGCGATCGCCCAGCCGTGGCCACGGTAGGTGGCGGTGACGTGGTCGCCGTCGCGCAGCGCCCGGCACGCGCCGACCGGGATGGCCTCCTGGCCGTTGCACAGGTGGATCGAGCCCGGGATCTCGCCGGCGTCCTTGAGGGCGGTCAGCCGCTCCTCGAACCGGCGGATCCGGGCCATCAGCCGATAGTCGTCGAGCTGCCCCATCACACCCCCAGAGATAATTGAGCCCTATTCCGGCTCGTTGGTTGAGGAGCCTAGACCAGCAGTCCAAGGCTATGGAAGAGTGCACAAGCAAGTTTGTGGCCGTTATTGGTCTCTAATTTGGGGGAGTCGGCATGGAGATCGTCGAGGTGGAGTCGGCGGTACGCGGGGACGCGCACTTCGTCCAGGTACGCACGTCCGACGGGCGGACCGGGGTGGGCCAGTCCGCGTGCTGGGGATATCCCGACGCGGTGCACGCCGTGGTGCAGACGTTCCGGCCGTACCTGCTCGGGGCCGACCCGGACCGCATCGAGCACCACTGGCACCACCTCTACCGGATGGGCCCGTTCCGGGGCTCGGTGCTCACCGCCGCCGTCTCCGCCGTCGACCTGGCGCTGTGGGACCTGCTGGGCAAGCGGCTCGGGGTGCCGGTGTGGCAGCTGCTCGGCGGCCGGGTGCGCGACCGCATCCGGCTGCACCTGCTGCTGCCCGGCACCGGCGCGCAGGCGCTCGCCGAACAGGCCGCCGCCGCGGTCGCCGACGGCTTCACCGCCGTGAAGTTCGACCCGCTGCCGGCAGCCTACGGTGACCTGTCGCAGGCCCGGCTGGTCGCCGAGACCGAGGCCACCACGGCCGCCGTCCGTGACACCGTCGGCCCGGACGTCGACCTGCTCATCGAGCTGCACCGCAAGCTCACCCCGTTGCAGGCGCAGGCGGTGGTGCCGGCGCTGGCCCGGCACCTGCCGCTGCTGGTCGAGGACCCGATCCAGATCGACAGTGTGAGCAGCCAGGCCGAGGTGGGCCGGCGGGCGCCGGGGGTGCCGATGGCCAACGGGGAGCGGCTGCACACCATCTGGGAGTTCAAGGAGCTGCTGGCGCAGGGCGGCGCGCAGTATGTCCGGCCCGACGTCGGGCTGGCCGGCGGGCTCAGCCACGCCCGGAAGATCGCCGCGCTGGCCGAGGCGCACCACGCGGCCGTGGTCACCCACAACTGCCTCGGCCCGCTGCTCACCATGGCCTCGGTGCAGCTCGACACGGTCATCCCGAACTTCGTCACCCAGGAGTACTCGCCGCTGGACGACCAGCTCGCCGACGGCCCGGCCCGCGCCTGCGTCCGGCGCGACGGCGGGTTTCTGCCGGTGCCGCAGGAGCCCGGCCTGGGCGTGACGCTCGACCTGGCCGACACCCGGCCACTGGACCTGACCGGTCGGCCGCTGACCCGCATCCCGCTGCGCGCCGACGGTTCGGTGGCGTACGCGGTCTGATGGCGGGCACCGCGACGGCCCGGCGGGGACCTCCCCACCGGGCCGTCGCGGCCTGGTCGCGCCCGTCACGGCGGCGGCTGCCCCGGATGGTGGAACACCGGGTACGCCCAGAGCGGCTCGCCGTCGGCGTCGGCGATCTCGGCGAACAGGTGGGCCAACGACGCAGTCCAACGGGCCTGCACCGGCGAGGCGGCGGTGACCGCGCGGGCGTCGGCGAAACCCCGGCGGGTCCGCAGCACACAGATCAGCAGCAGGCCGTGCCGGTAGATGTGGTAGTCGTAGACGCCCGCCTCGTCGAGCAGCGCGGACAGCTCCGGCCACGCCCGGGCGTGCCGCCGCTCGTATTCGGCCTCCGCGCCGGGGCGCAGCCGGTAGAGGTGGCACACCTGCTCACCCGGCCCGGCCGCCCCACTCACCGACGCCCCCACCGGACCGGGCCGACCGTCGTCACCCGGACCGGGCCGACCGCCGCCACCCGGGCACAGCCGGTCGGGGTCACCCGGGTTCGGCCGGTCGGGGTCACTTGCCGGAGCCGGCGAGCGCGCCGGAGACGAGTTGCCGCTGGAAGACCAGGTAGACGATCAGCACCGGCAGCAGCGCCACGATCAGGCCGGCGCTGACCAGCGGCACCGACACGTCGTACTGGCCGCTGAGCAGGGAGACGCCGACCATCAGCGTCTTGCTGTCCGAGCCGCCCATGATGACAAGCGGCAGCAGCAGGTCGTTCCACATCCAGACGAAGTTGAAGATGGCCAGCGCCGCGATGGCCGGGGTGGCGATCGGGGCGAGCAGCCGGAACAGGATGGTCAGGTGTCCCGCGCCGTCGACCCGGGCCGCCTCGATCAGCTCGTCGGGCACCTGCTGGAAGTAGCCGGCGAGCTGGTAGGTGCCCAGCGGCAGCCCGAACGCCGCGTACGCCAGGATCAGGCCCTGGTACTGGCCGGACATGCCCAGGTCCAGCACCGTCTGGTAGAGCGGGTAGATGATCGCCTGGCTGGGGATGGTCAGCGTCACGATGATCAGCAGGAAGACCACCTTGCCGCCCCGGAACCGCAGCTTGGTCACCGCGTACGCGACCAGCAGGGCGGCGAGCACCGACAGCACCAACCCGCCGAGCGTGGTGATCAGCGAGTTGAGCAGCAGCCGGGGCATGTCCATCCGGCGGAACGCCTCCAGGTAGTTCTCGAAGGTGATCCCGGCCGGCAGGCCCAGCGGGTCGTCGGCGAAACCGGACTGGGTCTTCACGGAGCTGACCACGGTGAACAGCAGCGGGTAGATCGCCGCGACGGCGACGACGACAAGCGCGAAGGTCAGCAGGTAGCGCCCGATCCGGGCGAAGTGTCGCGGGTTCATCGCGGCTTACGCGTCCCCTCGGTGAACATGTGCCGGACGCTGAAGATCGACAGCACGGCGACGAAGACGAACAGGGCGATGCCGATGGCGGAGCCGTAGCCGCGGTCCAGGAACTGGAAGGTGGTGAGGAAGACCAGGTACTCGGGGAGCATGGTGGCGTCCCCCGGGCCGCCCTGGGTCAGCGCGTAGATCAGCGGGAACAGCCAGATCAGCACGCCCGAGGCGCAGAGCACGCTCCAGTACGCCACGGTCGGGCGCAGCATCGGCACGACCACCGACCACAGCCGCCGGAAGAACCCGGCACCGTCCAGGTAGGCCGCCTCCAGGGTCTCCTCGGGGATGGTGGCCAGGCCGGCGAGGTAGGTCATCACCCCGAGCCCGAAGAAGCTCCACAGGGCGACCGCCACCAGCGAGAACAACGCGCTGTAGCGGCCGTTGAGCCACTCGATCGCGAGCGGTTCCAGGCCGACGAAGCGCAGCAGGGCGTTCAGCGGCCCGTCGGGGGCGAGGATCTGCCGGAACATGATGCCGACCACGATCGGCGCGATGGTGTACGGCACGAAGTACACCGCCCGGAAGAACTTCCACCCGGGCGACCGCTGGTGGATCAGCAACGCCAGGATCAGCGGGAGCACGATCCACACCGGCAGGGTCGCCACCACCAGCAGCGCGTTGCGGAAGCTGGTGAGCACCATCGGGTCGTCGAACATCCGGGTGTAGTTGTCCGCCCCGGCGAACTCGCCGCCACCGAAGCCGCTTGACGACTCGAAGCTGGTGATCACCCCGCGTACCAGCGGCACCAGCTTGAACAGCACGGCCAGGACGAGGGCGGGGAGCACCAGCGCGGCACCGAGCCACCACTCCCGGGCCCGCCCGGGGCGGGGCGGCCGCCGGGTCGGCGCGGGCGGGGCGTCGGCGCCCACCGGGTCCGACACCGGCGCGGTGGAGATCGTCATCAGGGTTCCTCTCCCCGGGTCGGGCGGGCGGGGCGACACCACGTCGCCCCGCCCGCCGGTGGTTACTTGCCCTGCTTCTTGGTGGGGCTGCGCTCCAGCGCCTGCTGCATCTGGTCGGCCCACTTGTCCACGGTGAGCTGGCCGAGGGTGACCTGCTGCCAGCCCCGGGCCAGGGCGTCGGCCTCCGGGCCGGAGAGCATCACGCCGGCGTGCAGGGTCGGCTGGGCGACCAGCTCCTGGATCTTGACGAAGGCCGGCGACGACGGCAGCAGCGCCTTGTCGACGGTCTTGTTCAGCGGCTGTCCCTTGCCGTACTTCACCCAGAGCTCGCCGTTCTCCTTACCGGCGAGCCAGCTGATGAACTCCAGGCCGGCCTGCTTCTTCTCGCTCCACTGGGTGACCCCGTAGACCGCGCCCTCGATGCCGGAGAACTTGCCGGCGAGCGGCGCGGCCGGGTCGATCGTCGGCCACCGGGTGACGCCGAGCTTGTCGTCGCCGAGGGCCTTGCCGAACGCCTCCCAGTTCACCGCGTCGGAGATGATGGTGCCGGCGAACGCGGCGTCGCCGCGCTGGAAGATGTCCGCGCCGTCGGGGAGCATGGTGATCGACGGGGCGTTCTTGTTGGCCCAGCCCTTGGTGGTGATCTCGGCCAGCTTGCCGAGCACCGACACCAGCTTCGGGTCCTTCCAGGACAGCTTCCCGGCGAGCAGCGCCCGGATGTCGTCCTCGGTGAGGTAGTTGCGGGCGATCTCCGGGAAGTCCCAGTAGGCGGGGAAGGTGCCGGACAGGCCCAGCGCCAGGCAGGTCTTGCCGGCCTTCTTCACCGCCTCGCAGGCGGCCCCGAACTCGTCCCAGGTGGCCGGGGGCTGCTCCGGGTTCAACCCGGCGGCGGTCAGGACGGCCTTGTTGTAGTACAGGACGTTGCCCTGGTAGGAGAACGGCACCCCGTAGCAGGTCTTGCCGGTGTCGAAGCCCTCGCAGGCCCCGCTGTAGGTGACCAGGTCCTTGGTGATCTCGGCGGCCTTGTCACCCAGCGGCACGTACGCCCCGCGCCTGTCGAAGAGCTCCAGCCCGGCGTTGTTGGCCATCACGTCCGGCCCCGACTGCGAGGTGATGTAGGGGCCCTGCACCTCGGGGTACTTGTCGAACGGGACGGACTGCATCTCCAGCTTGATGTCCGGGTGGCTGCCCTCGAAGCTGGTCTTGACCTGCTTCCAGTACTCGGCGCCGCCCGGCTCCCAGGTCAGCACCTTGAGGGTGACCGGGCCGTCGGCGGCGTCGTCGCCACCGCATCCGGTCAGCAGGGCGGCGGCGGCCATGCCGGCGGCGAGGACGCCGGCCAATCTCCGTCGAAACATCGGTTTTAGCTCCTGTCACAAGTGGGGGGGCTCAGGGGAGTCGGCGGACCGCGCCGCCGCTGTCGGCGCTGCCGGCCACGGCCTCGGCGACCTGCACCACGTGCAGTCCGTCGGCGAGCGGGACGACAGCCGTCGGTGCGGTGCCGTCGATCCGGCTCAGGAAGTGCCGCAGCTCGGCGGCGAGCGCGCCGCCGCCGTCGACCGGGGACAGCAGCCAGTCCGGCGCCTCGGTCGGCTCGCCCTGGACGAGCAGCGTGGGGTGGCCGAGGTCGACGTGGGCGACCCCGTCGGTGCCGTACACCTCGACCAGGTCCGAGGTGTGGTGGGGGGTGCTCTCGGGAAGCAGGTAGCTGTTGCGGATCGACGACACCACGTCGTTGGCGTGTCGCAGCTCCGCCCACACCAGGACCGGGGTCGCCGATCCGGGTCGGGTCCGGGCCGCCGCGCGGACCTCGACCACTGGCGCTCCGGCGTACCAGAGGGCCAGGTCGATGTCGTGGACGGCGGTGAGCAGCGCGGGGTGTTCGCGCGGGAAGAGCCGACTCAGGGTGCGGGGCCGGTCACGGCGGGACGACACGGCGAGCACGTCGCCGAGCCGGCCGGCGCGGATCGCGTCGTGCAGGGCCCGGTGCGGTGGGCTGTGCCGCAGGAGGTGCCCCGGCTGGCAGAGCACCCCGGTGCGCTCGGCGGTGGCGACGATGGCGGCGGCGTCGGCGACTGTGGTGGCGAGCGGCTTCTCCACCAGCACCGGCACTCCGGCGTCGAGCAGCGTCACGGCCACCGTCCGGTGCGCCGGGCCGGGCACGCAGACCGAGGCGGCGTCCGGCGTCGCGTCGGCGAGCAGCTCGGCGACGTCGGCGTACGTCCGCGGCACCTGGTACTGCGCGGCCACCCGGGCGCGGGTCGCGGCGTCCGGCTCGACCAGGGCGGCCACCGGCACGCCGAGCGACCGGTACCCGGCCAGGTGCCGGACTCCGAACGCCCCGGCCCCGATCACCGCCACCGACGGGCTCATGCCCCGACCGCCTCGACGGTGCCGGCACGGTCACCCGTGCCGGGCTGGCCGGCCCCGGCGTCCCCGTGACCGTCGGGAGCGGCCAGCCGGCCGTCGAGCACCGCCCGGGTGAGCCGCTCCAGGGCGGCCACCCCGACGCCGAGGCAGCGTTCGTCGACGTCGAAGGCGCCGGAGTGCAGCGGTGCGCCGCCCTGCTCGCCGGTGACGCCCAGCTTGACGTACAGGCTGGGGCCGAGCGCGGCGAGCAGCGCGAAGTCGTCGGTGGTCAGCGGGGGTTCGGTGAGGTCGGCGAGCTCGACCACCCCGGGCAGCTCGGCGCGGGCGAGCGCCACCAGGGCCGCCGCGTTGCGGACCGGGGGCATCTCGTTGGCCCAGGTGAACCGCAGCCCGAGGTCGAGCGCGGCGGCCTGCTGCCGGGCGATCCGCTCGATGACCTCCTTGAGCCGGGCGCGGACGGCCTCGTCGTGGGTGCGCAGCGTGCCGGTGGCCTCGGCCCGCTCGGCGACCTGGCTCTGGCTGGCCCCACCGGAGATGGTGCCGATGTTGAAGGCCACCAGCTCGTGCGGGTTGCGGGAGCGGGCCACCCCGGCGTGCAGCAGGTTGACGATGCCGGCGAGGCCGAGGATGGCGTCCCGGCCCAGGGCCGGGGTGGCGGCGTGCGCGGCCCGGCCGGTCACCTCGAAGCGGAAGGCGTCCTTGGCCGCCATCGCGGTCAGCCGGTCCACCCCGATCGTCCCCACCGGCAGGTCCGGCCAGCAGTGCAGGCCGAGGACGGCGTCGAAGCGCCTGTCGCGCAGGGCCTCGTCGGCGAGCACCGCGGCGGCGCCGGAGGTCGCGCCGAAGGGGATCTCCTCGGCCGGTTGGAACAGCACGGTCACCGAGCCCCGGGCGGGCGGGTCGGCGGCGAGCCGGGCGGCGACACCGGCCATCACGGTCATGTGCACGTCGTGCCCGCAGGCGTGGCAGACGCCCGGGTTGGTCGACGCCCAGGGCACCTGCTTGGCGTCCTGCACCGGATAGGCGTCCATATCGGCCCGAAGCAGCACCGAGGGTCCTTCGGTACGTCCTTCGATCTCCGCGAGCAGGCCGGTGCCGGCGACGCCGGTGCGGACCCGGGCGATCGGCGCGAGCCGCCCGGCGAGCACGGCAGCGGTCTGCTGTTCAGTGAACCGCAGCTCGGGGTGCTGGTGGAGCTGCCGACGCAGCCGTACCAGATCGTCAACGTCCTCGTGCGCCTGCACCACGCGGTCCACTCCTCGCCTGCGTCCGATAATCCGGACCTAATTGAGACAAGAACCTAAGCGAGGGGTCCTCCCGCGTCAATGGGCAGCTCAGAATCGGTTAGGGTCCGGCCATGGAACGCGCCGACGCCCACCTGCACCTGTTCGCCGACGGTTATCCCGGCCGGTACGGAAGGTCACCGGCCGGGGGTGACGAACTCGCCGTCTACCGGACGTTGCGCCACGAACACCGCATCGCGCGGGCCCTCGTGGTCGGCTACGAGGGTGGCCCGGAGTTCACCGGCAACAACCGGCACCTGGCCCGGCTCGCGGCGGCGCACGACTGGATCGCCCCGCTGGCGTACGTTCCGGTCACCGGCGTCGACCCCGCCGGGCTGGACCGCTTCCGGTCGGCGGGGTTCGCCGGCATCGCGGCGTACCTGCCCGACCCGGCCGCCGCCGACACCTTCGCCGGCTGGCTGGCGCGGACCGCCGGGACGCTCAACGACACCGCGACGCTGCTCAGCCTCAACGCCCCACCCGAGGCGGCCGGACGGCTCGGCCCGGCGTTGGCCGGCCTCGACGGGTGCCCGGTGCTGTTCAGTCACCTCGGCCTGCCCGGCCGGCAGCCGACCGTCCCGGACCTTTCGGCCGCCGCCGACCGGCTCGCCCCGCTGACCGACCTGGCCCGGCTGCCCCACGTCGGGGTCAAGGTCTCCGGCCTGTACGCCGTCAGCGACCCCGCCGAGGGCTACCCGCACGCCGCCGCCCGGCCCTTCGTCGAGACGCTGCTGCACCACTTCGGGGCGCAACGGCTCTACTGGGGTTCCGACTTCGCCCCCAGCCTCGACCACGTGTCGTTCGCGCAGACCCTGCACCCGGTCGGGCTCGACGGGCTCTCCACCGCCGAGGCGGCCGACGTGTTCGGCGGCAACCTGCGCCGCGCGCTGCGCCGCTGGGCGGCCGGGAGCGGCCCGGGAACGACGCCGACCGGCCCGGTCGACTGAATCGGCCCGACACCGTGGAGCCGTCCGGCCCGGCCGCCGACCGGGCCGCCCCCGTGGACCTTGTGGGGCGGCCCGGTCGACCGGTCGTCGCGGGGTGGTCAGGCTACGGGCGCTCCACTGCTGGTTCTGCTGACCGTTGCGGGACCAGAGGATGAGCTTGGTCCCGTTGGCGGTGGCGACGCCGCTGGCGTCGAGGCACACGGCTTCGACCGGGTCTCGGTCAACGACATCGCCGCGGCGGCTGTCGCCGACGCCGACCGGGCATTCGCCCGACTGCGGTCCGGCGTCGACGACACCACGCGGGACGGCCCGTAGGGTGGTTCGGGTGGGGTGAGCCCGCGTGTCCACCAGCGACAGCCCGGGGCCCGCCGCGTTCGAGCGGGTGCGGATTCGCGGACTGCGTTAACACTTGACGTCATCGATGTTAGCGATAACGTACGGAGGTCAGTGCCGCACTGCCACCCGCCACCCCGAGGTGATCAGTTGAAGCGTCGTACCCTGCTGTCCGCCACCGGCGCCGCCGTCGCCGGGGCGACCCTGCTGCGTCCCTCGACCGCGTCTGCCGCCCCCGGCGACGGCTACGCCATGGCGTACTTCACCGAGTCACCGAGCATGACCGCCGCCAACTACGGGCTGCACCTCGCCGTCAGCACCGACGGCCTGAACTGGACCCCGCTGAACCAGAACCGGCCCGTCGCCACCCCGACGCTGGGCAGCCGGGGCCTGCGCGACCCGTTCATCCTGCGCAAGCAGACCGGCGGGTTCGTGGTGCTCGCCACCGACCTCAACGGCACCGACTGGAACTACCAGAGCCAGTACCTGCACGTCTGGGACTCCACCGACCTGCGCACCTTCACCGGGTACCGGCTGTTGAAGGTGCACTCCCTCGCCACCCACGCCTGGGCCCCCGAGGCGTACTGGGACGCCGGGCGCGGGCGGTACGCGGTCGTCTACTCCGCGGTCACCGGCGGCCGCAACGTGCTGATGGTGAACTACACCAGCGACTTCGTGACCGCGTCCGCCCCGCAGACGTTCTTCGACCCCGGCTACGACGCCATCGACGGCAGCTTCGTCAGCGTCAACGGGGTCAACTACATGTACTTCAAGAACAACACGAACAGCACCCTGCTCGGCACCCGCTCGACCACCCTCGACCCGGGCAGCTTCAGCATCCACACCGCCGCCATCGGCCCCGGCCGGGGCGTCGAGGCACCGCAGATCGTCAAGTCCCACACCGCGGACACCTGGTACCTGTGGGGCGACACGTGGAGCCCCAACGGCCGGTTCTTCTGCTGGCAGACCACCAACGTGGCCGGCGGCGCGTGGAGCCTGCTCAACGACCGGTCGTATACCCAGCCGCTGAACTCCAAGCACCCGGGCATCACCCCGCTCACCTCGGCCGAGGTGACCGCGCTCACCGTCGCCTGGGGTGTGCCGGCGTGGAACCGGGTGAAGTCGTACAACTTCCCGGACCGCTACGTGCGGCACGGCGACAACGTCGGGCGGATCGACGCGTACCCCTTCGACCCTTACCAGGACCAGCTGTGGACGCTGGTGCCGGGCCTGGCCGATCCGGCCGGGGTGTCGTTCCGCTCGGTGAACTATCCGGACCGGTACCTGCGCCACTACGACTACGCGATCCGGCTGGCGGCGAACGACGGCACGAGCGCCTTCCGGGCCGACGCGACGTTCCACCGGACGGCCGGCTTCGCCGACGCGTCCTGGACATCGTTCCGCTCGTACAACTTCCCGGATCGCTACCTGCGCCACTACGACTACCTGCTGCGCATCGACCCGATCACGAGCGGCTCGCCGGCCACCGACAAGCAGGACGCCACGTTCCGGATCGGATACTGACAGCCGACGGAACCGACGGGCCGAGGAGGCAGCGGCGCGCCGGCCGGCGGACCACGCGGGCGCCGGGACCGCCGCCCCTCTATCCTGGCGCGATGCCGTACGCCGATCTCCGTGTCGCGCAGTGGAACGACCGCTCCGACGAGGCCGCCGAGCGGCTGGCCCGGGAGATCGCCGCCCGGCACGACCTGACCCTGGTGGGCCTGCGGGACAACGGCTACGCGGGACGGTCGCACCGGACGGCGCTGTTCGACCGGGGCGGACTGCGGTTCGCGCTGGTGCCCGGCGGGCGGCCGACGCTCGGCTACGACGCGGCCCGGTTGAACCCCGACGCCGGCCAGCTGGCCAGCTACGCCGACAGCGCCGAGGAGTACGGCCTGCCACCGCTGGCCGCGCACGTCGACGCGCTGACCTCGCCGGTGCGCGCCGTCGACCTGCCGGCGATGCTGGTCGCGGTGGAGGCTTGCGAACCCGGCGGGCTCCCGCTGCCCCCGGACGACCCGCGGGTCCGCGAACTCGTCGCGTCGATCGGCCACCGGGGGGACGGGGCCACCACGGTGCGCTCGGCCGACGGGCTGACCGTCGAACTCGACCGTACCGGCCGGGTGACCCGGGCCTGGGCGGTCGAGGAGGCCGACTACGACGAGGCGGTGGCCGCCCTCGCCGGCCTCGGCCTGCGGACCGCCACCCCGGACGAGTGGGAGTGGGCCTGCGGCGCCGGCGCGACCACACTGTTCCGCTGGGGCGACGACACCCCCGCCGACGGCTACCCGGACGAGTACCCGGACGGGGTGCACCGGACGCCGAACCTGTGGGGGCTGGCCATCGGGCAGGATCCCTACCGGTACGAGGTGACGACCGAGCCGACAGTGGTGTGCGGCGGCGACGGCGGTGTCACCGCCTGCGGCGGCAGCGGTTTCTTCCTGGGCTGGCTCACCCTCGCGACCGCCTACCGCGACGGGGACTTCGGCCGGTGGCTCGCCTCCGACGACGGGTACGCCGACGAGATCCTGACCCGCCCCGTGATCAGCCTGGACTGACCGGTCGGGCCGGTCAGCCCTTCAGCGGGTACGGGATGAAGGTGCTGCGGTTCTCGTCCAGGTCGAGCCGCCCGCTGATCGGGGCGGCGGCCCGCTGCGGGCAGGTCATCCGCTCGCAGGTCTTGCAGCCGGGGCCGATCGACGTGACGGCGTCGGTCGCGTACAGGTCGATCCCCGTGGAGTAGACCAGCCGGTCGGCGTGCCGGGTCTCGCAGCCGAGCCCGATCGCGTAGACCTTGCCGGGTTGGTTGTAGCCGCCGTGGTGCCGGGTGATGGTGCGGGCAATCCACAGGTAGCGCTGCCCGTCGGGCATCGCGGCCACCTGCACCACCACCCGGCCGGGCGCGCTGAACGCCTCGTAGACGTTCCACAGCGGACAGGTGCCGCCGGTCAGCGAGAACGGGAAGCCGGTGGCGGACTGGCGTTTCGACATGTTGCCGGCCCGGTCGACCCGGACGAACGAGAACGGCACCCCGCGCGCCCGGGGTCGTTGCAGCGTGCTGAGCCGGTGGCAGACCGTCTCCCAGCCCATGGTGAAATGCTGGGTGAGTAGCTCGATGTCGTACCGGTGCTGCTCGGCGGCCGCCAGGAAGGGCTCGTAGGGCAGGATCAGCGCGGCGGCGAAGTAGTTGGCCAGGCCGACCCGGGTGAGGATCTGGGTCTGCGGGTCGTCGAACCGTTCCTCCTCCACGATCTCGTCGATCACGTCGGCGTACTCCAGCAGGGCGATCTGCGCCGCCATCCGCATGGCCTCCTGCCCGGCCCGCAGCGACGTCGACAGGTGCAGGGTGCGGGTCTGCGGCCGGTAACGGTGCAGCTCGTCGCCGAGCAGGGTGGCGTCGTCGCGGCGGACCTGCACGCCGTGCCGCTGGGCGAGCCGGTCCTGCAACGTGGAGCGGACCTCACCCCGGCGCATCCCGATCGTCGCCGCCAACCGCTCCGCCGCCTCGTCCAGATCCGGCACGTAGTTCTGCCGGCGGTAGAAGAACTCGGTCACCCGGTCGTGCGGGCTGCGCCCGACCGTGTCCCGGTCGCCCAGCAGCTCGGCGAGCTGCTCGTCGGCCTGCCGGTAGCGGCGGTGCAGGTCGAGCACGGCCTCCGCGACCTCGGGCAGCCGGGTGGCGAGTTCGGTGAGGTCGGCGACGCCCGGTCGGCCGGGCAACGCCTCACGTAACCCGGCGACCAGCCGTGGGGTGTCCCGGGGGGCGAACACTGTCGGGTCGACGCCGAACACCTCGGTGATGCGCATGAGCACCGGCACGGTCAGCGGACGCGTGTCGTGCTCGATCTGGTTGAGGTAGCTGGGCGAGATGTTGAGCAGTCGGGCCAGCCGGGACTGGCTCAGCGCGCGGTCCTCACGCATCCGGCGCAGCCGGGCACCCGCGAAGGTCTTGTTCGTCACGCTCACCTCCCCGCTGCTCTTTCGGCAGCCCAGCACCCTTGGCAGAGTGCGAATATACCTGTTCGCAACTTCGCAGAACCGGGTGTGAACTTCTCAGAACTTGGCTTCTTCCGTCCCTCGACCACGCCCTGGACACCGTGTGACCGTGGGTGACACGCCGGCCGGGCGACGCGTTCGGCGACGCCGGGCGGCACGACGAATCCGGTGCCGGCGGCACGACATCCGAGGAGACGAGATCATGCAGAACGCCGTGGAGCGGTTGCGTACCGAGTGGGAGACCGACCCGCGCTGGCGGGGAGTGCGCCGCAGCTACCGCGCCGAGGACGTGGTCCGGCTGCGCGGCGCCGTCCAGGAGGAGCACACCCTGGCCCGGCGCGGGGCGGAGCGGCTGTGGCAGCTGCTGCACACCGAGGACTACGTCCACGCCCTGGGCGCGCTCACCGGCAACCAGGCCGTGCAGATGGTCCGGGCCGGACTCAAGGCGATCTACCTGTCCGGCTGGCAGGTGGCCGCGGACGCCAACCTCGCCGGACACACCTACCCCGACCAGAGTCTCTACCCGGCCAACTCGGTGCCCGCCGTGGTGCGCCGGATCAACAACGCGCTGCTGCGCGCCGGCCAGATCACCACCGCCGAGGGCGACGGCGGCGGGACCGACTGGCTGGCACCGATCGTCGCCGACGCCGAGGCCGGCTTCGGCGGACCGCTCAACGCCTACGAGCTGATGACCGCGATGATCGGGGCCGGTGCGGCGGGCGTGCACTGGGAGGACCAGCTCGCCGCGGAGAAGAAGTGCGGCCACCTCGGCGGCAAGGTGCTCGTCCCCACCGGGGCGCACGTCCGCACCCTGGAGGCGGCCCGGCTCGCCGCGGACGTCGCCGGGGTGCCGTCGGTGGTGATCGCCCGCACCGACGCGCAGGCCGCCACCCTGCTCACCACCGACGTGGACGAGCGGGACCGGCCGTTCGTCACCGGCGAGCGGACCGCCGAGGGCTTCTACCGGGTGCGCAACGGCATCGACCCGTGCATCGCCCGGGGCCTGGCCTACGCCCCGCACGCCGACCTGCTCTGGATGGAGACCTCCACCCCCGACCTGGAGGTCGCCCGCCGCTTCGCCGAGGCGATCAAGTCCGAGTACCCGGACCAACTCCTCGCCTACAACTGCTCGCCGTCGTTCAACTGGCGCAAGCACCTCGACGATGCCACCATCGCGAAGTTCCAGCGGGAACTCGGTCACCTGGGCTACCGGTTCCAGTTCATCACCCTGGCCGGCTTCCACGCCCTCAACTACTCGATGTTCGACCTGGCCCGGGGCTACGCCGCCGACGGCATGCCCGCCTACGTGGCGTTGCAGGAGCGGGAGTTCGCCGCCGAGCCGGCCGGCTACACCGCGGTCAAGCACCAGCGCGAGGTCGGCACCGGCTACTTCGACCTGATCAGCACCGTGCTCAACCCGGCGGCCGAGACCACCGCCCTGCGCGGCTCCACCGAAGAGGAGCAGTTCGCATGAGATACGAGATCGTCGGCCCGCTGGCCGACCGGTTCGACGAGGTCCTCACCGCCGACGCGCTGGAGTTCCTGGTCGCGCTGGACAGCGAGTTCGCCGCCCGTCGGGTGGCCCTGCTGGACACCCGCCGGGCCCGCCGGGACCGCTACGCCACCGGTCAGTTCCCCGATTTCCTGCCGGAGACCGCCGCGATCCGCGCCGACCCGGGCTGGCGGGTGGCCCCGCCCGCACCCGGCCTGGTCGACAGGCGGGTCGAGATCACCGGACCGACCGACCGCCGGATGACTGTCAACGCGCTCAACTCCGGGGCGAAGGTGTGGCTCGCCGACTTCGAGGACGCCACCGCGCCGACCTGGCACAACGTCGTCTCCGGCCAGCTCAACCTGATCGACGCCCTGGACCGGCGGATCGACTTCACCGACCCCCGTGGCAAGCGGTACGTCCTCGGCGAGGAACTGGCCACCATCGTCGTCCGTCCGCGCGGCTGGCACCTGGTGGAGAAGGGGATCGTGGTCGACGGGCGGCCCATCTCGGCCAGCCTGGTCGACTTCGGGCTCCACCTGTTCCACTGCGCCCGGCGGCAGCTCGACGCGGGTGCCGGGCCGTACTTCTACCTGCCGAAGCTGGAGAGCCACCGGGAGGCACGGCTGTGGAACGACGTCTTCGTCTTCGCCCAGCAACGCCTCGGCCTGCCCCGGGGCACCATCCGGGCCACCACGCTGATCGAGACGATCACCGCCGCCTTCGAGATGGAGGAGATCCTCTACGAGCTGCGCGAGCACTCGGCGGGGCTGAACGCGGGCCGGTGGGACTACATCTTCAGCGTGATCAAGAACTTCGGGCAGTGGCCGGACTTCGTCCTGCCGGACCGCTCCGAGGTGACCATGACGGTGCCGTTCATGCGCGCGTACACCGAGCTGCTGGTGGCCACCTGCCACCGGCGGGGAGCGCACGCGATCGGCGGGATGGCCGCCGTCATCCCGAACCGGGATCCACAGGTCAACGAGGTCGCCCTCGGCCGGGTGCGGGCGGACAAGCGGCGGGAGGCCGGTGACGGGTTCGACGGTTCGTGGGTGGCCCACCCGGGCCTGGTGGACACCTGCCGGGAGGAGTTCGACGCGGTGCTGGGCGACCGTCCCCACCAGCTCGACCGGCTGCGGGACGACGTCACCGTGACCGCCGCCGACCTGCTCGCCGTGGACAAGACCCCCGGCCGGGTCACCGCCGCCGGGCTACGGGCCAACATCGCGGTCGCGGTGCGCTACCTCGACGCGTGGCTCGGCGGCACCGGCGCGGTGGCCCTGTCGAACCTGATGGAGGACGCCGCCACCGCCGAGATCGCCCGCTGCCAGGTCTGGCAGTGGCGGCACCACGGCACCCCGCTGGCCGACGGCGGCTGCGTGACCGACGACCTGGTCCGGTCGATCCTCGCCGAGGAGTTGGCCGCCCTGGTGAGCGGGCGCGCGGGCACCGACCGGGACCGCGCCGTGCGGGCCGCCCGGATCGTCGAGGACACCGCCCTCGGCGAGGACCTGCCGGCCTTCTTCACCACCGGCGCGTACGCCCGGCACCTCGATCCGACCCGCCGGCGCGACCTGCCGGTCCGCTGAGGCGGAGACCGCGCGGCCTGGGGAGGGTCATCCTTCCCCGGCCGCGTCGGCGTCGACGGACTCGCGGCGGATCCGGCCCGGCCCGGACAGGGCGCGAGGCACCGGCTCGGTCGGCACGCACCGGCTCGGTGGGCCGTGGCGGGAAGAAGCCGGGCGTCACGGGGTGGGGCGGACTCCGGTGAGTCGGCATACGGCGGTGAATCCGTCCGGGGTGCCCGGCCAGTGTCGTGCGACGGCGTCGATGCCGGCGCGACGGACCACGGAGCGCAGCACGGCAGCCACGATGATGGCGTCGTCGGCGAAACCCAGCACCGGGATCACGTCGGGGATCAGGTCGACGGGGCTCGCCAGGTAGGCGATCAGCAGGTAGAGCCGCACCCGGACGCCGGTTGGCAGGCCCGGGTCGGTGGCCAGCCGGCGCAGCATCCGGATGAGGTCGGGCAGGATCCGGACCGCCTCGGTGAGTAGGGATCCCTTCGGCCGCACCAGCAGCAGGCCGATCGTCAGGGCCGTCCAGGAGGCGGCGAGCGCGATGCCGATGCCGAGGAGCACCTTCCACGTCATCAGGCGAGTATTCCTGCCCGACCCGGCGGACGCGCGCCAGGCGCCGTCCCACCGGCACGCGGGTAGCGTTCCGTACGGGCCGATCTTCGAATGTTTCGGTGACGGTGCCGTGGACGGTGCCCGCGACCGCCTGCCGCCGGCCTTCCCGAGTCTGGTGGTGCTCACCCCACCTGCATAAATGTATGCCCGTGCCCGAATGGCGGTTTCCGGAATATTTCCGAAAGTTGTTGACAGTGTGGCCGGGCGGTATCGATACTGGCCCTTCGGCATGGATGTATGTCTATCGATTGTTGGCGTCGTGCATCGAGGAGGACCTGTGAGCAACACCCTGAGGCAGCGGATGAAAGTCAGCAGGACGGCTTTGCCGATGGCGGTGTTGTTACTTGTCGGCGGTGGGGTGGCGGTCCAGTCCAGCAGCCCGGCCGCCGCAGCCGAGACCACGCTGCGCGCCGCGGCCGCCAAGGCCGGGCTGTTCTTCGGCACCGCCGCCTCGCCCAACCGGCTCTACCCGATCCTCGGTCAGGAATTCAGCCAGCTGACCCCCGAGAACGACATGAAGCCGGACCGGATCGCCACGTCGAGCGGTGGGCTACAGAACACCAGCGGCGCGGACCAGCTGGTCAACCACGCGCAGAGCAACAACATGGTGGTCCGGGGGCACACCCTGGTGTGGCACTCGCAGGCCGGCGCGCTCCAGGGCGCCAGCCAGGCGACGCTGAACACCTTCATCGGCAACGCCATCAACCGCTGGGGCAGCAAGATCGCCTACTGGGACGTGGTCAACGAGTCGCTGGAGGACAACAACACCGGCCGCCGCCGCAACCAGTGGCCGCACAGCATGAACCGGGACGCGAACGGTGACGGTGACTTCTTCGACGCCGGTGACACCGACGTCATCCGGGACTCGTTCATCCGGGCCAAGCAGGTAGTGCAGGCCGGCGGGTACTCCACCAAGCTCTGCATCAACGACTACGACGTCGAGGGCCTGACCGTCCAGGGCGGCGGCCCGAACCGCAAGGCCAACGCGCTGTACGACATCGTCCGCACCTACCGGCAGTACATCGACTGCGTCGGGTTCCAGTCGCACTTCAACGACAACCCGAACAGCATCATCACCAACGACCTGCAGGCCAACATCCAGCGCTTCGCCGACCTCGGCGTCGAGGTGCACCTCTCCGAGGTCGACATCGACGACGACCTGAGCAACAACGACATCGGCACCGGCCAGGCGGAGAACTACCGCAAGGTCGTCCGGGCCTGCCTGAACGTCGCCAAGTGCACAGGCATCACCGTCTGGGGCATCTCCGACAGCGAGTCGTGGCGCTCCTCGGAGCGGGGCCTGCTGTTCACCGGCGGCAACGGCAGCTACCAGAAGAAGGCCGCCTACCACGCGGTCCTCGACGAGCTGAACAAGGGCCGGGGCACCACCCCGCCCACGACCCCGCCGGTGACGACCGCCCCGCCGACGACCCCGCCGCCGACCACTGCGCCCCCGACGACTCCGCCGGTGACCACCCCGCCGCCGACCACGCCGCCGGTGACCACCGCCCCGCCGACCACGCCGCCGTCGACCGCCGGCTGCGCGGCCACGGTCTCGCTGAACTCGTGGACCGGTGGTTTCGTCGCCACCGTACGGGTCACCGCCGGCAGCGCACCGATCCGTGGCTGGAACGTCCAGCTCACCCTGCCGTCCGGTGCCACGGTGACCAGCGTCTGGAACGCCAACCGCACCGGCACCAGCGGCGCCGTGCAGTTCAGCAACGTCAACTACAACGGCGCGGTAAGCGCCGGTCAGTACACCGAGTTCGGCTTCCAGGGCACCGGTGCGGCCAGTGGCCTGACCCCGGTCTGCACCGCCTCCTGAGCCATCCCTGTCCTGGACGGGCGCGGGTCGTCCGTCCAGGACAGGGAGAGGCGGCCGGCGACGGCGGTCCGGCCCGGGATCCGAACGCCGGCCCCGTGGAACCGCGTCCGCCCTCCATCCGCCGGGGCGCCGATCGCCGTCGTCGTCAGCTCGGTTCACCTCTGGGGTCTCTATATTGGTGTGGCCTGCCGCAGCGGGTGGAACTGTCGTGAAAGAGGCGCGACGGGTCGGCCAGAGGGGGGACGTGGGTGGCACTGACCGACGACGCGATCGCGAAGATCCGGAGCATGATCTCCAGCGGTGAGCTGCCGCCGGGTGCGCGCCTCCCACCCGAGCCGCAGTTGGCCGTGCAGATGGGCCTGTCGCGCAGCGGCGTCCGGGAGGCGGTCAAGGTGCTCGAGTCGGCCCGGGTGCTCGACGTACGACGAGGCGACGGGACGTACGTCACCAGCCTCGCCCCCCGGTTGCTGCTGGAGGGCCTGGGTGTCGCGGTGGAACTGCTGCGCGACGACACCCTGCTGGAGGTGATGGAGGTGCGCCGGATGCTGGAGCCGATGGCGACCGGGCTGGCGGCACTGCGGATGACCGACGCCAGGCTCGACGAACTGCACCACATCCTGGCCGAGATGCGGGCGGCGGCCGACGACGCGGAGAAGCTGATCGGCTTCGACACCGCCTTCCACCACACCGTCGTCGCGACCACCGGCAACGAGACGCTCACCTCGCTGCTCGACGGGTTGTCCAGCCGGACGCTGCGGGCCCGGGTGTGGCGGGGGTTGATAGAGGGCAACTCGGCGCACCAGACGATCGACGAGCACCACGCGATCTACCTCGCGCTACGGTCACGCGACCAACTGCTCGCCCAGGCGAGCGCGCTGATCCACGTCAACACCTCCGAGGCGTGGCTGCGTACGGTGCTCGCCGCCAAGGCGGCCGATGCGTGAGCCCGACGGTGGCCGGGGTCATCCGGTCCGGGTCGGTGGCGGGAGCGGTGCGACCCGCCGGGCCAGGTCGTAGGTGCGTACGGCGGTGCCGGCGAAGATGTCCTGCCGGTCCCGCTCCGACAGGGGCGGCAGCGCCGCCGTCAACGCCCGGCACACTCCGGCGTAGTCCGACCTGAGCAGGCACACCGGCCAGTCCGAGCCGAACATCAGCCGGTCCGCGCCGAACTCCGCCACGGCCACCTCGACGAAGGGGCGGAGGTCCTCCGGTGACCAGGTCGGCCCGGCCTCGGTGACCAGACCGGACAGCTTGGCGGTGACGTTGGGGTTGGCGGCGAGCGCGGCCAGCGGACCGCGCCAGCCGTGCAGACCCGCCGTACCCTGGTCGATCCTGGGTTTGCCCAGGTGGTCGAGGACGAACCTGAGCTGCGGCACCGCCGCGGCCGCGCGGGCCGCCGCCGGTAGCTGGTCGGCGCGGATCACCAGGTCGAACGTGAGCCCGGCGGCGGCGATCTCGGCGAGACCACGACGCACGTCGGCCCGGTCGAGGTAGTCGGGATCCGCTTCCCCCTGCACCTGCGAACGCACCCCGGCCAGGAGGTCGCCGCCGCGCAGCCGGCGGTAGGCCGCGACGGTGGCGGGCACGTCGTCGGCCGCGACGTCGAGCCAGGCCACCACCGCGAGGATCGGCGCGGTGTCGGCGGCGTAGCCGAGGAACTCGGCGGCCTCGTCACTGTGGCAGCGACCCCCTTCCACAAGCACGGTGCCGGTCACCCCGGTCGCGGTGAGCTCGGCGGTCAGGTCCGCCGGGGTGAACGGCCGGCGGATCGTCGCCAGCTCGGGCGCGTCCAGCCAGGCGTATCCGCGTTCCGGGCGCCACAGGTGGTGGTGCGCGTCGATGATCATGCCGTCGGCGCTCCCGCCGTCGCCGGCGCGGAGGTCCACTGCGGACCGTCCGGGAAGCGGAAGGCGGCCAGCGAGGCCGGCAGGATCTCCGCGCTCATGCCCGGGGCGGTGGGAGTCAGGTACCGCCCGCCGGTGACCCGGGCCGGGTCGACGAAGTGCTCGTGCAGGTGGTCGACGTACTCGATGGCCCGGTCGTCGGTGCTGCCGCTGACCGCGACGAAGTCGAACATCGCCAGGTGCTGCACCAGCTCGCACAGCCCCACCCCGCCGGCGTGCGGGCAGACCGGCACCCCGAAGCGCGCGGCGAGCAGCAGGATCGCCAGGTTCTCGTTCACCCCGGCGACCCGGCAGGCGTCGATCTGCACCACGTCGACCGCCTCGGCCTGGAGCAGTTGTTTGAACATCACCGCGTTGTGCACGTGCTCGCCGGTGGCCACCCGGATCGGGTCGAGCGCCGTACGGACGGCGGCGTGCCCGAGCACGTCGTCGGGCGACGTCGGCTCCTCGATCCAGTACGGGTCGAACGCGGCGAGCTCGCGCATCCACCGGATCGCCTCGGGTACGCCCCAGATCTGGTTGGCGTCGACCGCGAGGCGGATCGCCGGCCCGACGGCTCGCCGGGCGATGCCCATCCGGCGTACGTCGTCGGCCAGGTTCCCGCCGACCTTGAGTTTGATCAGTCGATAGCCGTCCCGTACCGCCTCCACGCAGAGCCGGGCCAGCTTCTCGTCGTCGTAACCCAGCCAGCCCGGGGTCGTGGTGTACGCCGGATAACCCTCGGCCCGCAGCCGGCTCTCCCGTTCGGCCCGGCCGTCGGCCGCCCGGCGCAGCAGCGCGAGCGCGTCGTCCTCGGTGAGGGCGTCGCGCAGGTAGCGGAAGTCGACCTGGGCGACAAGCTGTTCCGGGGTGAGGTCGGCCAGCAGCTTCCACAGGGGTTTGCCGGCCCGTCGGGCGGCGAGGTCCCACACCGCGTTGACCAGGCCGCCGGCGGCCATGTGCACGACACCCTTCTCCGGGCCCAGCCAGCGGATCTGACTGTCGCCGACGAGTCGCCGCGCGAGGGCGCCCGGGTCGGCGGTCAGCTCGTCCACCGGCTGGCCGACCACCATCGCGGCGAGCGACCGGACGGCGGCGACCTGGATCTCGGTGCCGCGCCCCACGGTGAAGACCAGCCCGTGCCCCTCGGCGCCCGCCGAGGTCCGCACGACGACGTATGCGGCGGAGTAGTCGGGGAACGGGTTCATCGCGTCCGACCCGTCCCGGTGGACGGAGGTGGGGAAGCGTACGTCGATCGTCTCTACCGACGAGATGCGCTCAGTCAACGGAACTCCTGGGTTGGGGAACGGTTGGCGGTCTGCTGCCTGTCTCGTGGCGTGGCTCGTGCGGTCAGGCGTTCAGGTCTGAACCTTGCCGCCGGTGATCCGCGAGACCACCAGGGCGACCAGGATGACGGCGCCGTTGAGGAAGTTGGTCCACTGTGCGGGCACCCCGGCCAGGGTCAGCACGTTAATGATCATGAAGAGCAGCAGGACGCCGGTGAAGGCGCCGAAGACGCTGCCCCTGCCGCCGTTGAGGCTCACCCCGCCGATCACCGCCGCCGCGAAGACCTGGAAGATCGCCCCGTCGCCCTGGGCCGCCGGCACCGCCGCCAGCCGGCCGCTGATCAGCAGCCCGGCCAGGGCGGCGAGCACGCTGGCCACGACGAGCGCGATCCACAGCACCCGGTCGGTACGGATGCCCGCGGCGCGGGCCGCGTCGGCGTTGCCGCCGATGGCGTACAACGCCCGGCCCGCGCGGGTGTGGCCGAGGACCACGATCCCGGCGGCGAACAACAGCAGGGACACCCAGATCGAGGCCGGTATCCCGAACCAGCTGGTGGAGCCGAGATACGTCATCGACCCGGGCAGCGCGAAGAAGGTCTGTCCGCCGGAGATGCCGGTGAGCAGCCCCCGCAGGATGATCAGCATGCCCAACGTCACGATGAAGCCGTTGAGGCCGAACCGGACGATGAGCAGCCCGTTGAACGCCCCGACCAGGGCACCGACGAGCAGGACCACAGGCACCGCCCAGTCCTCCGGCAGCAGGCCGAGCCCCAGCCCCCGGGTGAGCGCGGGGTCGACGACGAGCCAGGCGGCGATGCCCGGCGCGAGCCCGAAGGTGGACTCCAACGACAGGTCCATCTTGCCGGTGATCAGCACGATGGTCTGGGCCAGCACCAGAATGGCGATCTCGGACATGCTCTGCAGCACGTTGACGATGTTGTCGGAACTCAGGAACACCGGGCTGATGACCCACCCGACGACCGCCACCGCGACGATCGCCGGCACCAGTGCCAGGTCGCGCAGCCGGGCGAGGGCCAGGCTCCGCGACGGTGCCGACGACGGCGGACGCGACGGTGGTGGCGCAGGAGCCGACGCCTTCCCGGTGGACAGCGTCTCAGACATGGTGGAGGTCCACCCCTTCCATCGCGGCTACCAGATCGTTGTCGCTCCAGCCGTGGGCCATCTCGCCGACCACCCGGCCCTGGAACATCACCAGCACGCGATCGCAGATCCGCAGGTCGTCGAGCTCGTCGGAGACCACCAGCACGGTGGCGCCCCGACGTCGCACGTCCTCGACGACACCGAGCAGGGTCTGCTTGGACCGCACGTCGACCCCGGCGGTGGGCGTGATCAGCACCAACAGCTGCGGATCGTTGGCCAACGCCCGGCCCATCACGACCTTCTGCTGGTTGCCGCCGGACAGCTCGGCGACCGGCACCTGTGGCCCGGACGCCTTGATCGTCAACTCGGCGATGGTGTCCCGGGCCAGTGCGTCCCGCCGGGCCGGCGAGATGAGGCCGTACCGCCCGACCCGGTCCGGCACGGTCATCGTGACGTTCTCCGCGATGGACAGCGACGGCACCAGACCCTCCCGGTGCCGGTCCTGCGGCACCAGACCGACGCCGGCGTCGAGGGCGTCGGGCACGCTGCCCGGCCGCAGCACCCGGCCGGCGAGGGTGACCGTCCCACCCGCGGGGCGGGCGAGACCGACGATCGCCTCGGCCACCTCGACCTTGCCGCTGCCACCGCCACCGGCGATGCCGACGACCTCGCCCGCCCTGGCCTCCATCGACAGTCCGGCGCCGGACGAGGTGACCAGGTCGCGCACCGACAGCAGCACCGGCGCGGCGGACGTCGGGGGTCGGTGGCCGGCCGCCGGCAGCGTCACGTCCTCCCCGGTCATCGCGGCGACCAACGCCTGCCGGTCCAACTCGGCGACCGGGGCGGTGACGACGTGCCGGGCGTCGCGGAAGACCGTGACCCGGTCGCAGAGTTCGTAGATCTCCTGGAGGTGGTGGCTGATGAACAGGAACGTCACGCCGTGCGCCCGCAGGTCCCGGATCCGGGTGAACAGGCGGTTGATGCCCGCCGCGTCGAGCTGGGCGGTCGGCTCGTCGAGGATGATGAACCGGGCACCGAAGGACAACGCGCGGGCGATCTCCACGAACTGCCGCTGCTCGACCGAGAGGGCGGAGGCCGGCTGGCGGACGTCGACGTCCACCGACCAGGTCGCCAGCAGCTGTTCCGCCTCCCGGCGCAGGCTCGACCAGCGGATCAGACCGCTGCGGGAGCGGGCGTGCCGGTTGAGGAACAGGTTCTCCGCCACCGTGAGGGTGGGGATGATCGTCGACTTCTGGTAGACGCACGCCACCCGCTGCCGCCACGCGTCGCGGTCGGCCAACGGCGGTGCCGGACGCCCGTCGAAGGCCACCGCGCCACCGTCGGCGGCCTGCAGCCCGGTCAGGATGCCCACCAGCGTCGACTTGCCGGCGCCGTTGCGCCCCACCAGGGCGTGCGTCTCACCGCGGTGGACCACGATCCCCGCCTCGGACAGGGCGAGGGTGGAACCGAACCGTTTGGTGATCTCCACGGCCTCGACGACCGGCGGGTGGGCGTCGACCGGCCCGCCGGTCGGGCGGTGCGCGGTGGCACTCATGCCTGACGGCCCCACAGCGACGTGTCGTCGAACTTCACAGTCGGCTGCCCCCCGACCGGTGCGCCGTCCAACGTCACGAGCGGTGCGGGGAGCTGGTCCTCGAGCAGGCCCTCGCGCACCTGGATGATGGTGCTGCCGTGCTCGGTGGGGCCGGGCTGGAAGGTCCTGCCCTCGATCGCCGCCTTGGCGTACTCCAGCCCGTACTTGGCGTAGAGGTCGGCGGGCTGGCTGACGGTGGCGTCGATCAGGCCGTCGCCGATGTTCTTCAGCTCCTCGGGGATGCCGTCGTTGGAGACGACGAAGACGTGCTTCGGGTCGGTCGGCGGCACCTGGAGGTCGCGCTGCTTGAGGATCTGCAGGGTGCCCGACAGGGCGAAGGAGGACTGCATGTAGATGCCCTTGACGTCCGGGTCGGAGGCGAAGCGGGTCTGCAGCTTCGACGCCGCCACGTCGGCCTTCCAGTCGGTCGCCTCCCCGAACACCTTGATGCCGGGGAACTCCTTGCCCATGCACTCGTGGAACGCCTCGGTGCGGTCCCGACCGTTGATCGAGTCCAGGCCGCCCTGGAGCATGACGACCTTGCCCCGGCCGCCGAGCTTGCTGCCCAGGAACTGGCACGCCTTGGTGCCGTAGGCGCGGTTGTCGGCGCGTACCACCATGAACACCTTTCCGGTGTCGGGGCGGGTGTCGATGGTGACCACCGGGATCTTGCGGCTCTCCAGTTGGCTCAGGGTCGGCGCGACGGCGGCGGTGTCCTGCGGGGCCATCACCACCCCCTTGACGCCCTGGCTCATGAAGGTCTGCGCGTTCGAGATGAGGTTCGCGATGTCGTTCTGCGAGTTGGTGGTCTTGAGGTCGACCCCCAACTCCTGGGCGGACTGCGGCACGTACTTGATGTAGGAGTTCCAGAAGTCGGTGTCCGAGCGCGGGTAGTCGACCCCGATGAGCGCCTTGCCGCCGCCCGAACCGGCCCCGTCGCCGCCCCGGTCGCCGCAGCCGGCGGTGAGGGTGGCGGTCGCGCCGAGCAGCAACGTCAACCCCGCGCTCAACAGCTGTCTGTGGTTCATGGGGACTCTCCGTTTCTCGGGGCGTGGTCCGGCACGCCTCCTGGGGCGGGGCGGTGCTGGTCGGCGTAGGGGTGCCCGCCCACCGGTCATACGTCAGACGTTAGAGTTTCCAGTGGTGGACGTCAATGCCTGAGATCCCCCTCATGGGCAGGCTGCGCCGATTCGCACCGACCGGCAACGGCGGGCAGACGTCAGATCAATCCCCCATGGCGTCCGGCCTGCGGGGCGGCCGCAGGCACGCCGGGGGTACGCGACGGGGGTGCCCTGCGGTCAGCCCCGGCCGGGCTCCGGTCGGTCGTCGAAGGCCAGGGTCACCGTGCCGTCCGCTCATTCTGCCGGTCGGGCGCCGATCGTGGGGAACCCGCCGTGACCGCAGGCCTCGCCCGCCTCCCCGGGAATCCGGCCGACCCCGCCCCCGACTTCCACTCAGTGGAAGACCTCGTCCCGGTCACCGGGTGCCGCGCGCGATGATGCAGTGGCATCGACGTACGTCGAGAAGGAGGTCGGTCGGATGGTGTTCGCCCGGGACCAGTGGTACGTGGCGGCCTACGGCGGTGAGGTCGGCCGGGGTCTGCTCGCCCGTACGGTGCTCGGTGAGCCACTGGTGCTCTACCGCACCGGGGCGGGGGAGGCGGTGGCGCTCGCCGACCGGTGCGTACACCGGCGCTACCCGTTGTCCGAGAGCCGGCTCGACGGCGACACGGTCGTCTGCGGCTACCACGGCTTCACCTACGACCCGACCGGCGCGTGTGTCTTCGTACCCGGTCAGCAGCGCATTCCGCGCACCGCGAGGGTCGCCTCCTATCCGGTGGTGGAGCAGGACTCCTTCGTCTGGGTCTGGATCGGCGACCGGGACCGGGCCGATCCGGCCGCGATTCCCCGTGCCCCGTGGCTTGCCGACCCCCGGTACGCGGTGGTGCGCGGGATGGCCCCGCTGGACGCGCGCTACGGCCTGCTGGTCGACAACCTGCTCGACCTGTCCCACGAGACCTACCTGCACGGTGGTTACATCGGCACGCCGGAGGTGGCGGACACCCCGATCACCACCGAGGTCGACGAGGACCGGGGCGTCGTCTACGTCAGCCGGCACATGGACGACGCCGAGTGCCCGCCGTTCTATGCCCACTCGACCGGGATCCAGGGCCGGATCACCAGGTGGCAGGACATCGAGTACCACCCGCCCTGCCTCTATCTCCTGCACAGCCGGATCGCGCCGCAGGGGGTGCCGCCGCCCGCCGAGGGCGAGGACAGCGACGCCTTCCACGCCGAGATCGTGTACGCGATCACCCCGTCGACCGCGCACACCACGTACGACTTCTGGGCGGTGGCACGCGACTTCGCCATCGACGACGAGTCGGTCAGCGAGTACCTGCACCAGAGCAACCACACAGTGGTCATGCAGGACGTGGCGGCGCTGAACATCCTGGAGCGGGTGATCGCCGCCGAGCCGGAGCGCTACCAGGAGTTGAGCATCAACATCGACACCGGTGGCCTGGCCGCCCGACGGCTGCTGGCCCGGATGGTCGGGTCGGGGACGGTGGGAGTGCCGCGGTGACCTCCCCTGTCCGCATGCTCACCGGAGAGCGGGTCCACCGGGTCCACTGGGTGCCGGGCACGGACACGCTGCGCGGGATCTGCCACTGCGGTGCCGAGCGGGCCGCCGACGAACCGGTCGAGTTGTGGGAGTGGCTGCTCGGCCACCCGCGGGGCCACCGGGTTCCGGCGCGGCCGGCGTCCGTACCACCGGCGCGGCCGGCGGCCACGGCATCCGTGCCAGGGCGGCCGGCGGTGCCGGCGTGACCGACCTGGCCGGGACGGAGCTGGTGGTCGTGGCCCGGGAGCGGGTGGCGGCGGAGGTGGTGGAGATCGGCCTGGGTCGTCCGGACGGCGGCGACCTGCCCGGGTGGACCCCGGGTGCGCACGTCGACCTGGAGTTGGGCCCGGGGCTGGTCCGCCAGTACTCCCTCTGCGGCGACCCGGGGGAGCGGTCGGTCCTGCGGATCGCGGTGCAACGCGAACCGGACGGGCGCGGCGGCTCCCGGCTGGCGCACGAGCGGCTCACCGTCGGCGGCGCCGTCCGGGTGCACGGTCCCCGCAACACCTTCCCGCTGGTCGCCGGCCCGTGCTACCTCTTCGTCGCCGGCGGCATCGGCATCACCCCGATCCGGCCGATGGTGGCCGCCGCCGACGCCGCGGGCGCCGACTGGCGACTGGTGTACGGCGGCCGCAGCCGCGCCGCCATGGCCTTCGCCACCGACCTGCGGGAGACCTACGGCGACCGGGTGAGCCTGCACCCGCAGGACGAGACCGGCCTGCTCGACCTGGTCACCGTGCTGGGTGGACCCGACACCGGCCTCGTCTACTGCTGCGGCCCGGAATCCCTGGTCCGGGCGGTGGAGGAGCACTGTCGGGACTGGCCGCCCGGCGGCCTGCACGTCGAGCGGTTCGCTCCACGCGACGACACCGGCGGGCCGGAGGCGGCGATCGAGGTCGAACTCGCGCTGTCCGGCAGGACGGTGACCGTGCCGGCGGGCACGTCGATCCTGCGGGCGGTGGAGCAGGCCGGCGTGGCGGTCCTCTCGTCCTGTCGGGAGGGCACCTGCGGCACCTGCGAGACCCCGGTGCTCGCCGGGGTGCCCGAGCACCGCGACAGCCTGCTCACCGCGCAGGAGCGGGCCGCCGGGGACACCATGCTGATCTGTGTCTCCCGGTCCCGTACGCCCCGGCTCGTCCTGGAGCTGTGAGCGGTCGGCGCGGGCGGGGAGGATGGTGGGGTGCGCGGGCAACCGGGACGGTCGGTGACGAGCCGGGTGTTGGCGCTGCTCGACGCGTTCAGCCCGGCCGACCCGGCGCTGACCCTGAGCGAGCTGGCCCGGCGGGCCGGGTTGCCGCTGTCCACCGTGCACCGGCGGGTCGCCGAACTGCTCGCGTGGGGGGCGCTGGAACGCGGCGACGACGGGCGGTACCGGATCGGCCTGCGGCTGTGGGAGGTCGGCTCGCTCGCGCCCCGGGGCCTGGGGCTGCGGGAGGTGGCCCTCCCGGTCATGGAGGACCTTTACGAGGTGACCCACGAGAACGTCCAGCTCGCCGTCCGGCAGGACCTCGAACTCGTCTTCATCGAACGGATCGCCGGGCGGCACGCCGTGCCGGTGCTCACCCGGGTGGGTGGCCGCTTCGCGTTGCACGCCACCGGCGTCGGACTGGTCCTGCTCGCCCACGCGCCCGTCGAGATCCAGCAACAGGTGCTGGCCGCGCCGCTGGAGCGGTACACCGCACTGACCGTCACCGACCCGGGGCGGCTGCGCCGCTGTCTCGCCGAGGTGCGCCGGGCCGGGTACGCGGTAAGCGACCGTCAGGTCACCATGGACGCCCTGTCGGTGGCCGCGCCGATCCGTGCACCGCAGGGCGTGGTGGCGGCGATCTCGTTGGTGGTCGCCCACGACCGGGCGGACCCGGTGGCGCTGGCGCCGCTGGTCCGGGCCGCCGGCCGGGTGCTCTCCCGGGCATTGGGCGGCGCACATCGGTGACCACCGGTCGGGTGCGGTCGCGGTGTCAGTCGGGGAAGGCCAGCCGGCGCAGCAGTGGGGCCAGCCACTCGTGCTCCCGGGGTGTCACGCCGGCCAGCGAGCCGAGCCCCACGGCGTTGACGGCGTCCTGGGCGCGGACGAACAGGGCCCGACCGGCCTCGGTGGCGACCAGGACGTTGGCCCTGCGGTCGGCGGGGTCGGCGTGCCGCTCGACCAGGTGGCGCTGCTCCAGCCCGTCGATGAGGGCGACTACCTGGCTCGGGTCGAGACGCAGGAACTCGGCGAGCTCCCGCTGGGTCGGGCGGACGTCGTCGGCGGCCAGGGCGAGCACCGAGTAGGAGCGGGCCTTCAACCCGTGCTCGGCGAGGGCGGCGTTCGCCGCTGCCAGGGCGAGCGCGTTGGCCCTGGCCAGCAGGAAGCTGAGGTCCCCGGCGAGCACGCTGTCCCGCAGCCGGTCGCGGCCGGTCGATCGGCTGCGTTCGGCGGGGGACATGGCGACGATGGTAGCAAGCTTCCTAAATAATTGACATTTTCAACGGTCCATGCTCAGATCGCATCGACGAAAGGGAGTGCCCATGTCACTGGACGGCAAAGTCGCCATCGTCACCGGATCCGGGCGCGGGCTCGGCCTCGCGTACGCCCGGGAGTTGGCGCGACGCGGCGTGGCCGTCGTGGTCAACGACGTCGACGCCGAGGCCACCGCGGAGGCCGTGGCGGCGATCGGGGCGTCCGGCGGGCGGGCCGTCGCAGTGGTCGCACCGGTCGGCCCGACCGAGACCGCGACGCAACTCGTCAGTACGGCGGTCGCGCAGTTCGGCCGGCTGGACATCCTGGTCACCAACGCCGGCGTGCTGCGCGACACCGTGCTGTGGAAGATGAGCGACGACGACTTCGACACGGTGGTCAACGTGCACCTGCGCGGCACCTTCACCACCGTGCGCGAGGCGGTGCGGCACATGCGGCAGGCCGGCGAGGGCGGGCGGATCATCTGCATCGGGTCACCCACCGGTCAGCGGGGCACCTTCGGCCAGACCAACTACGCGGCTGCCAAGGCGGGCATCGTCGGCATGGTCCGCACCTGGGCGCTGGAGCTGAAGCGGTCCGGCATCACCGCCAACACGGTCGTCCCGGTCGCCGCGACCGCGATGACCGCCACCGTCCCCTACTTCGCCGCCGCGGTACGCGCCGAGGCGGACGGCGAGCCGATGCCCGCGTTCTTCCGGCACGATCTCGGGTTCGGCACGGCCGACGACGTCGCCGGGCTGGTCGCGTTCCTCGGCTCCGACGCGGCGGCCCAGGTGACCGGGCAGGTGCTCGGGGTGGGCGGTGACCGGCTCCAGGTCTGGACCCACCCGGAGGCGGCGCTGACCGCGTACCGCGAGGGCGGCTGGACCTACGACGCTCTGGTGGAGGCGTGGCCGGCGACGTTCGACGGGGCCGCGCAGAGCGTCGGCGAGAGATTCCCGGAGCTGCCCGCCCAGTTCCAGCCGGCGGCCCCCTGACCCGTCCGACCGGTGCACCCCACCGACGAGACCGCCCGCCGGATCCGACCCCCCCGACGGAGGCCGCCCCCGTGTACCAGCCCGCGATCGACCTCGACGCCGTCACGGCGATCGACATGCACGTGCACATCGAGGTCGACGGCCACGGCCACACCTCGCTGCCCGAGCCGCTGGTGGCGGCGGTGTCGAAGTACTTCCGGACGGACGGGCCCCGGCCCGCCGTCGACGCGGTGGCCCGGTACTACCGCGAGCGCGACATGGCCGCCGTCGTCTTCACCGTGGACGCGGGCACCCAGCTGAAGCATCCACCGCTGTCCAGCGTCGACATCGCCCGTGCCGCGGCCGAGCACGCCGACGTGCTCATCCCCTTCGGGTCGGTCGACCCGCGCACCGGCGAGGCGGCCCTCGAACTCGCCACCCGGCTGATCGAGCAGGAGGGGGTACGCGGCTTCAAGTTCCACCCCACAGTGCAGGGCTTCGACCCCGGCCACGACGAGTACGCCCCGCTGTGGGGCCTGATCGCGCGGGCCGGGCTCCCGGCGATCTTCCACACCGGGCAGACCGGCATCGGCGCGGGCACCCCGGGCGGCTACGGCCTGCGGCTCGGCCTGTCCAATCCGATGCTGCTCGACCCGGTCGCGGCCGACTTCCCCGACCTGCAGATCGTGATGGCCCACCCGTCGGTGCCCTGGCAGGACGAGGCGCTGTCGGTGGCCACCCACAAACCCAACACCTGGATCGACCTGTCCGGCTGGAGTCCGAAGTACTTCCCGGCCGAGCTGGTGCGCCACGCCAACTCGGTGCTCAGGCGCCGGGTGCTCTTCGGCACCGACTATCCGCTGCTCACCCCCGACCGGTGGCTGCGCGACGTCGCGACCACCGACCTCAGGCCGGAGGTGCTCCCGGGCATCCTCAAGGACAACGCGGTCCGGCTGCTGGGCCTCGCCGGGGAACGACGAGAGGAAGCGCCATGACCACGACCATCACCTACGACCAGCTCGCCGACCTCGCCGGCACCGATCTGGGGCACACCGGGTACCGGACGGTCACCCAGGACCAGGTGCACCTGTTCGCCGACGCCACCGACGACCACCAGTGGATCCACGTCGACCCTGAGCGGGCGAAGGCCGGCCCGTTCGGCGCGCCCATCGCGCACGGCTTCCTCACCCTGTCCCTGGCGGTGCCGTTCTGGACCGAGCTGCTCGAGGTCAAGGGCGTGTCGACCAAGGTGAACTACGGCCTCGACCGGGTGCGCTTCCCCGCCCCGGTGGTGGTCGGGGCGCGGGTGCGGATGCGGGCCACGGTCGCCGAGGTGACCGAGGTCCGGGGCGGCTACCAGCTCACCGTCGACCAGACCATCGAGATCGAGGGTGCGGCCAAGCCGGCGGTCGTCGCGCGGGGGTTGTACCGCTTCCACGCCTGAGCCCGGGTGTCCGAGCCGGGTGGGCACACCACCTCCACCTCCACCACCAGGAGACTGCTGATGCACCAGCACGGAATCGGCGCGTGGGTGGCCAGGCGCCGGCTCACGTCCCCGGACCGGGTCGCCCTCATCCACGGCGAGGGCTACACCGTCACGTACGCCCAGTTCGCCGACGCCGTGGACCGGGTCTCGGTGGTGCTGGGCGAGCACGGCGTCGGCACCGGTGACGCGGTGGCCTACCTGGGTGAGAACAGCCCGGAGTTCCTCCAGGTGATGTTCGCGGCGGCGCAGCTCGGTGCCGTCTTCGTGCCGGTCAACACCCGGCTGGCGCCCCCCGAGATCGGTCACGTCCTGACGGACTGCGCCGCCCGGGTGCTGATCCACGACCCGGACTTCGCGGTGCCGGTGGCCACCGCCCTGCCGGCCGTCCGGCCCCCGCACGTCGTCGTCACCGGTGCGGGCACCCCGGACCGGCCGGGGCTCGCCCCCCTGGTGCGGGAAGCCGATCCCGGGCACGCCGGCCACGCCGACCCCGACCACCAGGATCCGGCGGCGATCGTCTACACCTCGGGCACGACCGGTCGGGCCAAGGGCGCCGTGCTGACCCACGGCAACCTCACCTGGGTCGCGCTCAACTGCGTGGTCGACTACGACGTCGTCTCGACCGACGTGGCGTTGATGATCTCGCCGCTGTTCCACGTCGCCTCGCTGGGAATGGGCGCCCTGCCCGTCATCCTCAAGGGCGCCACCATGGTCGTCGAGCGGGGCTTCGAGCCGGGGCGGGCGCTGGCGCAGATCGCCCGGCACGGGGTCACCATGCTCAGCGGCGTGCCGACCACCTACCAGCTGCTGGCCGACCATCCCGCCTGGTCCTCGACCGACCTGTCCACGCTGGCGAAGCTCACCTGCGGCGGCTCGGCGGTGCCGACCCGCATCCTGGACGCGTACGAGGCGCGGGGCCTGTCCTTCTCCCAGGGGTACGGCATGACCGAGGCGTCGCCGGGCGTGACCGCGCTGCCCCCCGCGATGACCCGGGCCAAGCAGGGCAGCGTGGGCCTACCGCACTTCTTCACCGACGTGCGGATCACCGACCCGACCGGAGCCGTGCTGCCCGCCGGTGCCGTCGGCGAGATCGAGGTGGCCGGGCCGAACGTCTTCCCCGGCTACCACGGGCTGCCGGCGGCGACCGCCGAGGCGTTCACGGCCGACGGGTGGTTCCGCTCCGGGGACCTGGGCCACCTGGACGCCGACGGTTACCTGCACATCTCCGGCCGGCTCAAGGACATGATCATCTCGGGTGGGGAGAACATCTACCCGGCCGAGATCGAACTGCTGCTCGGCGAGATCGACGGAGTGGTCTCGGCGGCCGTCATCGGGGTGCCGGACGACCGCTGGGGCGAGGTGCCGTGGGCGATCGTGACCGTGCGGCAGGGGGCGACCGTGGACACCGACACCGTGCGGGCCCACCTCGACGGCCGGCTCGCCCGCTACAAGCTGCCGAAGAACGTGGTCGTCGTCGACGAGCTGCCGCGCACCGCGTCGGGAAAGGTGCGCAAGGCCGACCTCAGGGCCCGCTTCGCCGGCTGACCGTGGGGCGGGCCGCGACGAGGGCGGCGAACTCCGCCGCGGACGCCTCGGCCAGCGTCCGGTGCACCCGACGGTAGGTCTCCACCGACCGGGTGGCCGGCCACTGCGCGTCCATGAACTCCGCCGGCAGCCGCGGGTCGGCCCGCAGCAGGGCGAGCCAGTCCGCCACCAGCATCGTCCGCAGGGTCAGCGCGCTCGACGCCAGCGCCGTCGCGGCCGGGTCGTCCCACACCTCGATGAACGCCAGGTGCTCGCGGCGGATCGCCTCGATGTCCCAGGCGGCGCGGACGCTCTCGCCGATCGGGAAGCCGGCGAGTTCGCGGGCGTGGAAGGCGACCACGGCGTGCGGCGCGAGGTCCTGTCGCAGCGGCTCCAACGACCCGGCGAGGTCGACCTCGCCGGGCGCCAGCCAGAGCCCGTCGCGGATCGGCGCGAAACCCTCCCAGGTGAGGGTGGAGCGCAGTCGGTGCCGCAGCCGGCGCTGGTCCTCCGGGATCGAGAAGGTGACAAGCGTCCAGCCGCTGCCCTGGGGGTCGAACGGTCGTGGCCCGCGCACCCGGTAGGTCGCCTCGCGCAGCACCGCCGCCCCGTGCTCGGTCAGCGAGAACAGGGTCTCCCTGCCGCTGCGGCCCCGGGTGAGGATGCCGCTGCGGACCAGCCGGTCGAGGGTGGCCCGGATCGCCGGCGCGGCGACGCCCGCCCCCTCCAGCACGGTGATCAGGGCGCTCGCCCGGATCGGCCCGGTGGCGTCGTCGACCACGTGCTCGCCGAAGAGGGCGAGCAGGAGTTGCTTCGGTTGACGCCGGCTCACGGTCGTCCCTTTCGACGGGCGGGTGCCCCGGCGCTCACGGCGCGAGGTGCGGGGCCACATTCTGCCCCCGCTTGGCCCGCTGGATCTCGCCGTAGACGTGCGTGCGCAGCTCGGTGAAGCGGGGCAGGGCGCGGGTGCCGATCTGGTCGCGCTCCGCCGGCAGGTCGATCGCCAGGTCCTCGCGGACCCGGGTCGGGGAGTGCGACAGCACCAGCACCCGCTGGCCCAGGTACACCGACTCGTCGATGTCGTGGGTGACGAAGAGGATCGACATCCCACGGCGGGCGTGCAGCTCGCGGACCAGGTCCTCCAGGTCGGCCCGGGTCTGCGCGTCCACCGCGGCGAACGGTTCGTCCATGATCAGGACCTCGGGTTGGTAGGCGAGGGCCCGGGCGATCGCCACCCGCTGCTGCATCCCGCCGGAGAGCTGCCACGGGTGGCTGCACGCGGCGTGTGCCAGGCCCACCGCGTCGAGCGCGTCGGCGACCAGCGTGGCCCGGTCCGCGCGGGAGAGTTTCTTGTGCCGCAGCGGAAGCTCGACGTTGCCGCGCACCGTCAGCCACGGATAGAGGCTGCGGCCGTACTCCTGGAACACCACGGCCATCGCGGGGCTCGGGCCGGTCACCGGCGCGCCGTGCATCTCGACCACCCCACCGGTGGGGCGCAGCAGCCCGGCGAGGCACTTCAGCAGGGTGGTCTTGCCGCACCCGGACGGCCCGACGATGCAGACGAGCTCGCCGGCGTCCATGGTGAAGCTGAGGTCCCCGATCGCCTCGACGTCGCCGGTGGGGGACTGGTAGACCTTGCGCAGGTGCTCCACCCGCAGCAGGGTGCGCCGGTCAGGCACGGTTGACCTCCCTGATTCCGTGGTACCAGCGCAGCACGCGCCGTTCGACGAGACCGAATGCGACGGCGAGCAGGACACCGACCAGCCCGAGCAGCAGGATGCCGCTCCACATCTCGGCGACCAGGTAGTTGCGCTGGAAGTAGGCGATCCGGTAACCCAGCCCGGCCGACGAGGCGAACATCTCGGAGATGACCATCAGGATGAGGCCGACCGAGAGCGCCTGCCGGACCCCGGCCATGATCCGGGGGCTGGCGGCCGGCAGCACCAGGAACCACAGCCGCTGCCACCAGGTGACCCGGAACGACCGGGCGGTCTCGGTCAGCACGCTGTCGGTCGCCCGGACACCCTCGACGGTGTTCAGCAGGATCGGCCAGACCGCGCCGGAGACGATCACCGCCACCTTCATCGTGTCGGTGATGCCGAGCAGGAGCATGGCCACCGGGATCAGCACCGGTGGCGGGATGGCCCGGAGGAACTCCAGCAGTGGTTCGAGCAGTTCGCGCAGCCACCGGGTCAGGCCGATGACGGTGCCGGCGGCGATGCCGAGCACGATCGACGCGGCGACGCCGAGGCCGAGGCGGTAGAGGCTCGGCAGCACGTCCTCGACGAACGCCGGGCCGATCCAGGTGTCGACGAAGGCTTCGGCGATCGTCACCGGGCCGGGGAAGAACAGGCTGGTCGACCTGGTCGCCACCAGGCCCCAGAGCACCAGGAGCAGCAGCGGCAGCCCGAGCGCGTGCAGCACGCCCGCCATCAGGCGGTCGCCGGCGGCGCGACGGCGCGGCGGGGTGGCGATCCGGCCCGGGTACGCGGTCACTGCGCCTGCTCCCCTCGTACCGACTGGTGCCACGACAGGGTCCGCCGTTCCACGAACCGGAAGACGAGGTTCACCGCCAGCCCGAGCAGGCCGGTGACCACGACCAGGGCGTACAGGCCGACGGCGTCCCCACCCGAGCGGGACAGCTCGATCATGCGGCCGAGGCCGGGGTTGCCGATCACCATCTCGGCGGTGACGGCCAGGATGAGCGCCACCGCCGCCGCGAGCCGCACGCCGGTCATCAGGTACGGCAGGGCGGTCGGCAGGACGAGGTGGGTCAGCCGTTCGCGGCGACGTAGACCGAAACTGAGCGCGGTGTCCCGGGCGACCGCGTCGACGTCGGCGACCCCGTAGATCACCTGCACGAACACCTGCCAGAACGACGCGTAGACGATGATGACCAGGGCCGCCTGCCGTTGGATGCCGAACATCAGCACGGCGAGCGGGATGAGGGCGACCGACGGGATGGGGCGCAGGAACTCCACGATCGTGTGCGTCGCGCGCCGCAGGAACGGCACCAGGCCGACGACCGTGCCGAGGACGACGGCGGCGACCGTCGCCAGTGTCACCCCGATCGCCCAGGACGTCATGGTGCTGCCCAGCCGCCGCCAGAACGCGAGGTCGACGAGCTGTTCGGAGAGCCGTGCCAGCACGTCGGTCACGTACGGCAGGTACTGCGGGTCGACCAGGCCCAGTGCCGGGACCGCCTGCCAGACGGCGAGGAATCCGGCCAGGCCGACGACGCCCAGCAGTGCCCTGCGCGACGCGGGCAGGCGGCGGGTGGGGAGCAGGCGCATGTCACCTCCGTGGTGGCGTGGGCGGTGCGGCCCTCCCCGGACCGGGGAGGGCGTCGGCCCGCCGGCTACTGCTGGTGGACGAGGCGGTCGAGGTCGGGTTGCCGGTCGAGCACCCGGTACTTCTGCGCGAGCTCGGCGAGCTTCTGCAGGCTCGACCGGTCGACGTCCCAGCCGAACGCCGGGAGCCGGACCGACTCCGCCACCGGCGGCGGCAGCTGGAGGTTGTCCTTGATGGCCTGTCGCACGGCCGTCTCGTTGGCCGGGTCGCGGGCCCATTCCAGGGTCTTCTTCATCGCCGCCGAGAAGTCCTCGACCAGCTTGGCGTCCTTCTCGGTGCGTTCGGTGGTGGTGATGGTGGTGAGGGTGGCCAGGCCGGGCACGACCGCCTGGTAGGGCGCGACGACGAAGGTGTCGCCCCGGCTCTTGAGCTGGGTGACGAAGGGCTCCGGCACCCAGGCCGCATCGATGTTGCCGGCCGCGAGTTGGGCCGGAGCGTCGGGGAAGGCGACCTCGACGAACTTGATCCGGGTGGGGTCGCCGCCGTCCTTCTCGACCGCCGCCATGATCGTGACGTCGCCGGCGGCGCCCAGGCTGTTGACCGCGACCCGTTTGCCCGCGAGGTCGGCCGGTCGCCTGATGCCGGACCTGGCCGAGGCCACCACGGCGTTGATGTCGTCGCCGTCGGCGTACGAGGAGGCGTAGTTGCCGATGATGACGACGCCGAGCTTCTGCAGGTCGGCCCGGAACGGGCCGAAGGGCTGGCCGATGGCGAAGTCGATGTCGCCGTTCATCAGCGCGGGGATGGCCTGCGCGCCGCCCTGGGCGGGCAGCACCTCGACCTGGAGCCCACGCTCGGCGAAGAGGCCCGCCTTGATGCCGCCCCACAGCGCGGCGGTCTCGGTGATGGGCAGCGCCGCGACCCGCACCTTGCGCAGGTCGCCCGAGGTCTGCGCGGACGGGGTGGACGCGTCGGAGTCGGTACATCCGGTGAGGGCGATCGCGGTGACGGCGATCAACCCGAGAGCCATGACCTTCTTCATTGACGAGGCCCTTCCTGGGCGGGGGTGGTGGGGTGCGTCGGAAGCCGGCGGGACATGCCTCGGATCTGCGGGTGCACCGACCGCTGCGTGGGGGCGCACGCCGCTGTGGTGGCCATGGTCAGCCACCCCGGCATCGAAAGTCAAGAATCTCTGACGCCCGTCAGGAATTAGTTGAACGACGCTGTGTCGTGGTGGCGTCGCTCCCACCGGTGCCCGGGCAGGAGGGGGCCGCCACCCCCGGTGACCGCGCTTCCGCAGTGGCCTGTCCGAGGTGGTCAGACCTCGGGCAGGCCCACGTAGTTCTCGGCCAGGCTGGTGGCATAGGCCCGGGAGGTGGCGACGTACCGCAGCGTCGCGGTCTGCAGCTTCGTCTCGTACGGGTCGTCGTGCGCCAGCCGGTGCAGCATCGAGGTCATCCACCAGGAGAAGTGCTGCGCCCGCCAGACCCGACGCAGCGCGGTTGCCGAATAGCCCGCCAGCAGGTCGGTGCGCCGGTGGTCGTACCAGGCGGCGAAGGCGTCCCCGAGCAGCGCGACGTCGGCCAGCGCCAGGTTCATCCCCTTCGCGCCGGTCGGCGGGACGATGTGCACCGCGTCCCCCGCCAGAAACAGCCGCTCCCACTGCATCGGCTCCACCACGAAGCTGCGCATGCCGGTGACGGACTTCTCCAGCACCGGCCCCTCGGTCAGCGACCAGCCCGGCACCGTCTCCAGCCGGGTCCGCAGCTCCGCCCAGATCCGCTCGTCCGGCCAGTCGGCGAGGTCGGCGTCCGGGGCGACCTGGAGGTAGAGCCGGGAGATCTCCGGGGAACGCATGCTGTAGAGGGCGAAGCCCCGGTCGTGGTGGGCGTAGACGAGTTCCTCCACCGCCGGCGCGGCGGCGGCGAGCACGCCCAGCCAGGCGACGGGGTACACCCGTTCGTAGCTGGTCAGCACCCCCTCGGGCACCGCGCCCCGGCTCACCCCGTGGAACCCGTCGCAGCCGGCCACGAAGTCGCAACGCAGCTCCTCCTCGCGCCCGTCGCGTCGGAAGTGGACGATCGGCGAGTCCGTGTCGAGGCCGGTCAGGCGGACCACGTCGGCGTCGAACAGGATGGTGCCGTCGGCCGCGAGCCGGGCGGCGATCAGGTCCTTGACCACCTCCTGCTGCCCGTAGACGGTGATCGCCCGTCCGGTCAGCTCGGTCATCGGCACCCGGTGCGACTCGCCGGCGAAGCGCAGCTCGATGCCCTCGTGCCGCAACCCCTCCCGGCGCAGCCGCTCGCCGAGGCCGGCACGGCGGAGCAGGTCGACCGAGCCCTGTTCGAGGACGCCGGCCCGGACCCGGTGCTCGACGTGGTCCCGGCTGCGGCTCTCCAGCACCACCGACTCGATGCCGTGCCGGTGCAGCAGGTGCGACAGCATGAGTCCGGCCGGTCCGGCGCCGACGATGCCGACCTGGGTACGCATCCGCGACCTCCTCGTTCCCCGCCCGCTGCCCGTCCGCACGGGAGCGTGACCGGGTCTTCCCGGGAGGGTGGACCTCGGCCCGGCGGGCACTGCGCCGTGTTCGCTCAACGAACGGCTGTTCTCCTTCTGAACGTTGGCACGCGGCCCGGCCGCCGTCAACGCGTTGACGGATACCGTTGTCCGCCCGTACGTTCGACATGGGTACGACGGTCCGCATGGCGAACAGCCGGGGTGGCCCAGATCCGTGGGAGGTGGGGAAGCGCATGGCGAAGCTGGTCCCGCTGGCCGACGGCGTGGCGGACCTGGTCCGCGACGGTGACGTGGTGGCCCTCGAAGGGTTCACCCACCTCATCCCGTTCGCCGCCGGCCACGAGATCATCCGCCAGCGCCGGCGGGAGCTGACCCTGGTCCGGATGACCCCCGACGTCGTCTACGACCAGCTCATCGGGGCGGGTTGTGCCCGTCGCCTGGTCTTCTCCTGGGGCGGCAACCCGGGGGTGGGGTCGCTGCACCGCTTCCGGGACGCCGTGCAGCACGCCTGGCCGGGTCCGCTGGAGCTGGAGGAGCACAGCCACGCGGGGATGGCCAACCGCTACGTGGCCGGGGCATCCGGGCTGCCGTTCGCCGTCCTGCGCGGCTACACCGGCACCGACCTGCCCCGGCACACGGCCAACGTCCGACCGGTCGACTGCCCCTTCACCGGGGAGACCCTCACCGCCGTGGCGGCCCTGCGCCCGGACGTGACGGTGGTGCACGCGCAGCGCGCCGACCGGGCCGGCAACGTGCAGCTGTGGGGCATCACCGGGGTGCAGAAGGAGGCGGTGCTCGCCGCGCACCGGTCACTGGTCACCGTCGAGGAGATCGTGGACGAGTTGACCCCGGTGCCCGGGCAGGTCGTACTGCCGGGTTGGGCGGTCACCGCCGTGGCCGAGGTGCCCGGTGGCGCACACCCCTCCTACGCCCAGGGCTACTCGGTCCGGGACAACGACTTCTACCGGGCCTGGGACGCCGTCAGCCGGGACCGGGACACCTTCCGCGCCTGGCTCGACCGGCACGTGCACCGGGCCGGAGTGGCGACGTGAGCGGGGAGAACACGATGGCGGACTGGACCGCGGACGAGATGATGACCGTCGCCGCCGCACGACAGCTCCGCGACGGCACCGCCTGCTTCGTCGGGATCGGTCTGCCCAGCACGGCGGCGAACCTCGCCCGGGCCACCCACGCCCCCCACCTGGTGCTCGTCTACGAGTCCGGCTGCCTCGGTGCGAAACCGGACCGGCTCCCACTGTCCATCGGCGACGGCATCCTCGCCGACACCGCCGACGCGGTGGTGTCGGTGCCGGAGGTGTTCAACTACTGGCTCCAGCCCGGCCGGATCGACGTGGGCTTCCTCGGCGCCGCGCAACTCGACCGGTACGGCAACCTCAACACCACTGTCGTCGGCGACGACTACGCCGCCCCGGGGGTCCGGCTGCCCGGCGCCGGTGGGGCACCGGAGATCGCCGCCTCCTGCGGCGAGGTCGTGGTGATCGTCCGGCAGAGCCGCCGCACCTTCGTCGACCGGGTCGACTTCGTCACCTCGGTCGGGTACGGGGCGGGCCCGGGCGACCGGGAACGGCTCGGCCTGCGCGGCGGCGGCCCCCGCCTGGTGATCACCGACCTCGGTGTCCTCGAACCCGATCCGGTCACCTGCGAGCTCACCCTGACCCGGCTGCATCCCGGCGCGACCCGGGAACAGGCGCGGGCGGCCACCGGCTGGGACCTCGCCGTCGCCGACCCACTGACCACGGGCGACCCGCCCACGGCAGACGAGCTGTCGGTGCTGCGCGCGCTGGAGGCGACCACGCACGGCACCCCCGGCCGGGCGGGTGCCCCCACCGGCCGGCGACCGGCTGATGCCCCCACCGGCCGGCCGGTGGCCGTGGTGCCGGACGCCTGAGGGGAGACGACGATGACCGGGGACACCACCCACCGGGTCGGCGGCGCGCCGGTGCTGCCGGCGTACCGGCGCGACGACGTCGACGTCCACCCGCCGCTGCTCAGCCCCGACTACCTGTCGACCGTGGCGCGGGCGCCGCGGCAGCCGCTGGCCCACCTGCCGCAGCGGCTGACCGAGATCACCGGGCCGTTGCTGGGCGAGGGACGGCTCGGCCACCTCGACCACGACCTGACCCGCCAACACGACGGGGAACCGCAGGGGCAGCGGATCATCGTGCACGGCCGGGTCCGCGACGGCGACGGCCGCCCGCTGCCGCACACGCTTGTCGAGATCTGGCAGGCCAACGCCGCAGGGCGCTACCGGCACGCGAACGACACCTGGCCGGCCCCGCTCGACCCGCACTTCGACGGGGTGGGCCGGGCACTCACCGACGACCAGGGGCGCTACCGGTTCGTCACCGTGCGGCCCGGCGCCTACCCCTGGCGCAACCACGACAACGCCTGGCGGCCGGCGCACATCCACTTCTCGCTCTTCGGCCGGGCGTTCACCCAACGGCTGGTGACGCAGATGTACTTTCCCGGCGACCCGCTCTTCTTCCAGGACCCGGTGCTGCACTCGGTGCGCGACCCGAGGGCCCGGGAACGGCTGGTCGCCCGCTACGACCACGCCGCCACCGTGCCGCAGTGGGCGCTGGGGTACGAGTTCGACCTCGTGCTGCGCGGCCGGGAAGGCACCCCCTTCGAGGACGGGGACGACGATGAGTGAACGGCTGGGGGTCACCCCGGCGCAGACCGTCGGGCCGTACCTGAGCATCGGCCTGCACTGGCCCGACGGCCCGTACGTCGTCCCCGAGGGCACCCCGGGGGCGTTCTGGATCCGGGGCCGGATCGTCGACGGCACCGGAGCACCGGTGGTCGACGCGCTGGTGGAGAGCTGGCAGGCCGACCCGGACGGCCGGTTCGACCATCCGGACGACCCGCGCGGCGCCTGGCCGCCCGCGCTCGCGGGGTTCCGGGGCTTCGGCCGCAGCGAGACCGACGACCAGGGGTGCTACCGGCTGCTGACCGTCAGGCCGGGTTCGCTGCCCGACCCGGACGGCGGCACCGAGGCCCCGCACCTGAACCTGTCGGTTCTCGGCCGGGGGCTGCTGCACCGCCTGGTCACCCGGCTCTACTTCCCCGACGAGCCGGCGGCCAACGCCGTCGACCCGGTGCTGCGCAGCCTGGACGCCGACCGCCGCGACACGCTGCTGGCCGCCACCGCGCCGGACGGGTTCCGCTTCGACATCCGCTTGCAGGGTGACCGTGAGACCGTCTTCTTCGCCGTCTGACGGCCTGCTCTCCGGCCTCTCCGGCACCCCCGACGTGGACGCGGAACTCGGCGACCCGGCCCTGCTGCGGGCACTGCTCGACGGGGAGGCCGCACTGGCCATGGCCGGGACGGACGCCGGTGTGCTGCCCGCGTCGGCGGCGGATGCGATCGTCGCCCGGTGCCGCCCCGAGCGGTACGACCCGGTCGCGCTCGGCCGGGCCGCCGACGCCGCCGGCAACCCCGTCGTCCCGCTCGTGCGGGAGCTGACCGCCGCCGTGCCCGAGCACGCCCGCCCCTGGGTGCACCTCGGGGCGACCAGCCAGGACATCCTGGACACCGCGCTGAGCCTGGTGGCCGTGCGGGCGCTCGGTCCGCTGCTGGGTCACCTCGACGCCGCCGTCGAACACTGCGCCCGGCTCGCCGAGACCCACCGGGACACCGTGCTGGTCGCCCGGACCCTAGGGCAGCACGCGGCACCCACCACCTTCGGGCTCACGGCCGCCGGGTGGCTGACCGGCCTGGCGCAGGCCCGGGACCGGCTGCGGCAGGCGCGGGTCGGGCAACCCGCCCAACTCGGCGGTGCGGTCGGCACCCTCGCCGCGCTCGGCCCGGCCGGGCCCGAGGTCGCCGCGCGGTTCGCCGTACACCTGGGATTGCCCACGAGTGCGCTGCCCTGGCACACCCGCCGGCAGCCCCGCCTGGACCTGGCTGCCGCGCTCGGCGGGGTGCTCGCGGCCACCGGCAAGGTCGCCCTCGACGTGGGCCTGCTCGCCCGGACCGAGATCGGCGAGGTCGCCGAGGGTGGCGCCGGTCGGGGTGGCTCCTCGGCCATGCCGCACAAGCGCAACCCGGTGGACTCGATCCTGATCGGTGCCGCCGTACGACGTGGTCCTGGTCTGGTCGCCACCCTGTTCGCCACGGCGGTGCAGGAACACGAGCGGGCCACCGGCGGCTGGCACGCCGAGTGGGAGCCGCTGTGTGACCTGCTGCGCCTGGCCGGTGGTGCCGCCGGCCGGTGTGCCCGGCTGCTGGCCGGGCTGCAGGTCCGTCCGGAGCGGATGCGGGCGAACCTCGACGCGACAGGTGGGCTGGTGCTCGCCGAGGCCGTCGCCGCGCGGTTGGCCCCCGCTGTCGGGCGTACCGTCGCGCACGACCTGGTCACCCGGGTCGCGGCCGCACCCTCGTTCCGGGCCGCGCTGCTCGCCGACCCCGAGATCCGCGCGCACCTGTCCGAGGTGGAGGTCGACGAGGCGCTCGACCCGTACCGCTGGCTCGGGTCGGCCGGCCTGTTCGTCGACCGGGCGCTGGCCGCCGTCCGGGCGGCGGGGGAGTGACCTCCCGGCTGCACCTCACCGTCGACGGTCCGGCCGCCGCGCCGGTGCTGGTGCTCGGCAGTTCCCTCGGCACCACCGGCGCGATGTGGGAACCGCAGGTCCCGGCGCTCGCCGAACGGTTCCGGGTGATCCGGTACGACCACCTGGGTCACGGCCGCTCGGCGGTGCCGGCCGGGCCGTACACCCTGGATCTGCTGGGTCGGGAGCTGCTGCGGACGCTTGACGACCTCGGCGTGCCGTGGGTCCACTACGCGGGGCTGTCCCTCGGCGGCATGGTGGGGATGTGGCTCGCCGCGCACGCCCCCGACCGGGTGCGGCGGCTGGCGCTGCTCTGCACGTCGGCGTCGCTCGGCCCGGCCGAGCGGTGGCGGGCGCGGGCGGCGACGGTACGCGCCGGTGGTCTCCCGGCGATCGCCGACGCGGTGGTGGACCGCTGGTTCACCCCGGCGTTCGCCGCCGCCCGCCCGGACGTGGTCGCCGCACACCGGGCCATGCTGACCGCGACCTCCCCGGCCGGTTACGCGGCCTGCTGCGAGGCGATCGCTGCCATGGATCTGCGCCCCGCGCTGGGCCGGATCGACACGCCGACACTCGTCGTCGCGGGCGCGGACGACCCGGCGACCCCGGTGGCGCACGCCCGGGAGATCGCCGCCCGTATCCCCGGTGCGCGGCTGGTCGTCCTCGACGCGGCGGCGCACCTGGCCAACGTCGAGCAGCCCGCGCGGGTGGGCCGACTCCTGCGGGAACACGTCGACGAGGAACCGGGTGGATGATGGACGACCGCGAGCGGCACGAGACCGGCATGACGGTACGCCGACAGGTGCTCGGTGACGCGCACGTCGACCGCGCGGTCGCCGACACCGACGAGTTCACCGCCGACTTCCAGGACTTCATCACCCGCTACGCCTGGGGCGAGGTGTGGAGCCGACCGGGGCTCGACCGGCGTAGCCGCAGTGTGGTCACCCTCGCCGTGCTCGCCACCCTGCACCACGACGAGGAATTGGCGATGCACGTGCGCGCCGCGCTGGGCAACGGCCTGAGCCGTCAGGAGGTGGCGGAGGTGCTGCTCCAGGTGGGCGTCTACGCTGGCGTACCGGCGGCGAACCGGGCGTTCAGGGTGGCCCGGGAGGTCCTGCGGCAGGAGGCTGGGTGAGGGTGGGCGGGGAGGCGGCGCGGTCGCCGGAGTTCGTGCAGTCGCTGGAGCGCGGACTCGCGGTGATCCGGGCGTTCGACGCCGAACATCCGCAGCTCACCCTGAGCGAGGTGGCCCGGCGGACCGGGCTGACCCGGGCCGCCGCCCGCCGGTTCCTGCTCACCCTCGTCGAGTTGGGGTACGTGCACACCGACGGCCGGCTCTTCTCGCTGCGACCGCGGATCCTCGCCCTCGGCTACGCCTACCTGTCGGGCCTGGGCCTGCCCGAGATCGCGCAGCGGCACATGGAGGCACTTGTCGCGCAGGTGCACGAGTCCTGCTCGGTGTCGGTGCTCGACGGCGACGAGGTGGTCTACGTCGCCCGGGTGCCCACCAAGCGGATCATGACGGTCGGCATCAGCGTGGGCACCCGGTTCCCCGCGTACGCCACCTCGATGGGCCGGGTGCTGCTCGCCGCGCAACCGGCGGACTGGTTGGACGACTACCTCACCACCGCGCCACTGCGGCCGTTGACCCGGCGCACCGTCACCGACCCGGTGAAACTGCGCGCACTCCTGACGAAGATCGCCGCCCAGGGGTACGCGATCGTCGACCAGGAGTTGGAGGAGGGACTGCGGTCCCTGGCCGCGCCGATCCACGGCGAGAACGGTTCGGTGATCGCGGCGGTGAACCTCTCCGCCCACGCCACCCGGGGGTCCTTCGAGCTGATCCGGCGGGAACTGCTCCCACCGCTGCTGGCCGCCGCGCGGCGGATCGAGGAGGACCTGCGGGGAGCCGGCTCTTCTCCCGCCGCGAGCACCGTCACCTGACCCGGTAGAGGCGGGTCGTCGGCTCCACGACGGCGGTCAGCAGCGCGCCGGGCACGAGTCCCGGGTCGTCGGGCCGGATCGTGTCCGCTTCGAAGGTGGCGAAGCCGGGTCCACGGATCCGCAGGTGGAGGACGAGCCCCGGGTCCTCACCACCCAGGTGGGGTGCCACGGTGAGGATCTCGGCAGTGGCGGCGACACCGGCGGCGTCGAGTTGCCGCGCGTCCCGGCGGGACCGGCTGACCACCCGCCAGCCGAAGGCGCCGAAACCGACCCCGACGATCGTGGTGAACACCTCACCGGCGAGCAGGCCCCAGCGCTCCCCGGGCGGCACCGGCAGGCCCCCCGTCAGGTCGGCGGCGAGCAGGACCGGGCCGGGTAGACAGATAGCCAGGAACAGCAGCCGGCAGAGCAGTGCGCCGACCGGCCCGATGGGCGTTTCCGCCTCCCGGGGTGCACTCGTCATGCCGGCACCCTAGAACACCGGTGCGTCGTTGCGGCGCCCCGCTCGTCGTTCCGGCGCCCTGGCGCTTCTCCGCCGCCGTCCCGTCCGCCCCCATGTGCGGCGGGCCGGTGCCCAGGCACCGGCCCGCCAAACGGTCTGCTCCACCGGCTGTGCGGTGGGTGGTCAGCCTCCGGCGCAGGTGACGGTGGCGCCGGTGCCGCTTCCGGTGCCCTGGAACCCGAAGCTGGTGCTCTGCCCCGCGCCCAGTCGGCCGTTGTAGCTCTGGTTGGTGACGGTGATGGTGCCGCTCGTCCCGCTGGCGACGCCGTTCCACACCGAGCTGACCGACGTGCCGCCTGGCAGGGTGAGGGTGACCCGCCAACCGGTGAGCGCGCTGGTCCCCGCAGTGACGCTGACGTTGGCGACGAATCCGCCGTTCCACTGGTCCTGCACTGCGTAGCCGGCGGTGCAGCCGGTGTTCCCGCCGGGCGGCGTGGTGGGCGGTGGGGTGGTCGGCGGCGGCGTGGTCGGCGGGGGAGTCGTGGGTGGCGGCGTGGTGGGTGGCGGCGTGGTCGGCGGTGGGGTGGTGGGCGGCGGGCCGTCGAGCGTCAGGTTCTTCTGCTGGACGGCCCACTGGGTGCGGCACAGCCCGCAGTCGGGGCCGACGAAGTTGCTGCCGGCGGTGGTGTCGCCCTTGAGTCGCCACTTGAGGTAGAGCACCGCCACCCGGCCGAACTCGCCGCCGTTGGGCTGGTCGTACGTGCCGCCGTGGCCGACGTTCAGGTTGCCCATGAAGGCGGGCAGCCCGGCCGGCAGCTTGCCCCAGTCGTCGACGGCGTTCGGGTAGGCGATGTCGCTGGGCCCGCCGACGAAGTAGGCGATCGGCTTGGTGAGCCGTCTGAGCTGGTAGTCGTCGGCGTCGTTGAGCAGGCCGCTGCTGAAGATGCCGGTCGTGGTGACGCGCGGGTCGTTGGAGACGGCGTACGCCTCCAGACCGCCGCAGGAGAAGCCCGCCACGGCGACCTTGCCGGTGTCGATCCGGTTGTAGTACTTGCTGCCCTGGCGGGAGTTCTCCGCGACCGCCCAGTCGATGGACTGGGTGAGCATCTGCGAGTTGGTGGAGCCGGAGGCGTTCGGCCCGCCGTTGGCGATGGCCAGGAAGCCGTGGGAGGCGATCTCGCGGAGGAAGTTGCCCTGCGACAGGCCGTTGGCCGAGCAGCCACCGTTGCCCCACACCAGGATGGGCAGGCGTTCCGACGGCAGGGTCTGGGGCCGGAAGATGGTGTGGTTGGGCAGGCTGGTCGAGGTCTCGTAGTCGGCCGGATATGGGCCCGAGCCGCCGACCGCGGCGTCGGCCGGTGTCGCGCCGAGCACCATGAGCACGGAGGCCGCCGGCACGATGGCGGCCACCAGGCCCGCGTAGATCTTCGATCTCCTTGTCATGCATCCTCCAGCGGACGTCGGCGATGGCACCCCCTGCGGCGGCGGTGGCGACTGTGCGGCCGGGCCCCGACCGGGGAGGTCGGCGCCGGCCATGGGTCGGGTCGGCGGGGACGCGTCGACCACCCGGCCGCAGTCCCGCAGGCGGTCGGCGGTGTGCGGTCACTATCACCGAGGCAACGATAAGTGTCAATGTGTTGCCCGGCTGGTGGGCCGTGGACGTGGTCAGCCCGGCCAGGAAGGTCTCCCTGGCCTGCGGGCGGGGCCAGGGGTTCGGCAGCAGGTGCGGGGGCGGATCCGGGTCGGTGTCGGCGAACCGTCGCCAGCAGTCCATCTCGACAGGACCTGGGCCCGGGGTGAACGGAGGTCGTCGGCAGGCTGTTCGGCGATCACCTCACCAGATCGTTCCACCGCCCCGCGCAGCGCCGGTCGGGCCCGCAGCGTCCCACCCGGCCCGTGACATGATGACGCCCATGGGCAAGCAGCAGGACGTCGGTGGGACCGACCGTCACAGTGGGTCGGGTGCCGCGGCGCAGGGTGCGACGGATGGCGGGGTCGACGCCCGACTCGCCATCGCGCAGGATCCCGGCACCACCCACCTGGCGCTCATCGACCTGGCCGCCGACCCGTCGGCGGTGGTCCGCAAGGCGGTCGCCAGCCGTCCAGACGCGCCGGCACAGGCGCTGCGACCGCTGGCCCGTGACGGTGACCGGCACGTCCGGGAGGCGGTGGCGAAGAACCCCTCGACCTCGATCGCCAACCTGCTGCGCCTGGTCAAGGACGCCGACCGTTGGGTCCGCTGGGCGGTCGCCGGCAACCCGGCCTGCGACGAATCGGTACGGCGGGTGATGGCGCAGACTGCGGACAAGGAGCTTCGTGGTCTGCTCGCCGAGTCGCGGGACCTGGAGCCCGAGTTGGCCGCCCGGCTGGTCGCCGACGTCTCACCCGAGGTGCGGGAACGGCTCGCCATCCACACCCACGACCCCGAGGTGATCACCGCGTTGCTGGCCGACCGGACGGCACGGGTGCGCAAGGGGCTGGCCCGCAATCCGCGCACCACCGCCGCCCACCGCAGCGCGCTCGCCCAGGACCCGGTGCCGGACGTCCGCGCCGCGCTGGTGCTCGCCGTCGCGCTGGATGAGGCGGATCTGCGCCTTCTGGTCGACGACCGGTCGGTGCAGGTGCGGATGGCCGTGGCGACGTCGGAGGTCGTTCCGCCGCACCTGCGGCAGGTGCTCGCCGACGACCCCGACGAGATGGTGGCCGGTGCGGCCCGGGAGTTTCGCCCCGGATCGGGAGCCTCCCCGGTGGTACGCGCGCCGCGCGTCGGCCACCGGGCTGCGGGGGCCGGTCGCGGCCGGCCGGGCAACAACACCGGGCGCTGAGTCCGGCCCGTACCACCGGTCCTCCCCTGGCGGCCCGTGGGACCCATTGGCATCTGCGGGGGGTCTTCCCGGCGGGTGGATCGTGCGCGAAACTTCTCGGGCGGATTGACCGGGGTGGCTCTCTTCGGTTCCTTCCGACCGGACGGTAGCATTGTGTGGCTGTACACGGGACAGGAGGCCACCAATGGCGCGTGCGACGTCTCGCCCGGAGTCGACCCGACGCCGGCAACGCTGGCCGGACGGGTACGACCCGGAGAACACCCGCAACTCGTTGATCACGAGTGCGCTGGGGCTGATCGAGCAGCGTGGCTTCGACCGTACCTCGGTGCAGGAGATCGCCGACCAGGCACAGCTCACCAAGGGTGCCTTCTACCACCACTTCGCCAGCAAGGACGACCTGCTGCGGCACATCCAGGAGGAGTACCTGGAGGCGCAGCTCGCCGCGATCCAGAAGATCGAGGCGGACAGTGACGACCCGACCGTCCGGGTGCGGGAGCTGATCCGGTTCAGCCTCACCAGCGTGGCCGAGTACCGGGCCCACGTGACGATCTTCTACCAGGAGCGGCGCTATCTCACCGGTGACCTGTTCGCCGAGGTGACCCGCAAGCGTGGGCTGGTGGAGGCGGCCTTCGCCGGGATGATCGCCGACGGCGTCACCCGGGGTGTGTTCCGCGCGGACGTCGACCCGCGGATCGCCACCTTCGGGCTGGTCGGCATGTGCGCCTGGGCCTACCAGTGGCTCAACGTGGGTGGTCCGCTCAGCGTCGACGAGGTGGCCCGCCAGTTCAGCGCGATGGTGCTGGAGGGCCTGTCCGCCTGACCGCCCGGCCCGGTGGCTGATCCGGTGGCGTCGGCATGCCCGTGGGCGGCCGGGGACGGGCGCTCGGTGACCTGGCCCGGACGGGGCGCCGGCCCGCAACGCCGCCGTCAGGCGGATGGATCGTCCGCCGGGTGACCGTCAGCCGATCGTCAGTCGGCGAGCAACTGGCGGGCCATGACGATGCGTTGGACCTGGTTGGTTCCTTCGTAGATCTGGGTGATCTTGGCGTCGCGCATCATGCGTTCGACGGGGTAGTCGCGGGTGTAGCCGTACCCGCCCAGCAACTGCACCGCGTCGGTGGTGATCTCCATCGCCGCGTCCGACGCGAAACACTTGGCCGCCGCACCGAAGTAGGTCAGGTCGGCGTCGCCGCGCTCGGACTTCCCCGCCGCCGCATACGTCAACTGCCGGGCCGCCTCCAGCTTCATGCCCATGTCGGCGAGCGTGAACTGCACGCCCTGGAACTCCGCGACCGCCTTGCCGAACTGCTTACGCTCCCGCACGTAACCCTTGGCGTAGTCGAGTGCGCCCTGGGCGATCCCGACGGCCTGGGCGGCGATCGTCACCCGGGTGTGGTCCAGGGTCCGCATCGCGGTGCCGAACCCGGTCCCCGGCTCACCGATGATCCGGTCGGCCGGAATCCGCACGTTGTCGAGGTAGACCTCCCGGGTCGGGGAGCCCTTGATACCGAGCTTCTTCTCCGGCGCGCCGAAGCTGACCCCCGGGTCGGACTTCTCCACCACGAACGCCGAGATCCCCCGGGACCGGGCGGCCGGGTCGGTCACCGCGAACACCGTGTAGAACTCCGAGACACCGGCGTTGGTGATCCACCGCTTCACCCCGTTGAGCACCCAGTGATCACCGTCACGCACCGCCCGGGTGCTCATCGACGCCGCGTCACTGCCCGCCTCCGGCTCCGACAGGCAGTACGAGAACATCCCCTCACCCGAGGCGACCGGCGGCAGGTAGCGACGCCGGAGTTCTTCCGACCCCGCCAGCAGCAGCGGCATCGTGCCGAGCTTGTTGCCGGCCGGGATGAGGGCGGACGAGGCGCAGGCGCGGGCCACCTCCTCGATCACGATCGCGGTGGCCAGGGCGTCCGCCCCCGCGCCGCCGTACTCGACGGGGATGTGCGGGGCGTGGAAATCGGCGGCCCGCAGGGCGTCGTAGCCGGCCCGGGGGAACTCGCCGGTCTCGTCGGCGGTGGCGGCGTGCGGCGCGACCTTGTCGTCGCACAGCGCCCGGACGGCCTCCCGGACCGCCGCGTGCTCCTCGGGCAACTGGTACGCCTCGAACACCGCAAACCCCCTCGTCGAAATGCCTGCCGGAGATAATACCAGCCGGTCGGTATGAAAGGCATCCCTTGAGTTGTCCGATCCGGAGGTGTTAGATACCCACCAGTCGGAATGTAGGAGGCCGGATGACCCGCGCGGTCCGGGCAGGCATGGACTTCATCTCCGCGCTCGACCGGGGCAGCCTCGGGGCCTGGCCCGGCTGTGCGCCGGGGACGCGACCTGGTGGGTGGACACCGGCCCGGACCGACGCGGTGGCGACCCGGTCCTCGCTCCGCACGGCAGCGGGCGCTTCCCGTTGCCCGCGGCGTTGGCGACGGCGCTGGCCCCGTGGCCGGCCCTGGCCCGGGGCGACCTCGACGCGTTCGGCGCGCTGTTCACCGCCGACGCCACCTGGTGGACCGACTCCGGCCGCCGCCGCGACCTCGGCCGGCAGCACCGGTGGGGCGACCTCGACGCCGGCCCGTTGCACGGCCGGGTCGCGATGACCGGCAAACTCGCCGCGTTGCGGGCGCGGCTGGCCGGCGGGGCGTACCGGTCGGCCGCCGTCGAGGTGACCGCCGAGCGGTGGGTCGTCGACGACACCCTGGTCGCCGTCGAGGCCCGGGGCGAAGCCACCCTCGGGGACGGCTCCCGCTACCAGAACCGCTATCTCTGGGTCGTCGACGTCCAGCCCGGGGGCATCGCCGGGGTCCGCGAGTACTGCGACACCCTGCACGTCGCCGACCTGATGGGCCACGACGCGGAGGTCGGTCGATGACCCTGCCCTTCACCGACCTCAACCACGTGCTGACCACCACCCGGTCGGTCCGGCTGCGCCTCGACTACGACCGCCCGGTGCCGATCGGCCTGATCGGCGAGTGCCTGCAACTCGCGGTGCAGGCCCCCACCGGCGGCGGCGCGGAGGACTGGCGCTGGCTCGTCGTCGGCGACCCGACCCTCAAGGCCGAGTTGGCGAAGCTCTACCACGCCGCCTACCAGGAGTACGTGCACCAGCCGCTGCACAGCGCGGCGGGCGCGGACAGCGACCTCGTCCGGGGCCGCCTCGGCGGTGTCGACGCCGACGGCACGGTCAGTGCCCGGACCGCACGCATCCTCGCCGGTGCCGAACACCTCGCGCGGAACATCGGCCGGGCCCCGTACCTCGTCATCCCCTGCGCGACCCGGCCCGACCCGGCCACCGGTGGCCCCGGCACCAACTCCGCCCTCTACGGGTCGCTCTATCCGGCGATCTGGCAGTTCAACCTGGCGTTGCGGGCCCGGGGGCTCGGCACGGTGATCACCACCCTGCACCTGCACCACGCGGCGTCCGTCGCCGTGCTGCTCGGCATCCCCGACGACGCGGTGCAGATCACCATGCTGCCGGTCGCGTACACAGTCGGCACCGACTTCAGGGTCGCGGCCCGCCGGCCCGTCGACAGCGTCAGCTATCTCGACCGGTGGGGGACGCCGTTGCCCTACCGGGACAAGCCCGTCGACCGCCTCACCGGAGAGGACCACGGATGAGCAGCAAGGTGATCACCGACATCGACGAGGTGCTGACCACCACCCGTGCGGTGCGCCGCCGGATGGACCTCGACCGACCCGTCGGCCGGGCCGTCATCGAGGAGTGCCTGCGCCTCGCGCAGCAGGCGCCGATGGGCTCCAACCTGGAGGACTGGCGGATCGTCGCGGTCGACGACCCGACGCTCAAACGGCAACTGTCCCAGCTGTACACCGAGATCTGGGACGCCACCGTCGCGCAGCCTCTGGCCGGCGGCGAGGCGGCGACCACCGCCCGGTTGTCGCCGAGTGTCCGCGCCGACCCGCAGGCCCAGGCGCGACAGCACCGGGCCACCCGGGTACGCGAGGTGCTCGGCCTGCCCGACGACTGGCGACCCGTCACCCTCGCCCCGGTCGCCTACACCCGGGGGCTCGACTTCCGCCCCGCCGTCCGGGCCGACCTCGCCGACGTGGCGAGTTGGAACGGGCCCACCGAGCGGGCCGGATCGGCGGCGTGATGAGAGCCGCCCACGTCCTGACGCCCTGCGCCGACGACCCGGTCGACGCGCTGCGGGTCGGCGACCTCGCCGCCCCGGTGGCGCCTGCGGGCTGGGTGGAGGTCGAGGTCCGGGCCGGCGCGCTCAACATGCACGACATCTGGACGCTGCGTGGCATCGGCACCACGCCGCCCGCCGGGCACCGGGTCATCGGCAGCGACGCGGCCGGCGTCGCCGGGGACCGGGAGGTGATCGTCTACCCCGTGCTGCCCACCGCGCCGAACGGCCGGACCGTCCGCCACGCGCGGCTGCTCCCCGATGCCGGGCACGGGGTCCTCGCCGAACGGATCGTGGTGCCGGCGGCGCACCTCGTCCCCAAACCGGCCGGGCTGAGCTGGGCCGAGGCGGCCAGCCTCCCGACGGCCTGGCTCACCGCGTACCGCATGCTGTTCACCAGGGCGGCGGTCGCCCCCGGGCGGGTGGTACTGGTGCAGGGCGCGGGCGGCGGGGTCGCGACCGCCGCGATCGGCCTCGCGGTGGCCGCCGGTGCCACCGTGATCGTCACCTCCCGATCCCCGGCCAAGCGGGAGCGGGCGCTGGCCCTCGGCGCGGCCGTCGCCCTGGACAGCGGCGCGCGGACGCCGGAACTCGCCGACATCGTCGTCGAGACCGTCGGCCCGGCCACCTTCGCCCACTCGACCCGCTCGACCCGGGCCGGCGGGACCATCGTGGTGTGCGGTGGCACGAGTGGTTTCACCGCCGAGTTGGACCTGCCGCGCCTGTTCGCCCGGGAGATCAGCGTGCACGGCGCGACCATGGGCACCCTGGACGAGTTCGTGGCGCTTGTCGGGTTCGTCGACACCCACCGGGTCCGGCCCACCGTCGACAGCGTCGTCGACCTCGCCGACATCCGCGTCCAGGCCGGCCGGATGCTCGCCGGCACCGGGTTCGGCAAGCTCTGCGTGAGCCTCACGTGACCTCCGTGGTGCTGACCCGGCGGGGGGCCGCCCTCTGGGCGCGGATCGACCGTCCCGGTGCCGGCAACGCCTGCGACAGCACGGTGCTGGCCGGGCTCGAACGGTGGCTCGCCGGCGCGGCCGACCCGGACGTCCGGGTGCTCGTGCTCACCGGGACCGGCCGGAGCTTCTGCGCCGGGGCCGACCTCGCCGAGGCCACCGCCCTGCTCGGGGACCTGCCCGCGCTGCTGACCTTCCTCGACCGGGGCCGCCGCCTGGTACGCGGCATCCGGGCGGCCCCGGTGCCCACCGTCGCCGCGGTCAACGGGGCGGCCTTCGGTGGCGGCCTCGAACTGCTGCTCGGCTGTGACCTCGCCGTCGCCGCCGACAGCGCCCGGATCGGCGACCGGCACCTCGCCGTCGGCCAGGTACCCGGCTGGGGGTCCAGTGCCCTGCTGCCGCTCGCCGTCGGCCCGGCGCTCGCCCGCCGCCTGCTGATCACCGGCGAGACCTGGTCGGCCGAGGAGTCCGCAGGTCGGGGACTGGTCAGCGCGGCGGTGCCCGACCATCACCTCGTCCCGCACGTCGACGCGCTGACCGAGGCGATCGCGGCCCTCGACCAGTCGGCGGTCCGGCGGATGCTGGACCTCGCCCGTCCGGTGGTCACCGACGCCGCCTGGGACCGGGAGTGGGCGACCCTCACCACGCACCTCGCCGGCCAGGCGGCCGCCGTGGACCTACCACCGGAAACGGAGTCCCACCGATGCGCGCCATGAGACGAACCACCGTCGACACCCCGAGCGACCTGCTGGAACTGGTCGGCGCGGAACTGGGCGTCAGCGCGCCGCAGGTGGTGACCCAGCAGCAGGTCGACCAGTTCGCCGACGTCACCGGGGACCACCAGTGGATCCACGTCGACGTCGAGCGGGCCCGGTCCGGGCCGTTCGGCAGCACCGTCGTGCACGGGTTCCTGACCCTGGCGCTCGTCCCCCGGCTGCTCGCCGACATCCTCGAGGTGCGGACCTTCTCGATGGGGGTCAACTACGGCCTCGACCGGGTCCGGTTCATCAGACCGTTGCCGCCGGGCACCGCGATCCAGGCCACCGCGACCCTCGTCTCGGCGACACCGATCGCCCCGGCGGGGGAGGGCTCGGCCGGCGGGGTGCAGGCCAAGGCGTCGGTGGTGGTGGAGTTCGCCGAGGCGTCGCAGCCCTGCTACGTGGCGGAGATCCTGTTCCGCTACTACGACGCCTGAGACCGGTTGCCGGCGCTCACTCGGTCGCCGTCCGGGACGGCGTGACGAACCGCCCGCGGTAGAACGACAGCGCCGGCACGTCCGTCGGCTTCAGGTGCACCTGGTCGACGTCGAGCAGGATGATCACGTGGTCCCCGCTGGTGACCACCTCGTCGCGCCGCCCGGTGAGGATAGCCGGGGTGTCCGGCAGCAGCGGTACGCCGTCCGTGCCGGGTACCCAGGACACCCCGGCGAGCCGTTCGGCCCCGGACAGGCCGGAGGTGGCGAACCTGCGGGCCACGTCCTGCTGGTCCTGACTGAGGATGTGGATCGCGATCCGGTCGGACGCCAGCAGGACCGGGAAGCTCGACGAGAAGCTGGTGACGCAGAAGAGCACCTTCGCCGGTTCCAGCGAGACCGAGGTGAACGAGTTCACGGTCAACGCGGCGACGACGCCGTCGGCGGTCACCGCGGTCACCGCCGTCACGCCGGTGGGGAAGTGTCCGCACACCTGGCGGAACTCGGCGGAGTCGAACAGGGGCTCGGCCATCATCGGTTCACCGCCGGGTCGCAGGAGTCGTGGTCGGGACGGAGCCCGTCTTCGAGCTGGATGAGGCAGAGGGTGTGACCGTCCGGGTCCTTCACCAGGTGCAGGCGTCCGTGCGGGCTGTCGACCGGCCCGACGGTCGGCAGCCCGCCGAGGGCGGTCACCCGGGCCAGCGCCTCGTCGAGGGACGCGACGGCGAAGTAGGTGATCCACTTCGACGGGATGAGGTTCGGCCAGGCGTTGTCGAGGGCGAGGACCCCGGCGACGGGGACGTCCCCGAGCATCAGGACGGTGTAGGGCCGGGTGGTCGGTGAGTCGTCGCGCTGGGCGGTGGTGTAGCCGAACAGGGCGCGGTAGTAGGCCACCGACTCGGCGGGCTCGCCGGTGTCCAGCTCGTTCCAGCACAGCGCGCCCACCGAGTTGACCGCCTGGACGCCGACGCGCGACTCACCCTGGTAGAGGCCGAAGGCGGCGCCGAAGGGGTCGACGACCGCCGCACCGGTGCCGGCCGCCGGCAGGTAGCGCGGTGGCGTGACCAGTTCGCCGCCGAGCGCCACCGCCTGCCGCGCGGAGGCGGCGACGTCGTCGACGGCGAAGTAGGCGAGCCAACCGCGGGGCCGGCCGCCGTGCAGGGTCGTGGCGTCGGAGATCCCGGCGACGTCCCGCCCGTCGATGCTGCACATCCGGTAGGTGGTGGCACCCAGCCGTTCGGCGCGGACCGTCCACCCGAGCAGCGCGCCGTAGAAGGCCTCGGCCCGCTGCGGGTCGGGGGTGCACAGCTCCACCCAGACCGCCTCGCCGGGCTTGAAGCGGGGGCTCATCCGCCTGCTCCCCGGGTGGTGCGGCCCGCGACGACCGTGCGCGCCGAGATGTCGTACGCCTGGTCGGCGGTGCCGGTGGCCAGGCTCGATTCGACCACCTCGACCACCGCCCGCAGGGTGGCACCCGGCACGGCCAGCAGGGTGTCGACGAGGTCGTCCACCGCCCGGTCCAGGTCGTCGTCGGCGACCACCCGGACGACCAGGCCCCAGCCGAGGAGTTGTTCGGCGGTCGCGGTCGCCGCGCCGGTCAGCAGGTGGTAGGCCTGCTGCCGGGGCACCGACCGGGCGATCGTGTGGCCGACACCGGCGGGGGCGAAGCCGTACCGCGCCTCCGGGAGGGACAGCCGGGCGTCTGTGGCGGCGACCGGCAGGTGCACGGCGCTGAGCAGACCGACGCCGAACCCGATGATCCGCCCCCGGACGCCGGCGACGACGGGCACGGGCAGCCGTCTGATCCGGTGCAGCGCCGCGTCGCTGGCCCGCAGGTCGGCCGCGACCGCCTCCCGGGTGGCGTCGGCCAGCGCGGCGAAGGAGGAGGTGTCCCAGCCGGCACAGAAGTGCTTCCCTGCCAGGTCGAGGCGGACGACCGCACACCTGTCGTCGGCTGCGGCGGTCTCCAGGGTGTCGACGAGGTGGTGCAGCGCGGCGCTGTCGAAGCAGTTGCCGCGTGCCGCGTTGTCGTAGCGGACCCGGGCGAGGCGGCCGTCGTGCCCATGAGTGAGGGTGATGGTCACGGCAGCATCATACATACCGGTCGGTATGAATACAACGTCGCTGGTCGGCCGGCCTTTGTCACGCGAATGTCACGAGCGGGATACCCGGTCGACCCGTTGACTTGATACCGGCTGGTCGGTACTTTGTGGCGAACGTCACCGCTGCCTCACGCGGAGACATGACGGGTCCATCGCCGTGAAGGACACCATGATGATCATGAAATCCCTGCGCTCCCGGCGCTCCTTGGCACTGGTCGCCGCCCTGACCGTCGCGAGCGCCGGCCTCACCGCCTGCGGCGGCTCCGACTCCGACAGCACCGGCTCGTCCGACACCGCCCCCATCCGGGCGCTGCTCGCCGCTCAGCCGGCCACCCTCGACCCGATCGTCGGGGCGCGTTCCGCCCAGATCGTCTGGGCGACGATGCTCGAACCCCTGATCAACACCGGTAGCGACCTCGCCCCGGCCGACACCGGCCTGGTCACCGGCTGGACCCGCACCGACGCGACGACCTGGACGTTCAAGGTCCGTCCCGACATCAGCTTCAGCAACGGCGAGAAGGCGGACGCGGCGGCGGTGGCCAACACCATCACCCTCACCCGCGACAGCGCGGCCTCGCAGCTCAAGTCGTACTTCGGCAACGTCACCGCCATCGAGGCGCCCGACGCCACCACCGTCGTGGTGAAGACCAAGACCCCGCAGTACGACATCCCCGACCTGCTCACCACCGTCTACCTGGTGCCGCCGAAGTACTACCAGGAGAAGGGCTCGGAAGGCTTCGCCGCCGCACCCGTCGGCACCGGCCCGTACGTCTGGGCGGGCGGGAACGCCGGCCGGGACATCTCGGTCAAGCGCAACCCCGACTACTGGGGGACCAAGGCGACCAACACCGGTGTCACCTTCACCTGGGCCAACGAGGCCGCCCAGCGGCTCGCGCTGATCCAGAGCAAGAGCGTGGACGTCTCCTTCGACCTGCCGCCGGCACAGGCGAGCGCGGCCAAGTCCGCAGGCGTCAACGTGGTGAGCACCGAGACGGCTATCAAGATCATCGCCTTCCTCGACTCCACCAAGGCGCCGTTCGACGACCCCAAGCTGCGCGAGGCGGCGGCCCTGGCCATCGACCGCGACGCCATCGTCAAGGGAATCTTCGACGGCCAGGCGGTGGCCGACGCCGGCCTGCTCAACGTCAAGCCCGGCCAGCAGCCGACGCAGAGCGTGACCGCCGACGTCGCCAAGGCCAAGGAACTGGTCGGCGGGGCGAGCCCGACCGTGCAGATCACCTACCCGGCGGCCCAGTACACCAACATCGAAGAGGTCTCCCAGGCCGTCGGTGGCAGCCTGGAGAAGGCCGGCTTCAAGGTCAGCTACGTGCCGCTGGACTACGGCACGCTGGTCAAGCGGATCATCGGCCGCCAGGTGCCCGGCATCTCGATCTTCGCCGGGGTGCCGAACGTCGCCGTGCCGGACTACTTCGTCAGCGGCTTCATGAAGACGAAGTCGATCACCGGCAACTGCCCCGACCCGCAGATCGACACCCTCGCCCAGCAGGCCCTGGAGCAGGACGACGTCCAGCAGGCCACCCCGATCTACGAGCAGCTCAACACGATCGGCGTGGTCCAGAAGCACTGCTACGTGCCGCTGTACCGGCAGGTGTTCAACTACGCGAACGGACCCGGCGTCTCCGGCGTGGTGTTCGGCCCGCTGAACACCGTGGACTTCACGAAGACGACCCGCTGACGATGTCCGAGGTAGTGGAGACGGGGGTGCCGGGCGACCTCGCCCGGCACCCCCGCACCCCGGCGTCGGACCTCCCCGTGCTGGAGGTCGACGACCTCGTCGTCGAGCACCGCGACGGCGGCACCGGCTCGCTCTTCCGGGCGGTCGACCAGGTGTCGCTGCGCATCGCGGCAGGCGAGAGCGTCGCCGTCGTCGGCGAGTCCGGTTCCGGCAAGACCACGCTCGCGATGGCGGCGACCGGGCTGGGCCCGCGCGGCCGGGGCGACGTCCGGCTGCTCGGCCACTCGCTCTCGGCGATCAGCCGCACCCGGCTGCGGCGGCTGCGCCCCGAGGTGCAGGTGGTCTTCCAGGACCCGCACGGCTCGCTCGACCCCCGCCAGTCGGTCCGGTCCGGGCTGCGGGAACTACGCGCCCTGCAACCCGAGCGGACCTCCTGGATCGACGACGCCGACCTGCTCGGCCGGGTCCGGCTCGCCCCGGACCTGCTCGACCGCTACCCCCACCAGCTCTCCGGGGGCCAGGCACAGCGGGTCTGCATCGCCCGCGCGCTGCTCATGCGACCGCGTCTCATCGTCGCCGACGAACCGACCTCCGGCCTCGACGTCTCCGTCCAGGCCGACGTGCTGGCCCTGCTGCGGGAGATCCGGACCACCACCGGCGCGGCGCTGCTGATGATCAGCCACGACCTGGCCGTGGTCCGTTCGCTCTGCGACGTCGTGCACGTGATGCACCGGGGCCGGGTCGTCGAGGCAGGGCCCTGCGACCGGGTCTTCGGCGCCCCCGAGAACGACTACACCCGCGAACTGCTCGCCGCGATGCCCGGCGCGCGCTGGAGGTCCCGCCGATGAAGGCCAGCACCGTACGCCGCGTCGGCGGCCGGCTCGCGTCGCTGTTCGCCTCGCTGCTCATCGCGCTCAGCCTGGCGTTCCTGCTCGGCCGCCTCTCCGGTGACCCGACCGCCACCATCCTCGGCCCGATGGCCCCGCCCGAGCAACGCGAGGCGCTGCGCCACCAGCTCGGCCTGGACCTGCCCGTCGCCGTGCAGTACCTCGACTACCTCAAGGGCGTGCTCACCGGCGACCTCGGCCAGTCGTTGCAGTTCTACCAGTCGAACACCGCGATGATCGCCGACCGGCTGCCGTTCACCCTGCAACTGGTCGGCGCCGGGATGGCCCTCGCCCTACTGGTCGGCATCCCGCTCGGGGTGCTCGCGGCGACCCGGGAGGGCACCTGGTGGGACCGGGGCGCCTCCACCGTCGCCCTGCTCGGCCAGTCGGTACCGGTCTTCTGGTTCGGGATGATGCTCGTGGTGCTGTTCGCCGTACAACTCGGCTGGCTGCCCGCCGGGCAGTCCGGCAGCCCGAAGCACCTGGTCCTGCCCGCGCTCACCATGTCGGTCTACCCGATGGCGCACATCGCCCGGCTCACCCGGGCGTCGATGAGCGACGCGCTGGCCGAGCCGTACATCGACTCCGCCCGCGCCCGGGGGATCAGCACCCACCGGGTGGTGTGGCGGCACGCCTTCACCAACGCGATGATGCCGATCCTGACGATCGTCGTGCTCCAGACCGGCATCCTGCTCTCCGGGGCGGTCGCCGTCGAGTACGTCTACTCCTGGCCGGGGCTCGGGCAGCTCGCGTTGCAGGCCATCCAGTTCCGGGACTTCCCGTTGGTGCAGGCGATCGTCGTGTTCGGGGCGCTGGTCTTCGTCGTGCTGAACCTGCTCGTCGACGTCCTGCACTCGATCGTCGACCCGAGGGTGAGGTGACCATGAGCCAACTCGAACTGGACCCCGTCGCGGGCACCGTGCCGCCGCCCCGCCGGGCCGGCCGGCGCGGGCGTACCTCGGTCTTCTGGCTGGCCCTGCCGCTGGCGGTGGCCGCCGTCGGGGTGTTCGTGCTGCCGCTGACGGGGCTGCTGCCGGAGGGCGGTCAGGACCTCGCCGCGACCCGCCGGCCACCCGCGTTCCTCGCCGGCGGCAGCTGGGCGCACCCCCTCGGCACCGACAAGCTCGGCCAGGACCTGCTCACCCAGTTCGTCTCGGCCGGTCGGCTGACCATCGTGATCGGCCTGGTCGGCGCGCTCGTCGCGATCGGGCCCGGCACACTGCTCGGCCTGCTGGCCGGCTACTTCCGGGGTGGTGTCGACCGGGTCATCTCGATCCTCATCGACGCCCAGCTCGCCCTGCCGTTCATCCTGGTCGCCCTCGCCATCATCGCCAACCGGGGCAGCTCGCTGCCGGTGCTGTTCCTGGTGCTGGCGCTCACCGGCTGGGCGGTGTGCGCCCGGGTCACCCGGGCGGCGACCCTGGCGATCCGGGAACGCCAGTTCGTCATCGGCCTGCGCGCGGCCGGCGCGTCCGAACCCCGGATCGTCTTCCGACACGTCCTGCCCAACCTCGCCGGCACCATCGTGGCGCTCGGCACCCTCCAGGTCGGCACGGCGATCCTGGTCGAGAGCGCGTTGAGCTTCCTCGGCCTGGGCGTGGTGCCGCCGATGAACAGCTGGGGCTCGATGCTGGCGTCGGGCCAGGACGAGCTCAGTCAGGCCTGGTGGATCGCCTTCTTTCCCGGGCTCGCCATCACCGGGCTGGTGCTGCTGGTGAACCTGCTCGGCGACGCGCTGCTCACCCACCACGACCCGCGGAAGAGGCGGCGATGACCGCACTGCTGAAGCTCACCGGGCTGTCGATCACCGCCCGGCTCGCCGTCGACGAGCTGCGCCTGCTCGACGACGTCGACCTGGAGATCCGCCGGGGCCAGATCGTCGGGGTCGTCGGCGAGTCCGGCAGCGGCAAGACCACCCTGGCCCGCGCCGTCGTCGGCCTGCTCGACCGCAACGTACGGGTCGACCGGGGCAGCATCGCGGTCGCCGGTGAGCAGGTGGTGGCCCCCGGCGTCGACCGGACCGACCGGGTCCGGGGCAGCGCCGTCGGCATGGTCTTCCAGGACGCGTCGCGGTCGTTGAACCCGCTGATGAAGGTCCGCACCCAGCTCGCCGAGGTGCTGCGCCGGCACGTCCGGGGCATCACCCGGGCCGAGGTCGAACGGCGCTCGGTGGAGGTCCTGGCGCAGATGCGGATCTCCGATCCCGCCCGGGTGCTGGCCAGCTACCCCCACCAGCTCTCCGGTGGCCTGCGGCAACGGGTCGCCATCGGACTCGCCGTCGTCACCCGCCCCGCGCTGGTGATCGCCGACGAGTGCACCACCGCCCTGGACGTCACCACCCAGACCAAGGTCGTCGACCTGTTCCGCACCCTGGTCGACGAACTCGGCATCGGCCTGCTCTTCGTCACCCACGACCTGATGCTCGCCAGCGACCTGTGCGACCGGATCGCGGTGATGAGCGGCGGGCGGGTCGTCGAACAGGGCGACGCCCTGACCGTGCTGGACCAACCGCAGCAGGAGTACACCCGACGCCTGCTCGCCGCCATTCCCTCGTGGAGCTGAAGGAGAACCCGCGCCCCATGCCCGACCAGCCCGGCATCGACGCCTACGCGGCCTACCTCCCGGCGTACGTGCTCGACGACAACAGACTCGACCCGACCACGCCGCCGCGCACCGGTGGCCCCGCCCGCAGCGTCGCCGGCTACGACGAGGACGCCGTGACGATGGCCGTCGAGGTGTTGCGCCACGTCGCCGCCGACACCCCGGCCGGACGGCACCTGCTGCTGGCCACCACCAGCGCGCCGTACGAGGCGAAGACCTCGGCCGGGGTGGCGCACGAGGCGCTGGGGCTCGACCCCGGCGTCACCGCGCTCGACCTGCGCGGCCACCGGGCCGGCGCGTCCGCCCTCGACCTGGTGGTCCGGGCCGGCGCCACGGCGGCCCTGGCCGACGTGCGGACCACCCGCCCCGGCGCCCCCGACGAACTCGCCCAGGGCGACGCCGCCGCGGCGTTCGTCGGCGGTGCGCGGGCCGCCGTGCTCCTGGCCCGCGCCGGCCACACCACCGAGGTGCTGGACCGCTGGCGGCTGCCCGGAGAACGGCACGACCGGGTCTGGGACGAACGGTTCACCGCCGAGATCCTCGTCGCCGCAGGCCTCGACACCGCCCGCCGCGCCCTGGCCGAGGCGTCCCTCGACGCCGTCGACCAGGTCGTCGTGTCGTCGTCGAACCCGCGCGCCGCGACCGCGCTGCGCAAGGCGCTCGGCGGCACGGGGCAGGACGCGACCATCGAACGGGCCACCGGCTTCACCGGCGCCGCCCACCCTGGGTTGCTGCTCGCGGCGGCGCTCGACGAGGCGCAACCCGGCCAGACCATCCTGCTGCTGTCGGCCACCGAGGGCGCCGACGCGTTCGTCCTGCGGGTCGGCGACGGGGTACGCGTGGCCCGGGGCGGCCCCTCCGTCCGCGCGCAACTCGCCGCCCGCCAGCGCCTCGGCTACGGCCGCTACCTGCGCTGGCGTGGGCTGCTCGACGTGCAGGGCCCGGCCCGGCCGGCGGCCCCGGCCCCGGCGGCCCCGCCCATGCACCGCCGGGCCGGCTGGAAGTACCGGCTGGAGGGCAGCCGGTGCGACGCCTGCGGCCGGGTCACCACGCCGCCCGGTCGGGTCTGCGCGTCCTGCGGCATCGCCGGGTCGGACGCCGCGACCGGGAAGGTCTCGCTGCGCGACCGCACCGCCCGGGTGGTCTCGGTGACCCGGGACCACCTGACGACCATGCCGGAACCGGACGTCGCGATCGTCGTCGCCGACGTGGACGGCGGCGGCCGGCTCAGCGCGTACGCCACCGACGTGGCACCGGGCGACGTGGTGGTGGGCATGCCGATGACCCCCACCTTCCGCCGGCTCTGGACCACCGACTCGATCCACAACTACTTCTGGAAGCTCCGCCCGGCACCCGCCGACGCCGCGCCAGGGAAGGACACCGCCGATGGCCAGTAGGCGCACCACCCACGACGTCGCGATCGTCGCGATGGGCTGCACCCCGTTCCGGGACCACTGGAACTCCTCCGCCGACGACCTGCTCGTCGACGCCGTGCAGGAGTGCGTCGGGTCGCTGCCCGACGTCACCCTCGACGACGTCGACGCGTTCTGGGTCGGCACCCAGGGGTCCGGCCTGTCCGGGCAGACCCTGGCCCGACCGCTGCGGCTGACCGGCAAGCCGGTGACCCGGGTGGAGAACTACTGCGCCACCGGCTCGGAGGCGTTGCGCAACGCGGCCTTCGCGGTCGCCTCCGGGGCGTACGACATGGTGATGGCGACCGGGGTGGAGAAGCTCAAGGACTCCTCGTACTCCGGGCTGTCGGCGGTCTTCCCACCCGCCGACGGCACCGACGTCGACTGGACCGCGCCGGCCGGGTTCTCCCTGCTCGCCCCCGCCTACCAGGCGGCCTACGGGATCGACGAGCGGGAGATGCGCGCCGCGATGACCCGGGTCGCGGTGAAGAACCACGCAAACGGCGCCCGCAACGAACGCGCCCAGTTCCGCAGGGCCGTCTCCGCCGAGACGGTGGAACGGTCCCCCCGGATCGCCGGTCAGCTCGGCGTCATGGACTGTTCGGGCGTCTCCGACGGCGCGGCGGCGGCGATCCTGGTCCGGGCCGAGGACGCCCACAGGTACACCGACAATCCGGTCTACCTGCGCGGGATGAGCTTCGTCGCCGGCTCCGGGTCCGGGCTGGCCGCCGACGGCTACGACTTCACCACCTTCCCCGAGGTGGTCACCGCCGCCCGCGAGGCGTACGCGCAGGCCGGGGTGACCGACCCGGCGACCCAGATCTCGCTGGCCGAGGTGCACGACTGTTTCACCCCGACGGAGGTGGTGCTGATGGAGGATCTCGGTTTCTCCGCCCGCGGCAAGGCCTGGCGGGACATCCTCGACGGCCGCTACGACCCCGACGGGGCGCTGCCTGTCAACACCGACGGCGGGCTCAAGTCGTTCGGCCACCCGATCGGCGCGACCGGGCTGCGGATGATGTTCGAGTGCTTCACCCAACTGCGCGGGGAGGCCGGTGAGCGGCAGGTGCCCGACGCCCGGTTGGCGGTGGCCCAGAACCTCGGTGGGCAACCGGGCTCCTGCGTCGCGTTCGTGGCGGTCCTGGGGAACGAGCGATGAGCGCCCGGGTCACCCTCGACGGCCGGGTCGTCGTCGTCACCGGGGCGGGCAACGGCATCGGTCGGGCGCACGCCCTGACCCTCGCCGCGCACGGCGCGTCGGTGGTCGTCAACGACCTCGGCGGGACGGTCGACGGCTCGGGCTCCTCCGGCGCGGCCGATCAGGTGGTGGCGGAGATCCGCGCGGCCGGCGGCACCGCCGTCGCCTCGACCGACTCGGTGGCCACCGCCGCCGGGGGCGCCGACCTGGTCGGCCGGGCGATCGACGCCTACGGCCGGCTCGACGCCGTGATCCACAACGCCGGCATCCTGCGGGACCGGACGCTGGCCAAGATGACCGACGAGGACGTCCGCGCGGTGCTCGACGTGCACCTGGCCGGCGCGTTCCACGTCCTGCGCCCTGCCTGGCCGCACCTGGTCGCCCAGGGGTACGGCCGGATCGTGCTGACCAGTTCGTCGTCCGGCCTGTTCGGCAACTTCGGCCAGGCCAACTACGGTGCCGCCAAGACCGGCCTGATCGGGTTGATGAACGTGCTCGCGCTGGAGGGCGCCCGACGGGGCATCCTGGTCAACGCGATCGCGCCCACGGCGGCGACCCGGATGACCGAGAACCTCCTGGGCGAGTTGACCGACCGGTTCGACCCGCAGCACGTGGCCGCGGTGGCGACCTTCCTCGCCTCGGAGCAGTGCCAGCTCAACCGGCACATCCTCACCGTCGGCGGCGGCCGGGTCGGGCGGATCTTCCTGGGCGTCACCCCCGGCTGGTACGGCGGGACCGCGCCGGCCTCGCCCGACGACATCCTCGACGCGGTCGACGAGATCTGCCGACTCGACGACTTCATCGTGCCGGACAGCGGCGCCGACGAGGTCACCCTGATCCAACGGGTCCTCGGCGGGCCGTCCGGACCGTCCGCCTGAACCGCGCGAACCCCATCGGAAGGCAGGCATCATGCCGGTCAGCGAAGTGCACCACGTGGCCATGACCGTCTCGGACGTCGACCGCGCCGCGGACTTCTACGAGCGGGCCCTGGGTTACCGCCGGACGCTGCGTACCGACGTCGGCGGGCCGGGGATCGAGGTGTCGCTGGGGTTGCCCGCCGGCACCACCGGCCGGGTCCAGTACCTCCAGGGCCCCAGCCGGGTCGGCCAGCTCGAACTCATCGAGTGGAACGGCGTCAAGACCCGCACCGCCACCGCCGGTCACCTGGAACTGGGCACCTTCCTGCTCAGCTTCGAGGTGCCCCTGGACGAGTTGGACGCGCTGCACCGGCGGCTGACCGACCTGGGCGCGGAGTGCCTGTCCGCGCCGAACCGGGTGCTGCTGGACAACTACGGGTACATCACCGCCTTCGCCGCCCGGGACCTCGACGGCAACCTGCTGGAGTTCGTGTCGTTGCCGTCCCGGGAGGAGATCCTGGCCCGGCGGCGGGGGAGCGTCGACTGATGGCCGGCAGCAACTTCACCGAGACGCTGCGCCGCCAGGCGTTGCGCCGCGCCGACGCCGAGGCCCTGGTCGACGGGTCCGCCCGCTGGACGTACGCGGAACTCGACGCCGACGTCGACCGGCACGCCGCGGCCCTGCGCGACGCCGGCATCGCCGACGGCGACCTGGTCGGGGTGCTGGGGCGCAACACGGCCACCTACGTCATCGAGTTGTTGGCGCTGAGCCGGCTCGGCGCGATCTCGGTGCCGCTGAACTGGCGGCTGCACGTCAACGAGCAGGCGTACGTCCTCGACCAGGCCGGCGTCACCGGCCTGCTCTACGACGACGACTTCGCCGCCGACGTGGACCGGCTGGCGGCCGGCACCGGGCTGCGGACCCTGGTCGCCAACGGGAAACTCGTCGTCGGTGACGCCCGGCGGCTGGCCGACCTGCTGGCCGGTCAGCCACCCGGTGTCCGGGTCGCCGACGCCGACAAGAGCCCCGCCGACGTGCACCGGCTGCTCTACACCTCGGGCACCACCGCCCGCCCCAAGGGGGTGGTGCACACCTGCGGGAACCTCACCGCCAACCACTTCGCGCAGGTCCTCGAACTGGAGTTGACCGCCGCCGACCGGATCCTCGTCTCCGCCCCGCTGTTCCACGTCAGCGGGCTGGAGGCGCCGGGGCTGGCCACCTTCGTGGCCGGCGCGACGATGGTGCTCACCCCGACGTTCAAGCCGACCGACATCGCCCGGATCGCCGCCGAGGAACGGATCACCGGCCTGGTGCTGGCCGCCCAGATCCTGTTCGGGCTGCTCGACCTGGACGACCCGCCGGACCTGGGGTCGCTGCGCTACCTGCTCTTCGCCGGTGTCGCGCCGAGCGTGCGGCAGGAGGTGAAGCGCCGGCTGCCGCACGTCCGCCTGATCGACACCTTCGGCATGACCGAGCTGTGCAACGGGGTCTGCTATCTCGACGCCGCGCACGAGCAGAGCAAGCTGGGCGCGCTCGGTGCGCCGTTCCCCGGGGTGCAGATCCGGATCGTCGACGAGCACTTCCGGCCGGTCGGCCCGGACGTCGAGGGGGAGATCATCGTCCGGGGGGAGAAGGTCTCGCCCGGTTACTGGAACGACGACGAGGCCAACCGGCGTACCCGGCGTGACGGCTGGTTCCGCACCGGCGACGTGGGGCGGATCGACGCCGACGGCTACCTGTGGTTCGTCGACCGCCGGGCCGACCTGATCAAGTCCGGTGGGGAGAACATCGCCAGCGCCGAGATCGAGCGGGTCCTCGCCCGGCACCCCGACGTCGCCGAGGTCGCGGTGATCGGGGTGCCCGACCCGCGGTGGGACGAGGTGCCCAAGGCGTTCGTCATCCTGCGCCCCGGCGCGACCGGCACCGCCGAGGAACTGCGCGCGCACTGCCGGGCCGAACTGGCCCGCTACAAGGTCCCCCGGTACGTGCAGCTCGTGACGACGCTGCCGCGCAACGACTCCGGCAAGGTGCTGAAGAAGGCCCTGCGCGAGGCGGAGACGGCCCGGTGAGCACCGCGAACCTCGCCGCGATGCTGGCCGGCAACGCCCGCCGGTTCGCCGACGCCGACGCGCTGGTCTTCGAGGGTCGCCGGTGGACCCACCGGCAACTCGACGACGACGTCAACGCGCTGGCCGCCGGCCTGACCGCCGAGGGGGTACGCCGGGACAGCCGGGTGGCGATCGTGGCGGACAACGTCCCCGAGTTCCTGATCCTCTCGCTGGCGCTGGCGAAACTCGGCGCGGTCTTCGTCCCGCTGAACTACCGCCTCACGGCGGGGGAGTTGGCCCGGCTGCTGGCGCACGCGCGGGTCGGGGCGGTCGCCACGGTGCCGGAGTTCGCCGCGCTCACCACCGCCGCGCTCACCGACCTGCCGGGCGTACGCCGCTTCGCACTGGAACCGATCGACGACGGCTGGACCGACCTGCGGGCGCTCGTCGCGGCGCACCGGGGCGCGCGGGTCGCCGACGCCGCCCTCGACGACACGGCCCTGCAACGGATCGTCTACACCTCCGGCACCACCAGCCTGCCCAAGGGGGTGCTGCTCACCCACGGCAACGTGAACAGGAACATGCACGCCCAGATCGTCGAGCTGGGGCTCCGGCCGACCGACCGGATCCTCAACGTCGCGCCGCTCTACCACGTCGGCGGCACCGACCTGCCCGGCTACGGCATCTGGCACGTCGGCGGCTGCATGGTGCTGCACCGCCGCTTCGTGCCGGCGGCCGTGCTGCGGGCGATGGAGGGCGAGCGGGTCACCGGCATGGTGCTGGCGGCGACGATGCTGGACATGGTCCGCCGCGAGGCGACCATCGTCGGCGCGGACCTGTCCTCGGTGCGCTGGCTGATCTTCTCCCAGGTCACCCCGGCGCTGTTCGCCGTGGCCCGGGGGCTGTTCCCGAACGCCCGGCTGATCGAGGGGTACGGCCTCACCGAGACCTGTAGCGGGCTGACCTACCTCGATGCGGCGCACCAGGAGTCCAAGCAGGGCTCGGTGGGTCTTCCGGTGCCGTGGGTCCAGGTCCGGGTGGTCGACCCGGACGGCAACGACGTGCCGGTCGGCGAGAACGGCGAGGTGGTCGCCCGCGGGCCGAAGGTGAGCCCCGGCTACCTCGACGATCCGGTGGCGACCCGGGCCGCATTCCGGGACGGCTGGTTCCACACCGGTGACATCGGCTGTTTCGACGCCGACGGCTACCTGTACATCCGCGACCGGCTCAAGGACATGATCCGCAGCGGCGGGGAGAACATGTCAAGTGCCGAGATCGAGAACGTGCTGGCCGACCATCCGCTGGTGCTGGCCGTGTCGGTGGTGGCCGCGCCGCACCCGGTGTGGCAGGAGGTGCCGGCCGCGTTCGTGGTCGCCCGCCCGGGGCTGACCCCCGAGGCGCTGATCGCGCACGCCCGCCAGCGGCTCGGTCGGTTCAAGGTGCCGAAGGAGGTCTACCTGGTGCCGGAGTTCCCCACCAACCCGTCCGGCAAGGTGCTCAAGCGGACCCTGCGGGAGCTGCGGTCGACGCTGCGCCCGGACTGGACGTACGACGAGGCCCGCCGCGACTGAGGCCGGGTGCGGCCGGGTGCCGCGTGCGGCGTCATTGGTCGGCGCGGGTGGCGTGGCGCAGCAGGGCGAGGGTGTGCACGAGGGCGAACCGCCGGGTGCCCCGGCCCAGTTCGTCCCACGGCTTCTTCCAGGTCATCCGCCGGGCGAGGTCCCACGCGGTGCCGCTGTCGCGGGTCAGGGCGCGGACCGTGTCGACCTCGTCGCGGTGGAAGGCCGCGAGGGCCTCGGCGCGGGCGGCGACGTCCCGGTAGGGGAACTGGTGGGCGGGGCAGGCGATGGCGGCTCCGAGGTCGCGGATGCGGGCCAGCGTCCGGAACAGGTCGGCCGCCGGGTCGTCGCCGGGGCGGCTGACGATGGCCAGTTGGGTGGGCCCCTCGGCCATCATGGTGTCGCCGGTGAAGACCAGCCCCCGGCTGTCGACGTAGACGGTGTGCCCGTAGGTGTGCCCGGGGGCGGGCAGGGCGCGGATGGTCACGTCGCCGAAGCGGAGTTCGGTCTCGCCGGTCAGGGCCAGGTCGAGCCGCAGGCTCTCCGGGTGTTCGGCGACGGCGACCGCGTCGGCGTACATGGCGGCGACGACGTCGGGCGGGGCCCCGGTCAGGTCGAGCGCGGTGCGTACCTGCTGGAGGAAGGTGCCGCGCCGCTGGTGCATGGTGGCGAAGTCGTCGGCCCCACCCATGATCACCCGCGCGCCGGAGACGGCCCGTACCCGGTCGGCGAACCCGACGTGGTCCGGGTGGTTGTGGGTGAGCAGGACCGCCGTGATGGCGTCGACCCGCTGACCGACGGCCGCCACCGACTGCTGGAACGACGCCCAGCAACTCGGGTGGTCGTAGCCGGCGTCGACGAGGACCGGTCCGTCGCCGGTGGCGATCAGGAAGACGGTGATGGACCGCAGGGCGCTGCCGTGCAGGGGGACGGGGATGGCCCAGACACCGTCGACGACCTGGGCGGGGACCGGCACCTGGCGGGCCCGCCAGGTGGCGGCGTGGGCGTCGCTCACGGGTCTGGACATCGTCGGGAGGCTCCCTTACTGTGGGACACCAACATACCGGATGGTCGGAATCTAGCTCAAGGAGTCCGATGAGCGAGGAGCGGACCGGGTTCCGGCTCTGGGCAGCCGCGGAACCGGACCTGTGCGCGATCGTCACCGCCGACGACCGGCGGATCTCGTACGGTGACCTGTTCGCCGAGGTGAACCGGATCTCGCACGGGCTGCGTACCCACGCGGGCCTGCGGCCCGGCGACACCGTCGCGGCGGTGATGACGAACAGCCCTGGCCTGGTCGCGCTCTATCTCGCGGCGATGCAGTCGGGCCTCTACCTGGTGACCCTCAACTACCACCTCACCGCGCCCGAGGTCGGCTACATCCTCGCCGACAGCGCCGCCCGGGTGGTGGTGGGCTCCGAGCGGGTCGAGGACGTCGTGGTCGCCGCCGCCGAGGCCGCCCCCGGCATCCAGGTCTTCGTCGACGGCACGCCCCGCACCGACCGGGCCCGGCCGCTGTCGACGCTCACCGCCGACATGCCCACGACCAGCCCGGCGGACACCCCGGCCGGTTCGCTGATGATGTACACCTCGGGCACCACCGGCCGACCCAAGGGGGTCAAGCGCCCGCTGAGCGGCGTCGACGCGGACACCGGCGCGCTGACCTACGTCTGGCTGTTCCGGGAGTTCGGCATGGAGCGCGACGCGTTCGCGTCCTGGCTGGTGTCGGCCCCGATGTACCACTCGGCCAACATCACCCCGGCGATGGGCGCGCTGCACGCCGGCGGCACGATGGTCCTGATGGACGGCTGGACGCCTGAGGGCTTCCTGCACCGGGTCCAGGCACGCCGGGTCACCGGGACCAGCATGGTGCCGACCCACTTCTACCGGCTGCTGCAACTGCCCGAGTCGGTCCGCGCCGGCTACGACATCTCCTCGCTGCGCTACGTGCTGCACGGCGCCGCGCCCTGCCCCCGCGAGGTCAAGCAGCGCATCCTCGACTGGTTCGGCCCGGTGGTCTACGAGTACTACGGCTCGACCGAGGTCGGCACCACCGTCGCGCGACCGCACGAGTGGCTGGCCCATCCGGGCACTGTCGGTCGGCCGGCCTCCATCTCCACCCTGCGCATCCTCGACGAGCTGGGCAACGAGTTGCCCGTCGGGCAGACCGGCATCGTCTACATGCGCCAGGGCGACGACCGGATCGAATACCACAACGACCCCGGCAAGACCGACGGCGCACGCCGCGACGGCCTGATGACCGTCTGGGACGTCGGGCACGTCGACGCCGACGGGTTCCTCTACATCACCGGTCGTGCGGCCGAACTGATCCTGGTCGGCGGGGTCAACGTCTATCCGGCCGAGATCGAGGCGGAGCTGATCGGCCACGACTGGGTCGCCGACGTCGGCGTCGTCGGCACCCCCGATCCGGAGTTCGGCGAGGTGCCCCAGGCACACGTCGTGCTGGCCGACACCGCGCCCGACCCGGACACGGCCGTCGCGGAGTTGCGCCGGCACCTCACCGACCGGTTGGCCAAGCCGAAGCGCCCGGCGTCCTACGTGCTGCGCGACGCCCTGCCCCGGGACCCGAACGGCAAGCTCTACAAGGCCCGGCTCACCCGCGCCGAAGAGGCCAGCGCGTGACCGGCGACATCGACGACCCGGTGGGAGGTGGGCATGGACTTCGCTGACAGCGACACCGATCTGGCGTTCCGGCGCGAGGTCGGCGGGTGGCTCGACGGGGCGCTGGCGGACGTGCCCGACCAGGAGGAGCTGTCCCAGGACGCGCGCGAGCACTGGTCGCGGGTGTGGCAGGACCGGCTCTGCGCCGGCAACTGGGCCGGCCTGTCCTGGCCGGTCGCGCACGGCGGCCGGGGGATGGACGCGCTGGCACAGGCCGTCTTCAACGAGGAGGCCGCGGTACGCGGTGCGCCGTACCCGCTCAACGGGGTCGGCATGATGCTGGCCGGGCCGACGATCATCGCGCACGGCACCGACGCCCAGCAGGCCCGGCACCTGCCCGGCATCCTGCGCGGCGACGAGTACTGGTGTCAGGGCTTCAGCGAGCCCGGCTCCGGGTCGGACCTGGCGAGCCTGACCACGGCGGCGACCCGGGTCGACGGTGGCTGGCGGATCAACGGGGCCAAGATCTGGACGTCCAACGCGCACAACGCGTCGCACTGCCTGCTGCTGGCCCGCACCGACGCCGCCGCGCCGAAGCACCAGGGCATCACCTACTTCCTCGCGCCGATGGACGGGTTCACCGTCCGGCCGCTGGAGATGATCAACGGGGACACCGAGTTCAACGAGATGTTCCTCGACGACGTGTTCGTCGCCGACGCCGACGTGCTCGGCGGGGTCGGCGACGGCTGGACCGTCGCGCTCACCACGCTCGCGTTCGAACGCGGCAGCATGGCGCTCAACCTCTGGGTCTGGGCCCGCCAGGCGGTCGACCGGCTGATCGACGTCGCGGTCGAGCGGGGCGTGGCCGACGACAGCGCGTTCGCCGACGCGGTGGGCGCGTTGCAGTGCGACGCCGAGGCGGTCCGGATCGGGTCGATGCGGATGCTCGGCGAGAGCCGGGCCGGTGGTGTCCCCGGCCCGGAGACCTCGGCGCTCAAGAGCCTGTGGGCCCGGGTGGTGCAGCACGCCAACCGGCTCGCCGTGCAGCTCGACGAGGCCGGCGGGGTGCTTGTCGACGGCGACGGCGCCGCCGCCCGGATGCGTCGTTACCTGCGCGCCCGCGCCCACACGATCGAGGGCGGCACGGAGGAAGTCCAGAAGTCGATTCTCGCGGAGCGGGTGCTGCGCCTGCCCCGCTCACGCTGAGCGGAGTGGTCTGGTGCGCGCAACATTCACCCAGGAACAGCGGGAGATCGGTGCGACAGTGGGCTCGCTCGCGGACGCCGACCGTGGCACCGCCCGCGAGCTGCTGGCCGGTCCGTGGCGGGCCCCGGCGGCTGACGGGCCGTTGCTGCGGGACTTCGGGCTGCTCGGGGTGCCCGAGTCGGCCGGTGGCATCGGGTCGGGCCTGATCGACCTGCTGGTCGCCGTCGAGGCGCTCGGCGAGCGGCTGGTGCCGAGCCGGTTCCCGGCGCACGCGGCGGCGGTCCAACTGCTCTGCGGCGACGAGCGGCGCACCGGTCCGCTCCCCGACGAGGTGCTCGACGGCCGCCGGGTGCTCACCCCGGCGGTCGACGTGCCGGGCAGCTCCGGGTGGGTCGACCGGGCGTCGCCGGACCCGCTGGTACGGACCCTGGTGCCGTACGCGGCGCAGGCGGACGGCGTCGTCGCCCTCGGCCCGGACGGGGTCTGGTTCGCCGACCCGCTCCGGACCACCGCCCGGCAGTCGGTGGACCCGGCGGTGCCGCTGTCGGACCTGACGGTGGCCGCCCCGGAGCGGACGCAGCCCGCCGGGTCCGGCCCGCTGCGGGCCGCGCTGGTGGTGGCGGCCGAGCTGTGCGGGGTGGCGCAGGGGGCGGTCGACCTGGCCGCCGAGCAGGCCCGGACGCGTCGGCAGTTCGGTCGGGTGATCGGTTCGTTCCAGGGGGTCGCGTTCCCGCTCGCCGAGGCGGCCACCGCCCGCAAGGCGGCCTGGGACCTGACCCTGTACGCGGCGTGGGCGGTGGACAACGGCCGGCCGGACGCCGCGATCCAGGTGCACGCCGCCAAGGCGGCGGCCGGGCAGGCGGCGGTCTTCGCCGCCGAGCGGTGCATCCAGGTGCACGGCGGGATGGGCATCACCATGGAGGCGGACCCGCACCTGTTCCTGCGCCGGGCGTTCGTGCTCGACGCCCGGTGCGGGCGGGGCGCGTGGCACCGGCGGCGGACCGGGGAGCTGCGGGTCGGGTCGCGTCGAACACCGCAGGCCTGACCTGCGGAAGTCTTGCCGGGCATCGGCCGGGGCAGTAACATACCGGCTGGTCGGAATAAATGAGGAGAAGGCCGTGAAGTTCGGAATCATGAACCTGTTCCCGGTGGCCGACGGGGTCTCGGACCACCAGGTGCTCCGGGAGACCCTCGACGAGATCCAGCTGGCCGACGAGCTGGGCTTCGACTCGATCTGGCTCGCCGAACACCACTTCTCGACGTACGGCATCCTCGGCAGCCCGGTGAACTTCGGCATGGCCGTCGCCGAGCGGACCCGGCAGATCACCATCGGCACCGCCGTCCTGGTGCTGCCGCTGCACCACCCGCTGCGGCTGGCCGAGGACATCGCCGCCCTCGACGTGCTCAGCGGCGGCCGGGTCTCGATCGGCGTCGGCCGGGGTTACCAGCCCGCCGAGTTCGCCGGCTTCGGCATCCCGCTGGAGGAGTCGAAGCAGCGTTACCAGGAGACCCTGGAGATCCTGCGGCTCGCGCTGTCGCAGGAGAACTTCTCCTACCACGGCGAGATCTTCCACTACGACGACGTCACCACCTACCCGAGGCCGTTCACCCCGGGCGGGCCGCCGATCCTGCAGGGCACGGTCTCCCCGGAGAGCTTCCGGGAGCGCGGCGCGGTCGGCGAGTCGATCATCACCTCACCGAACTTCACGCCGTTGGGCATCATGCAGAAGAACTTCGACCTCTACCGGCAGAGCATGCGGGAGAACGGCTTCGACATCTCCACCTACGACCTGCCGTTCATGCAGCAGGTCTGGTGCGGTGACAGCGAGGAGGGCCTGCGCGCGGCCGCCCAGGCGGCGATGAACTACTACAAGTCCGTCGGCAAGGTCATCCCCGGCTCGGAGGACGCCATCGCCAAGGAACGGTCCTACTACGCGGCCGTGGCCAAGAACATCGAGCTGCTGACCCTGGAGCAGACGCTTACCCACGGTGGCAACTTCGGCTCGGCCCAGCGCGTCATCGAGACCATCGAGATGCTGCGCGAACAGCTCGGCATCAACCACTACATCGGCTGGCTGCGGATTCCGTCCCTGGACCGCAAGGCCGCACTGCGCTCGATGGAGGAGTTCGCCGACAAGGTCATCCCGCACTTCCGGGCCCAGGAGCGCGCCGCCGACAGCGTGCCCACTCCCGAGGCGGTCGCCGGGTGAAGATCAGCTGCTTCCTGAGCGCCCAGTTCGACCCGTCGGCGTCGGCCACCGAGGGCATCGACGGCGTACTGGCCCAGGCCGCCGCCGCCGAGGCGGCCGGCTTCCACGCCGTCTACCTCGGCCACCACTACCTGGCCCGATCGGCGTTCGTCCAGCCGGTCCCGCTGGCCGGCTACCTCGCCCACGCCACCTCCCGGGTCCGGATCGGGTTCGGGGTCCTGCTGGCCCCCCTGCTGAACCCGGTCGCGCTCGCGGAGGAGCTGGCCTCGCTCGACGTGCTCGCCGGCGGCCGGCTGACCGTCGGCATCGGCGCCGGCTACCGCCGCCGCGAGACCACCGCGTTCGGCGTCGCCTGGGAGGACCGGCTGCGGCGACTGCGGGAGTACGTGCCGATCCTGCGTTCCCTGTGGAACGGCGAGACGATCGACATCGCCGGGAGCTGGGGCGAGGTCCCCGGCGCGTCCCTGGCGCTGCGCCCGGCCCAGCCCGGCGGCCCACCACTGTGGATCGGCGCGTTCGCCGAACCCGCGATCCGCCGCGCCGCCCGACTGGACGCCCCGTGGCTGATCGGCCCCAAGGGCAACGACGGGGAACTGGCCCGACTGCTCGGCATCTACCGGGGTGACCTGGCCGAGCGGGGCTTCCCACTGGACCGGGAGTACCCGATGAGCCGTGAGGCGTACCTCGGCGACAGCTACCCGGCGGCCGTCGCGGCCGTCCGCCCGCACCTGCAACGCCAGTACGCCGGCTACAAGTCCTGGGACGACGCGCAGTCTCTCGACCTGGACCGCTACCTGGCCGAGGACTGTCTGGTCGGCTCGGCCGACGAGATCGTCGCCAAGCTGCGCCGCTGGGAGAGCGAGTTGGGCATCACCGAGGTCTCGCTGCGCCACCAGTTCGTCGGCGCCGGCCAGGACGAGGCGATGGAACAGCTCGCCCGCTTCGGCGCGGAGGTCATCCCGAGGGTCACCACGACCGTGCCAGGGGGGACCCGGTGAACGCCGGCAACCTGGCCGGCATCCTGGAGGGCCGGTGCGCCGACCGGGCCGACCTGCCGGGCCTGTACGGCGAGGACGGCCGGTCCTGGACGTTCGACCAGATCGACCTGCTCGCCGGGGGTGTCGCCGCCGCGCTGCGGGCCGAGGGCGTCGGCCCCGGCGACCGGGTCGCCTGCTACCTGACCAACGGACCGGAGATCGTGTTCCTGCTCTTCGGCGCCTGGAAGATCGGCGCGGTGCCGGTCACCGTCAGCAGCCTCTACAACGCCGCCGAGCTGGCCGAGTCGGTGGCGAAGACCGCGCCCCGGCTGCTGCTGGTCGACGACCGCCGCCCGGACGTGGTAGCCGAGTTCCTGGCCGCGCAGGACGCCGTAAGGGTCACCGCCTCCGCCGCTTCCGTCCCCGCCGTCGCTTCCGCCGGCTCCGGCTCCGCTGCTGACGACGCCGGCCACGGCCGGCTGCCGGTGCGGTCCACCACACAGCCGTTGACCGGTGTGCCGGCGTTGCCGTGGCGGCGGGAGGTCCGGGTCACCGGGGTCGACGTCGGGCCGGAGGCCGAGGCGTGCATCCTGTTCACCGGGGGCACGACCGGGCGACCGAAGGCGGTCAGCGTCACCCACGGCGGGACCCGCGAGTCGCTGATGCGGCTGGCCCGGGTCACCACCGGCACCGAGGCCGAGGGCACCGCCGCGCCGCAGGCCAGGCCGAACCTCGTCGCCCTGCCGCTGTTCCACAGCGGCGGCCAGCACGCGCTGCTGTTCGCGTACTTCGTCGGCCGGCCGGCGGTGGTCTGGGAACGCTTCGGCGTCGACCGGCTCGCCGACCTGATGGCGCGGTTCGGTTTCGACAACCTCTTCCTACTGCCCACCATGGTCTTCGACATCGTGCACGCCGAGCGGGACCTGCCGTTCGACGGGGTCAAGTCCGTCCTGGTCGCCGGGCAGGCCATCTCCTGGCCGGTGCGGCGCGCGTTCGAAGAGCGCTACCGGGTGCCCATCCTGGTCAACTACGGCTCGACCGAGGCCGGGCACATCGCCGGCTGGACCGGCCGGGACATGAAGGCCGGTCGGTGGAAGCCGGGCTCCGCCGGCCGGGTCTACCCGGGTGTCGAGTTGGAGATCCGCGACGACGCCGGCACCGCGCTGTCGACCGGCGCGGCGGGTGAGGTGGTGGTCCGCTCCGCGCTGACCAGGGGGTACGTCGACGACGTCGCCGCGTCGGCCGAGCTGGTCCGGGACGGCTGGGTGCACACCGGCGACATGGGCTACGTCGACGCCGACGGGGTGCTCTTCCTGGTCGGCCGCAAGCGGGACATGATCAAGTGCGGGGGTTTCCAGGTCTGGCCCGAGGAGATCGAGGACGAACTGCGGGCGCATCCGCTGGTGCGGGACGTCCGGGTGCTCGGCCGGCCGGACGACCGGCTGGGCGAGATCCCCGTGGCGCTGGTGGTCCGGGTGGCCGACGACGCGGTCGCCGACACCGATCTCGCCGCGCGGCTCGTCGCGTACGCCCGGGAGCGGCTGGCCCACTTCAAGACCCCCCGGCGGATCGAGTTCGTGCCAGCCCTGGAACGCAGCGCCACCGGCAAGATCAGCCGCGCGGCGGCCCCCCTGCCGGAGGCGGACGGGGTCGCCCCCGTGGCGGTGTCCCGTACGGACAGCCGATCGACAGCTTGGGGGAGCCGATGAGGTTCGGCATCATGGCGTCGCACCAGTACCCGCCCGGCGACGACCTCGGCAGGCACCTCGACGACCTGTTCGGCACCGTCGAACTCGCCGCGGAGCTGGGCTACGACTCGGTGTGGACGATCAACCACTTCCAGTCCAACCTGGCCACCCCGCAGCCGATCTCGATGCTGGCGAGCCTGATCCCGCGCTCGGGGGACATGCTGCTCGGCACCGGCATCCTGCTGCTGCCGATGTTCCACCCGGTGCACGTCGCCGAGGAGTTCGCCACCCTGGACCACCTCTCCGGCGGACGGGTGATCCTCGGCGTCGGGGCGGGTTACCGGGAGAACGAGTTCGCGGCGTTCGGGGTCGACCCGGAGACCCGGTTCCGCCGGTTCGACGAGAGCCTGCGGCTCATCCGGGCGCTGTGGACCGGGAACCCGGTCACCCATGACGGGGAGTTCTATCCGCAGGTCGACGCCACCATCGGCATCCCGCCGCTGACCCCGGGCGGCCCACCGATCTGGATCGGCGCCGGTGGGAAGAAAGCGGTCCGTCGGGCGGCCCGGCTCGGCGACGCCTGGTACGCGCCGGGCAACTCACCGAGCCGCCGGTTCCTGCCGGAGCACCTGGCCGTCTACAACGAGGCGCTCGCCGAGTACGGCCGGGACCCGGCGACGGTGCAGCGGCCCGTCGGTGTGGAGCTGTACTGCGCGCCGAGCACCGAACAGGCCGTCGCGGAGGCGTTGCCGCACGCCCGGGTCGAGTACTCGACGTACGCCGAGTATCCGGCGCTGCGCTGGCAGCGGGACCGCTTCGACGAACTGGTCCGCAACACGCTGCTGCTGGGCTCGCCCGAACTCCTCGTCGAGCGGATCAGCGCCCTGCGCGACCTGGGCTTCGACCACCTCATCTTCCGTCCCGGGTGGCTCGGTATGCCGACCGAGAAGCTCCGCGCCTCGCTGCGACTGTTCGCCACCGAAGTGATCCCCGCCTTCCGTACCACCTGACCTAAGGAACCGCCGTGAAGAAGACCGAAGCCGAGCTGCTGGAAAGCCAGTGGGACGTCGAGAACATGGAGGTCGATCCCGAGGTCCTCGCCAAGTACGTCCGCTACGACGTGGACGAGGAACGGGCCGTGGCCACCATCACCTTCGACCGCCCCGAGCGGCTCAACGCCATTCCGGTGGCTGCCTTCGAACGCGTCGGCGACCTGGTGAAGGAGGCGGAGACCGACGACCGGGTCAAGGTCATCGTGTTCAAGGGGGAGGGTGAGCACTTCGGCACCGGCGCGGACGCCGCCGAACTCGGCCACTACATCGGCTACAAGACCGGCACCGACAAGGCGTCCCGGCGTCGACCGGCCCAGCGCCAGCGCATCCTGCCGGACCGCAACGTGCTCAGCTCCGGCTTCACCCGCCCGATCATCGAGTCGCTTAAGGCGACCATCTGTCAGGTGCAGGGCTACTGCTACGGCGGGCACTTCCAGATCGCGCTCTCGGCCGACATCGTCATCGCCTCCCCGGACGCCCGGTTCACCCACCCGGCGTTCCGCTACCTCGGTCCCGCCCCGCAGGACATGTACCACTGGATCGAGAAGGTCGGCCTGACCACGATGAAGGACGTCATGCTCACCATGCGGGCGATCGGCGCGGAGGAGGGCGAACGCAAGGGTCTGGTCACCAAGGTCGTCGCACGCGAAGAACTGCAACGCTGGGTCGACGACTACGCCGACGCGATCGCCGTGATGCCGCTGGACTCGCTGATGATGGGCAAGTCGATGATGCAGGTGGTGATGGAGGCCCGGGGCAAGGGCCTCGGAGCGATGACCGGCTGGGTCGGGCACGGCTGGGCCACCAACGTCAGCTTCGCCGACGGGGACTGGAACTTCCTCAAGGAGCGTCGGGAGAAGGGCATCGCGCAGGCGCTGGCCGACCGGGACCGGCTGGTGGCGCCCTACTTCCGGCTCAGCGACAGCCGGTCGCGGGAAGAGTAGGCGACCGGCGTGAGGTTCGGCATCCTGCTCGACCACCAGTACGCCCCCGGCGACGACCTGGGTCGCCGGGTCGGTGAGACAGTCGAGTACGTCCAGCACATCCGCGACCTGGGCTACGACTCGGTCTTCGGTATCCACCACTACCTGTCGTCGCTGAGCACCCCGCAGCCGCTGCCGCTGCTGAGCCGGCTCATCGACCACTCCGGGACGATGCAACTCGGCACCGGCATCCTCATCCTGCCGCTGGGCCACCCGGTGCACTGGGCCGAGGAGATCGCCACCATCGACCAGATGTCCGGTGGCCGGTTCGTCCTCGGTATCGGCTCGGGCTACCGGGACGCCGAGTTCGCCTCGTTCGGCATCGAACGGCGAACCCGGGTGTCCCGGATGAACGAGGCGCTGGCGGTGATGCAGCAGCTGTGGACCGGGGAGCCGGTGCACCACGAGGGTAGGCACTTCACCCTGGACGGGGTGCGGTGCAGCGTACCGCCGGTGCAGCGTCCGCATCCGCCGGTCTGGGTGGGCGCCAACGGCCCGACCGGCATCGCCCGGATCGCCCGGCAGGGGCTGCCCTGGCTCGCCCCGTCGAACGTGCGCCGCAACTGGGCCGTCGGCAACCTGGCCGACTACCGCGAACAGCGGCGGGCCGCCGGCTTCGACGAGCGGGACGCGGTCTTCCCGATCCACCGGGACCTGTGCGTGGCCGACTCCGCCGACGCCGCGTTCGCCGTCGCCGGTGACGCGGTGAAACGCTCCTACGGAGAGTACGTCCAGTACGGTATGGACTTCTTCGAGTCGCAGTGGGACGCGATCAAGGAAAAGGCGCTCTTCTTCGGCTCGCCCGACGACATCGCCGCCAAGATCCAGGACTTCGCCGACGCCGGCTACAACCACTTCGTGTTCCGTGCCCAGTGGCTCGGCCTGCCGATCGAACGGTCGATCGAGATCGTCGAGCGGTTCGCCCGCGAGGTCATGCCGAGGTTCCGCCCATGAGGATCGGCCACGTGATCGTCCCCGCCGACGACCTGGACGCCCAACTCGCCTTCTACACCGCGCTCGGGCTGACGGTGCGCTTCCGCGACGGCGACCGCTACGCCGCCGTCACCGACGGCACGGTGACCATCGGCCTGGCCGACGCCACCCAGCAACCCGTCGCCGGCCGCACCGTGCTCAGCGTCCAGGTCGACGACCTGGACGCCTGCGTCGCCCGCCTGGTCGCCGCCGGCGCCACCGCCACCGCCCCGGTGACCGGCCCCCACGAACGCCGAGCCCTGGTCACCGACCCCGCCGGCAACCCCCTCACCCTCTACCAACCCCACCCCTAACCCCGCCCGCCCCTCCCGCCCGCCCCTCCCCTGGCCCCCGCCCCACCCCCGCCCCGCCCGGTGATCAAGAGAAAAACGTCAGGATCGATCTCCACGATGACGCAAACCTCTTGATCACCGGGGCGGGCGGGGCGGGCGGGGCGGGGGAGGGGCGGGGAGGGGCGGGGGTCAGGGGAGGGGAGGGCGGGAGGGGTGGGAGTTGGGGGATGAGAAGGAGACTGATGTGAGCGTGAGTGATGGGCTGGTTGGTCGGACGGTCGGAGTGCTCGGTGGGACGGGGCCGCAGGGGCGGGGGTTGGCCCGGCGCTTCGGGGCGGCCGGGTTGGACGTCGTACTGGGGTCGCGGGACGCGGAGCGGGCGGGGCAGACGGCCGTCGCCCTGCCCGGTCGGGTGCGGGGCGGGTCGAACGCCGAGGCCGCTGCCGAGGCAGACATCGTGGTGGTCGCCGTGCCGTGGGCCGGGCACGCCGATCTGCTCACCGCCCTCGCGCGGGTGTTGGCCGGGAAGATCGTGGTCGACTGCGTGAACCCGCTGGGGTTCGACAAGCAGGGCGCCTACGCCCTCGCCGTCGCGGAGGGATCCGCCGCCCAGCAGGCCGCCGCGATCCTGACCGGGTCGCGGGTGGTCGCCGCGTTCCACCACGTCTCCGCCGTGCTCCTGGAGGACCCGGGCCTCGACCCGGTCGACACCGACGTCCTCGTGCTCGGTGACGACCGCGAGGCCACCGACCTGGTCCAGGATCTCGCTGCCACCATCCCCGGGGTCCGGGGTGTCTACGGCGGGCGGCTGCGCAACGCTCACCAGGTCGAGGCGTTCACCGCCAACCTCATCGCGGTCAACCGGCGCTACCGGGCCCACGCGGGCCTGCGGATCACCGACGTGTGACCCAGGCGGCCGGCTGGCCGCAACCGGATCGACGTGTGGCGTGACGGCAACGGCTCGCTGAGTGGGCGTCGGCACCGTGATGTCAGTCCGGGACGGGGAATACCGGGATTTCCGGTAGGGAGGATGCCCTACCGGAACTGCCCCGTGGAATGTCTGGCGACGGCTCTGTGAGTTCTCCGGTACGACCGGTGAACCGAGAGCCGATTCACGCATGTGCGCTCCCGCCCGCTGGCTCCTGCGGACGGATTCGGCCCCGGTACCTGATTTCCGGTCAGTCCACAGATCGGAACGTGGCATTCAAAGAACACTTATCGCGCCGCCGGCGGTATGCGGAATCTCTCGGTTCGCCTCGTCGGGGTGTCGCGGATCCGGGTCGACCGGATGTGGGCGGTCGCGCGTTGTCGGCCCTGCGGCGGGGTCGTCCCGCCGCAGGGTCCCAGGAAAGCGCCCGGGGCAACGGTCATGTCGGGCAACCGCATGCCGACCTAGAAATTGCCGAAGGCAACCACAAAGTATCTTTGCTGTCGCGGCTCCGGTGGAATGTTAATTGGTAAAGCTCGATTGATCTAGAGGTAGCCCCAGCTCAGGGCGGCTGTGACCGAAATATTACGGTAGGTGTTAACGGTGGCCGTTGCCCTTCTTGGGGGGTTGCCCGTGTTTTGGGGCGCGTCATCGCCGATCGGTGCAGGTGGGCGCTTCGCCGGAAGATCCCGCCTCTGGGGTGACTGGGGGCGTATTGGCACCGGTTTGTTTCTGTGATTTATCGGGGCGATTTTGTAAACCGAAAGTGATCATCCCAGTTCAGCGCCATTCTCAGCATTCATCCAGCTTGTTTTATGGATGTGATCCACGTCACACTAGCCGCCCTGAATTCCGCTTCGGCAAGGGTCCGTACGCAGGCACTCCGTCTTGTTAGCGTTCTCATTCCCCGGACGTCGTTGAATCTGTGCATTGACCGTGAGGAACGTGGAAAAGTACTCTCGTGGCAATCCCACATCCGTATTGGACGGTTGCTTTCCAGGGCTGACGACTGATCGGAGCAGGCCCATGTTCGATGTAATCGTTGTCGGTGCACGCTGCGCGGGTTCGCCCGTGGCAATGCTGTTGGCCCGACGTGGCCACCGGGTCCTGATGGTCGACCGCTCCTCATTTCCGAGCGACGCGGTGTCGACCCACTACATCCACCAGGCCGGGCTGTCCCGCCTCCAGGCGTGGGGACTGCTCGACGAGGTGATCGACGCGAAGACGCCGGCCATCCGGAAGATGAACTACGCCAACCACGGCATCCCGTTGACCGGGTTCGCCGATCCGATCGACGGGATCGACGCGGTCTACTGCCCGCGTCGGGTCGTGCTCGACGAGATCCTGGTCAACGCCGCCCGCCGGGCCGGCGTCGAGGTCCTCGAGCAGTTCACCGTCTCCGACCTGGTCTTCTCCGACGGTCGGGTGGTGGGCATCCGGGGCCGCGAGGGCGACGGGCCGGAGCAGGAGTACCGGTCCACGGTGGTGGTCGGCGCCGACGGCTTCCACTCCACGGTCGCTCGGAAGGTCGGCGCGGAGCTGTACAACGTGCGGCCCGCCGCCGGCTTCACCTACTACTCCTACTACAGCGGGCTGGACTGGGGCCTGCACCACAAGACCGGCTTCCACGAGCAGTGGTTCGGCACCTGGCCGACCAACGGCGACGTCAACATGGTCGCCGTCATCTGCACCCGCCGGCAGCTCAAGGAGTTCCGCCAGGACCCCGAGGCGCGTTTCCTGGCCGTCTTCGACGACGTCGAACCGGAGATGGGCGCGCAGCTGCGCGAGCAGGGCCGGCGCGAGGAGCCGTTGCGGCCGATGCGCTACCCGGACAACTACTACCGCCGCTCGCACGGCCCCGGCTGGGCGCTGGTGGGCGACGCCGGCTACCACAAGGACCCCATCACCGGGTGGGGCATGACCGACGCCTTCCTGCACGGCGAACTGCTCGCCGACCGCATCCACGAGGCGCTCTCCGGCGAGCGGACCATGGACGACGCCCTCGCCGACTACGTCAAGGTGCGCGACGAGGAGAGCGCGCCGGTCTACGACTACACCACGGCGATGGCCGAGCTGACCCTCGACCCGTACCTGGAGGCGGTGCTCGGCGCGATCAGCACCAGCCAGGAGTGGACCACCAAGATGCTCGGCATGATCGCCGGCGGGGTCGAGGGGCACGAGCTGTTCGCCCCCGACAACCTGGACCGGATCTACGACGACGCCGGCGTACCCCCGCACAAGCGGATCTACGAACCGTCCTGATCGGCGTGAGGCCGCGCGGGACAGGCGCGGCACGACGGTGGAGGGCGCCCCGGTCCTCCGCCGTTCGTACGTGGCACTTGATCCCCCGAGGAGGCAGGCAGATGACGCGCGCGTCCAGCATGTTCGATCTCATCGGCCAACAGGACGACCAACGGTCCTACTACGACACCGGCGGCCGTGGCCGGTCCCACGCGTTCTACACCGGTGAGGAACAGCACCAGCGGGAGCTGGAACGGATCTACCGCCGCCGCTGGCTGCCGGTGGACCACGTCTCCCGGTTCACCGAGAAGGGCTCCTACGCGACCCTGACCATCGGCACCGGCTCGATCCTGATCATCAACGGCGACAACGGCATCCAGGCGTACCACAACTACTGCCGCCACCGGGGGTACCGGCTGGTGGAGGAGGCCACCGGCAAGCGGCAGAGCATCGTCTGCATCTACCACTGCTGGGTCTACGACCGCAACGGCAAGCTCAAGAGCTTCAACGGCACGTACTTCGACCACTTCTTCGACAAGGAGAAGAACGGCCTGCTGCCGATCCGTACCGAGATCCGGTTCGGGGTCGTCTTCGTCACCTTCTCCGACGACGCCCCCGACCTCGACGCCTCCCTCGGCGAGTTCGGCGAGTTCGCCCGGGTCTACGAGCTGGCCGACCTGAAGTGCGTGCAGGCGAAGGACTACCCGGTCGCCTCCAACTGGAAGCTGGTGGCGCACAACGTCAACGAGAGCCTGCACTTCCCGACGGCACACAAGGACCTGCACCGGATCACCGACTTCGACGACGCGGGCACCTACGAGCTCAAGGGCGACATCGTCGGCGCGTGGCAGGTCATCCGGGACAAGTACAACTCGGTGTCGATGACCGGACGCAGCGACCGGACACCCATGCCGCTGGTCCCGGACGCCGACCTCAAGAAGATCAACTGGATCACCATCCTGCCGAACCTGCTCTTCGGCTTCACCGCCGACTACGTGATGATGCAGTGGGTCTGGCCGGAGAGCCCGAGCACCTGCTACGTGCGGCACTTCTGGCTGTTCCACCCCTCCGAGACGGCCCGCAGCGACTTCTCGCACGAGGCCGTCTTCGCGCTCTGGGACAAGGCCAACTACGAGGACTGGGAGATGTGCGAGCGGACCCACCGCGGCCTGTCCAACCCGCTCTGGTCGCCCGGGCAGCTCTCCCTGGACGAGGAGGTCGTCTCCCAGATCGACGCCTGGGTGGCGCGCGAGACGGCCGACCCCGTCGACACCGAGGGATGACGGCCGTGGTCAACTGCTTCCTCATCGGCGGCACCCGGGTCCTGGCCCGCTGCGCCGACCAGCTCGTCGAGGCCGGGATCCGCGTCGAGGGCGTCTTCACCGACGACCCGGTCGCCGCCGCCTGGGCGGACGCGCACGACGTCCCGGTGCTGGACCCGCACGCCGACCTCGCCGCCGCGCTCACCGCCACCGAGGTCGACTACCTGTTCAGTATCGTCAACTTCCGGATCCTGCCCGGCCCGGTGCTGGCGCTGCCGAAGGTGGCCGCGGTCAACTTCCACGACGGTCCGCTGCCCCGCTACTCCGGCAGCAACGTCGCCGCCTGGGCGCTCTACGAGGGGGCGACCCGGCACGCCGCGACCTGGCACCTGATGACCGAGGCGGTGGACGCCGGCCCCGTGTTGCTGGAACGGTGGTTCCCGGTCCGGACGCATTCCACCGCGCTCTCCCTGACCTACGAGACCGCCGAGGTGGGCATCGCGCTCTTCGCCGACCTCGTCGGGCACCTGCTGCGGCGCGGACTGCCCGAACCGGTCGACACCGGCGACCGGGAGCGTCGCTTCTACCACCAGCGCGACCGGATCGCCGGCGGTGGCCTCATCCACGCCGGCACCTCCGCCACCGAGGCCGAACGCATCGCCAAGGCCCTCGACTACGGCACGTTCCCCAACCCGCTCGGGGTGCCGGCGCTGATCACCGCCCAGGGTGCGGTGTTCACCAGCCAGGTCCGGCGCATCCCCCGCGAGGACCCGCCGTCGGTGACCGTCGCGACGGCCGTGACCGACTCCGCGCTGACCCTGTCCACCCCCGACGGCGACCTGCTGCTGAGCGACTTCACGGCGACCGACGGCAGTGCGCTCAGCGGCCGGGCAGTGGCCCAGCGGCTGGGCATCACCCCGGGCCGGCCGCTGCCGGCCGCGCCACCCGGGCGGTTGGCGGCGATCACCGACGCGCAGGGTCCGCTGCGCCGGCACGAGTCCTGGTGGAGGGCCCGCCTGACCGACCTGCGGCCGGCGCCGCTGCCCGCCGAGGACTTCACCGCCGCGTCCGCCCACTACGGCCGGTACGAGCTGGCCTACCTGCCCCGGTCCCGGGCCGAGACGGTCACCGTCATCCGCGCCTTCCTCGCCGTGCTCGCCGAACGGATGGAGGCGCCGAGCTTCGACTTCGCCTGGTCGACCTCCTCCGCGCCGGCCCTGGCCGAGGCGACCTGCGGGCTCGCCGTCGCCCGCGTCCCGGTGCGCTTCGACGCCGGCGCCGCCGACGAACTGTCCGCCCGGCTCGACGAGGCCACCGCCCGGCACGGTTACGCCACCGACCTGGAGGTACGCCTCGGTCTGGCACACCGCCCGGTCGGTGCCGACGGGCCGACCTTCACCCGGATCGCCGTCCTCCAGCGGCACCCCGACGACGAGGCGGCCACCGAGCCGGACACCGAGATCGCCCTGATCTGCCTGCACGACGGCCCGCCCACGGTGTTCGTCCGGGAAACCGCGATGTCCGCCGACGAGGCGCTGGAGTTCGCCGAGCGGGTCGAGGACATCGCCCTCGGGGCCATGCTCCTCGGCACCGCCGCGCCCATGCCCACGCCGGCTGCCGCGTCGACGCCCGCCGCTGCCGACGAGGCTGCGATCGCCTCGGCCGAGCCCGCCCCCGCGGACAGGGTCGATTCGGCACCGGCCGGTGCGACGCCGCCCGACGGGTCCGGGGCCACCCGACACGACGGGTCCGACGCCGTGGGCCCGACCGACGTCGCGTCGTACCCGGACCGTGCGGCCGAGCCGGCAGCCTCCGTACCCACAGTGCTGGATCTGGTCGCGGCCACCATGGCCGCCCGTCCGGACGCCGTCGCGGTCCGCAGCGGTGCCCGCCGGATCGACTACGCCACCCTGGACTCCTGGGCCGACGCCATCGCCGCCCACCTGTACGACCAGGGGATCGGTGCCGGGTCCGTCGTCGGCCTGCTCACCGAGCGCGGCCCCGACCTGGTCCCGGCGATGCTCGGCATCCTGCGGGTCGGGGCGGCGTTCCTGCCGCTCGACCCGAACTATCCGGTGGAACGACTGCGCCGCTACGTGCAGGTCGCCGAGTGCGATCTGATCCTCGCCGACGAACACAGCCTCGCGTTCGGCGCGTCGGTCGGTCCGGTGCTGCCGATCCCCGGCCCGGACGGGTCAGCGCTGGCCGCGCCGCCGACGGTCACCGGCGCCGACCTCGCGTACGTGCTGTTCACCAGCGGGTCGACCGGCGAACCGAAGGGGGTGGAGATCGGGCACGCCGCCCTGGCGAACTTCCTGACCGGCATCGGCGAACGGCTCGGCTCGTCCGAGACCGACATCGTCCTCGCGCACACCACCGTCGCGTTCGACATCTCCCTGCTGGAACTGCTGCTGCCGCTGACCGTCGGCGCGACCGTGACCCTGGCGTCCCGGGCGGTGGCCCGCGACCCGCACCGGCTGGCCGACCTCATCGGCGAGGTCACCGTCGCCCAGGCCACCCCGAGCATGTGGCGGCTGCTGCTGGAGACCGGCTGGACGCCGAGGCCGCAGCTCACCGTCCTGTCCGGCGGCGAGGCCCTGGTGCCGGCGACCGCCCAGCAACTGCACGGCACCGCCCGTGCCCTGTGGAACCTCTACGGCCCCACCGAGGCGACGATCTGGGCGTCCGCCCACCGGGTCGAGTCGGTCGGCGCGTTCCTGCCCCTGGGCGAACCGCTGCCCAACCTCACCCTGCACGTGCTCGACGCCGACCTGAACCCCGCCGACACCGGCGAGCTGTACCTGTCCGGCGTCGGCCTGGCCCGGGGCTACGTCAACCGCCCGGACCGCACCGCCGAGGTGTTCCTCACCCATCCGGCCAGCGGCCAGCGGCTCTACCGCACCGGGGACACCGTACGGCGGCACGCCGACGGCGCGATCGAGTGGTTGGGTCGGGCCGACTCGCAGGTCAAGGTCCGGGGCAACCGGATCGAACCAGCCGAGATCGAACGCGTCCTGGCGGAGTGCCCCGGCGTCACCGCCGCCGCCGTCGTCGCCGTCGCCTTCGAGGGCCGGGGCGAACCGCGGCTGACCGCGTACCTCGTCGGCGAGCGCACCCTGGTCAAGGCGGAGCTGGACACCTTCGTCGGCCGGCGGCTGCCCGAGTACATGGTGCCGGACGCCTATGTACGGCTCGACGCGATGCCGTTGACCGACAACGGCAAGATCGCCCGTGGCCGGCTGCCGCTGCCGGACCGGCACACCATCATCCGCACCGGCGTCCCCTCCGTCGCACCCACCGCGACCCCGACGGCCACCGGCTCCACCCCGGAACCGACCGTCCCGCCGGAGCCCGCCGTCGTCCCGCAGTCGACCGTCGCGCCGGAGCACCGCATCGCGCGGGTCTTCGCCGCCGTGCTCGGTCACGACGAGTTCCTGGTCACCGACAACTTCTTCGACCTCGGTGGGGACTCGGCAAACGTCACCCGCGCGGCGCTGGCGCTCACCGAGGAGTTCGGCGTCCCGGTGAGCCCACCGGCGATCTTCGCCACCGGCACCCCCGAACGGCTCGCCGGACTGCTCGAACCCGCGCCCAGCGCGTCCGGGCGCTCCCGGACCGGCACCACCGGGGCGACCCCCGAGCAGGCCGTCGTCGCTGCCGCCGAGGCGGTCGTCGCGGCCACCACCGACGCGGCTGCCGACCGTACCGTCGACGCCGCGTCGGACCCGGCGCACCCCGTCCCGGCCGGTGCGACCGGCGGACCGCAGGCCGCGACCGGCGACCCGGCCGAACCCGACACCGTACGGCCGGAGCCGCCCCGCCACCGCGCACCGGCGACCCGGTCCGGGACCCCGGCACCCGACACCGTCGGGGAGCCGCTCGCCGTCATCGGCCTGGCCTGCCGGTTCCCCGGTGCCGCCACCCCCGACGAGTTCTGGGCCAACCTCGCCGACGGGGTTTCCAGCGTCGGAGACGCGCCGACCGGACACCGTGGCTGGGGTCACCTCTGGTCCACCGCCGACGAGGTCCCGACCGGCTGGGTCGACCGGGTCGAGCACTTCGACGCCGCCCGGTTCCAGCTCACCGACCGGGAGGCCCGACGGCTGGACCCGTTGCAGCGGCTGCTGCTGAGCGTCACCGACGAGGCCCTGGAGAGCTGCGGCCACACCGCCGCCTCCCTCGGCACCGCCACCGGCGTCTTCATCGGCACCATCGCCAGCGACTTCCCCGAACTGGTGGCGGGCAGCATCGGGGCCGGCGACCCGCACGTGGCCACCGGCACGGCGGTGTCGATGGTGGCCAACCGGCTCTCCCACGCCTTCAACTGGTCGGGGCCGAGCTTCGCCGTCGACACGGCCTGCTCGTCCTCACTGGTCGCCCTGCACCAGGCGGCCATGCACCTGCGCGCCGGGGAGGTGGACGCGGCCGTCGTCGGCGCGGCCAACCTGGTGCTGACCCCCACCAAGACCCGCTCCTTCCTGCGCAACGGCATGCTCTCCCCGACCGGGGTGTGCCGCACCTTCGACGACGACGCCGACGGGTACGTCCGGGGCGAGGGCTGTGGGGTCATCGTCCTGAAGCGGCTCGCCGACGCCGAACGCGACGGCGACCCGATCCTCGCGGTGGTCCGCGGGTCCGCGGTGAACCACACCGGTGCCGCCGGCTTCCTGACCGCGCCGAGCAGCACCGCCCAGCAGGCGGTGATCCGCAGCGCCCTGCGGCGGGCCGGCGTCGAGGCGGACGGGATCGGCTACATCGAGGCGCACGGCACCGGCACCCAGCTCGGGGACCTGATCGAGCTGGAGGCGTTGCAGGCCGCCCTGGGCCCGGCGCGGCGGGGCACGGTGGCGGTCGGCTCGGTGAAGACGAACATCGGCCACCTCGAACCGGCGGCCGGGATCGCCGGCCTGATCAAGACGATCCTCGCGCTCCAGGCGGACCGGATTCCGCCCTCGGCCCACCTCACCTTCCCGAACCGGGCGTTCCGCTTCGAGAACTCGCCGCTGTTCGTCCCGGACCGGCTCGTCCCGTGGGTCGGGCCCCGGGTCGCCGGGGTCAGCAGCTTCGGCTTCGGCGGGGTGAACGCGCACGCCGTCCTCGCGGCGGCCCCGTCGCCGACCCGGGCGCCCGCCCGGACCGGTCCCGGCCTGCTCACCCTCTCGGCCGGCTCGGAGGAGGGGCTGCGTATCCTCGCCGGTCGGCTCGTGCACCTGCTCCGGGCGCCGTACTGCCCGCCGCTGGCGTGGATCTGCGTGGCCAGCCGGCAGCGGCCGGCGGCGACGTACCGGCTCGCCTGCGTGGTGGACACCGTCGAACAGCTCGACGACAAGCTGATGCTCTTCCTCGCCCGCGCCGAGGGCACCCGGAACCTGTACACCGGGGTCGTCCCCATCTCGTCGGGGTTGACCCTGCCCCCGCTGGGTGACGCGCCCGGACGCGACGCCCTCGACTCGGCGGCCCGCCGCTTCGTGGCCGGCGACGGTCTGGTGGCCGGGGAACGCGCCCCGGTGCGCTTTCCCACCGCCCCGCACGAGGAGAAGCACCTGTGGCTGGCACCCGCGTCGTCGGCGGGGCAGCTCCCGGCGGCCGGCACGCCCGGCGACCGGTCGTGGCGCGAGCACCCGGAGGCCCTGGAACACGTGGTGCTGGGCGACCCGACGCTGCCCGGCGCCGGCTACCCCGGCAAGGTCGCCGAGCTGCTCGGACGGGACGCCTTCACCCTGCGGGACCTCACCTTCCGGGCCACCGTACGGCCGCCGACGACGCTCACCGCCGAACGGCACGGCACCCGGGTCACCTTCCGTGACGACACCGCCGCCGTGGTCTGCGACCTGGAGGTGACCGACCCCGAACCGGCCGATCCGACGCTCACCCCACCCGCCGACCCCGTCGGGCTCACCCCGGTCGACCTCGACGGCATGTACCGCGACTTCGACCGCAACGGCCTGCGGTACGGCCCGAGCTTCCGCTGCGTACGCCAACTGTCGATAGCGGACGGTGCGGCGACCGGCACCCTGCGGGTCGAGGCCGGACCCGACGCCGGTCCGGTGGACGCCCGGCTGCTCGACGGTGCCTTCCAGGTGGCCCTCGCCGCCTGCGGGGCGCAGGGCCTCTACGTGCCGTTCACCGTCTCCCGGCTGACCGTGCGGGGCCGGCTCACCGGCGAGGTCCGCGTGCACGCCCGCCGGGACCGGGGCAGCGCGCCCGACGCCGGGCTGCTCACCGCCAGCCTGGTGGTGCTCGACGGCGACCGGCCGGTGCTCACCGCCCAGGGCGTCACCTGGCGTCGGATCTCCCCGGCACCGCCGTCCACCCCGTCCACCCCGGCGGGCGCGCACGACCGGGCCCGGTTCGACGGCACCACCCCGCCCGGCGGCCCCGCGCACCGTGACGCCCCGCCCGGGTCCGTCCCGGTCCACGGTGCCGAGGGCAACGGTCGGGTCCCGGCCGCGACCGGACCCGCCGCCGCAGCCCCCGTCCCGGCCAACGGGGTCGCCGCCTCCTTCCCGGTCATCGGGGCCGCCGGTGCCGGCGACCTCGGTCGGGCGCTGGCCCGGTGGATCGCCGAGGGCCTGGAGACCGACGTCGAGACCCTCGAACTGGACCGCCCGTTGGAGGCGCAGGGGCTCGACTCGATGCTGGCCGTCTCGCTGGCCCAGGACATCCGTAGCCGGCTCGGCGTGGACATCCCGGTCACCATGCTGCTCGAGGTGGGGACGGTGGAGAACCTCGCCCGGGAACTGCGCGACACGTACGGCGTCACCGCCGTGCCCGGTGCCGTACCGGCAACCGGCGCGGTGCCACCCGCACCGGACGGCGGCTCTCCGGCTGACACGCCGGTCGTACCGGCCCCGGCCCCGGCTGTGGTGACGCCGGTCGCCGAGGCGACCTCGGCGGCTCCGGACCGGCACGACATCGCCATCGTGGGCATCGACGGCGTCTTCCCCACCGCCGGCAACCTCGACGAGCTGTGGGAGGTGCTCACCAGGGGCGAGGACTGCCTCCGCGAGGTCCCGAAGTCCCGCTGGGACATCGACGACTACTACTCCGACGCGGCCGAACCCGGCACCGTCTACCTGCGCCGGGCGGGCTTCGTCGACGATCTGACCGACTTCGACGCGCCGTTCTTCCGGATCTCACCGGCCGAGGCCCAGTGGATCGACCCGCAGCAGCGCCACCTCATCCAGTCCGCCTGGCGCGCGCTGGAGGACGCCGGCCTGTCGGGCCGTACGGCCGGCCGGTCGACAGGCGTGTTCGTCGGCGCCAGCTACCAGCACTACCGGGACATGGTCGTCGGCGACGTGGTGCAGACCGCTGCCGGGCTGGGCAACCACAACGCGATCCTGGCGAACCGGGTGAGTTACTTCCTGGATCTGTCGGGGCCGAGCATGACGATCGACACGTTGTGTTCGTCGTCGTTGGTGGCGTTGCACACCGCCGTGCGCAGCATCCGCAATGGCGAGTGCGACCAGGCCATCGTTGCCGGAGTCCACCTGGCCATGTCTCCGCAGTACTTCCAGCTCGGCTCCCGCCTGCGTTCGTTCTCTCCGTCGGGTGCGTCGCGGGCGTTCGATGCGGGGGCGGATGGGTTCGTGCCGGGTGAGGGTGTGGTGACGGTGGTGGTGAAGCGGTTGGTGGATGCGGTGCGGGATGGGGATCGGGTGCGGGGGGTGATTCGGGGTTCTGCGGTGAATCACGGTGGTCGGACGAGTGGGTTGACGGTGCCGAGCAGTGCGGCGCAGCGGGAGGTGATCGTGGCGGCGTTGCGGGATGCGGGTGTGGGTCCGGAGGGGATCGGGATGGTGGAGGCGCATGGGACGGGGACGTCGTTGGGTGATCCGATCGAGGTGGAGGGTTTGACGCGGGCGTGGCGGGGGTTTACGTCGCGGACGCAGTTCTGTGCGATTGGTTCGTTGAAGTCGAATATTGGTCATTTGGAGCCGGCGGCGGGTTTGGCGGGGTTGGTGAAGGTGTTGTTGTCGTTGGAGCACGGGGTGGTGCCGGCGACGTTGCATGTGGTGCGGCCGAATGACCATATTCGGTTTGAGGACACTCCGTTTTTTGTGGCGGATCGGCCGGTGTCGTGGCCTCGGGTCGAGGGTGTGCCGCGTCGGGCGGCGGTGTCGGCGTTCGGGATGGGTGGGGTGAACGCGCACGTGATCGTGGAGGAGGCACCGGCCCTGGCGGTTCGGGAGCCTCTGCCACAGGGGTCGTTTGTGGTGAAGGTGTCCGCGGCCAGTGAGGACGGGGTGCGTCGGCTCGCGGACGGGTATGCGCGGGTGTTGTCGGGTGTGGGTTCTGCTGACCTGGGTGATGTGGGGTTCACGGCGAATGTGGGTCGTGCGTCGCATCGGTTCCGGGTGGCGGTGCAGGGTGTTGACGGGTCTGGGTTGGCCAATGCTCTGAGCGCGGTGGTGGGTGGGGATCGGCCGGTGGGTCGGTTGTCGAATCAGCCGCCGTTGTCGGTGTTCCTGTTCTCGGGTCAGGGTTCGCAGTATGCGGGGATGGGTGCGGGGTTGTACGCGACTGAGCCGGTGTTTCGTGAGGCGTTTGATGAGTGCGCTGAGCTGGTGGGGTCGTGTTCGGATGTGCTGTTGCGGGAGGTGGTGTTGGGGGGTCGGGGTGGTGAGTTGGTGCAGACGCGGTTCGCGCAGGTGGGGATCGTGTCGGTGCAGGTGGGGTTGGTGCGGTTGTTGGAGTCGTGGGGTGTGCGGCCGGGGTTGGTGGTGGGTCACAGTGTGGGTGAGTTGACGGCGGGTTGGGCGGCGGGGGTTTTCGGGTTGGGGGAGTTGTTGCGGTTGGCGGTGGTGCGGGGTGGGTTGATGCAGGCGCAGCCCTCGGATGGGGCGATGGCGGTGGTGTTCGCCGACGCCGGATCGGTGGAGGCGGTGTTGTCGTCGTTTCCGGGGGTGGAGATCGCGGCGTTCAACGCCCCGCGCAGTGTGACGATCTCCGGCCCGGCCGAGATGGTGGAGGCGTTCGGGTCGGGGTCGGGGTTGCGGACGCAGCGGTTGACGGTGAGTCATGCGTTCCATTCGGCGGCGATGGCGGGTGCGGTGGACCCGTTCGCCCAGGCGTTCGGGCAGGCGGTGGTGTCACCGCCACGGGTCGGGTTCGCCTCCACAGTGACGGGTGGTTGGCATGACGCCGGGTCAGTGGCGGATGGCCGGTTGTGGGGGTCGGGGATTCGCCAACCGGTGCGTTTCTCCCAGGCGATCGAGGCGGTGGGTGCGGCTGGTGGTCGGGTGTTCTGGGAGATCGGCGCGCATCCCGTGTTGACCGGTCTGGCGCGGTCGACGCTTACCGACACCGGTCTGACCTGGTTGTCGACGCTGCGACGGGACCACGACGATCAGGCGCAGCTCCACACGGCGGTCACGTCGTTCTACAACCAGGGTCACGGTGAGATCGACTGGGCCGGGGTGCACCACGGGAAGGGACACCGGACCACCACCATCCCCACCTACCCCTTCGAGCGCCGGGAGTTGAGCGCACCCCGGTTCCCCGGTTCCGCCGCCGCGCGGCGTCGACCGGAGCCGGAGGTCTCGGTACCCGCAGCAGGTGACGAGGCAGTCGGCCACCCGTTGTTCGACCGTCACTACGAGCACTGAGCGAGGGAACGTGACGTACCGGGTCGAGACCTACGAGAAGACCTTCGCCGCACACGAGCCGTTCATCGCCCAGCACCGCTCCGGCGGTCTCGGCATCCTGCCCGCCGCCGTGCAACTGGAGATGGCCCTGCTGGGGGTCGCCCAGCGCGGGGCGTTCCGCCCGCTCGAACTCGTCGACGTCGCCTTCGTCCGGCCGTTCACGGTCGCCGACGGCGAGCAGGTCACCGGCCGCCTCGACGTGACCCTGGGGGAGCGGACCCGGTTCGAGTTGGGCGCGGTGACCCCCGAGGGCCGCAGGACGGTGTCCACCGGGTCGGGCGGGCCGATCCCGTCGGGCACCCGGCCGCCGGCCGCCTGGGCGGTGAGCTGCCCGGTGCCGGTCCCGCCGGAGCGCGTCTACGCCGGCTGGTCGGCCGCCGGCCTGGTCTACGGGCCTGACTTCCGCACCGTACGCCGGCTCGCCGTCGGCGCGGGCACCGCCGAGGCGACCCTGGAGACGGTGGCCCAGCCGCTGCCGTGGTACTCCCATCCGCTGCTGATCGACGGCGTCTTCCAGGTGGTCAGCTGCGCCCTCCAGGACCTCACCGGGGGCGACCCACCGGGGCCGATGCTGCCGATCGGGGTGGCCCGCCTCGCCCTGCACGCCGAGCTGTCCCCGCTCAGCGCCGGAGTGACCGTCCGGGTACGACGTACCGCCGTGCAGGACGCCTGGTCCGTCGCGGACGCCATCCTGGTCGACGACACCGGCCGGGTCGTCGCCGCACTCACCGGGGTACGGATGCGCCGGTCGCCGGCCGCGCGTCCCGCACCGGCGACCGGGCGGCTGCTCACCCGGATCGACTGGGCCCCCGCCGCCGCCCCCGCCCCCGGGGGGCCGGCGGCCGGCACCTGGGTGGTCCTGCACCACGGCGAGCGGGACGGTCCGGGTGCGGCCACCGTGCGGGCACTGCGCGCCGACGGGGCCCGGGTCGTCGAGGTGCTGCCCGAGCCACCGGCGTCGGGCCTCGGGGCCGACCAGCGGGTGATCCCGGAGCCCGACGAGCCGGCGTTCCAGCGGCTCTGGGCGGAGCTGGCGGAGCCGGTCGCCGGCGTGGTGCACCTGTGGAACACCGGCCCGGCCCGACCGGAACCCACCGAACTGCGTCTCGGCCTCTACTCCTGCCTCGCCGCCCTGAAGACCCTCGGCCAGCGGCAGCGCTCCGGGCACTTCCTGGTCGGCACGGAGCTCGGTCAACCGGTGGCCGGTGGCGACATCCCGGAGCCGGCCCGGGCCGCGCTGTGGGGGCTCGTCCGCACCGCCGCCATCGAGTACCCGGGGCTGCGGCCCCGTCTCGTCGACCTCGATCCCGCCTCGGCCGTCGCCCTGCCGGCCGAACTGGGCGACGGGGGACCGGTGGAGACCGGCTACCGTGCCGGAGTACGGCACGCGCCGGTCCGGGTGCCCCTGGCCGCGGCCGACGGTGGTCGGCCATCGGTCCGGCCGGCCGGCCGTTACCTGATTCTCGGCGGCCACGGTGGGCTGGGCCTGGCGGTGGCCCGCCGCTTCGCCGCCGACGGCGCCGGCCTGGTCGCGCTGGTCAGCCGCTCCGGCGGCACCGGCATCGACCCCGCCGTCCTGGCCGGCATCGAGTCGTACGGCTGCCGGGTGGTCTCGTTCGCCGCCGACGTCGGCGCACCCGGCGCGCTGGCCGAGGTGGTACGGGAGATCGGCCGCCGCTTCGGTGACCTGCACGGGGTGGTGCACGCCGCCGGTGCGCTGAAGGACGGGCTGCTGCGCGGCACCACCGCCGGGGACGTGGCCGAGGTGCTGCGCCCGAAGGTCGACGGGGCGCACGAACTGGCCGCCGCCGTAGCCGGCACCGCGCTGGACTTCGCCGTGCTGTTCGCCTCGGTCTCCGGCACCTTCGGCAACCTCGGCCAGGGCGGGTACGCCGCCGCCAACGCCTACCTCGACGCGTTCGCGCACGCCCAGGGCAACCCGTGGACCAGCGTGGACTGGGGGCTGTGGGGCGAGGTGGGCATGGGCACCGCGGTTGCCGAGCAGCTTCGGCGGCGCGGCGTCCGGCCGCTCGGCACGGTCGAGGCGCTCGACGCGCTGATGACCGTCCTGCGTGACGACGTCCGGCAGGTCGTCATCGCCCATCCCGACGTCGCGCCGGGCGTCGGGCCCGTCGGCACCGGGGAGACGCCCGGCGCCGGCGTGGCCCCCGCCCACCCGACACCCACGCCGCCGGCCGCCGCCCATCCGGCCCCGGCCGCCGCCCATCCGGCCCCGGCCGCCGCGCACCCGGCCCCGGCCGCCGCTGGGCCCGGTGCGTCCCCGCGTGGGTCCGACGACATCGACGCCGGACGCACCGAGGACGGGCTCGCCGACTTCCTCGCGGAGCGGCTGGGCCTCGACGATCTCGACCGGACCGCCCCGCTGACCGACTACGGCATCAACTCGATCCTGAGCGTCGAGCTGGCCGAGGAGTTGTCCCGGCGGTGGGCGGTAGCCCTCCCGGCCACCCTCTTCCTCGAGTACGGCGACTTCGCCGAGCTGGCCGGGGCGCTCGCCACCCGGTACGGGGCCCGGCCACCCGCCCCGCAGCCGGCACCGGCCGCCGCTGCGCCCCCGCCGGTGGCTGTCGTGCCGGACCCGGCTCCCGTCACCGGGCCGGCGGCACGGCGGGCCGGTGACGTCGCCGTGGTGGCCGTCTCCGGTGACCTGCCCGGGGGACGCGACCTGGCCGACCTGTGGCCGATGCTGCGCGCCGGCACGGACGCGTTCACCGAGATTCCGGCCGACCGCTGGCCCATCGACGACCACTACCAGCAGCGCAGCCCCGACATGACGGGCACCTACTGCCGGACCGGCGCGTTCGTCGCCGGGATCGACCGCTTCGACCCGAAGTTCTTCGGCATCGCCGTCCGGGAGGCCGAGGAGATGGATCCGCAGCAGAAGCTGCTGCTGGAGCACGCCTGGTCGGTGGTGGACGACAGCGGGCTCGCCGGCCGGCGGGACATCGGCGTGTTCGTGGGGGCCACCTATACCCATCACCGCGACGCGCAGGGGTTGGCGGCCGTCGGCCCGCACACCGCCCTGGGTTCGATGAACGCCGTCCTGGCCAACCGTATCTCCTACGCGCTCGACCTGACCGGCCCCTCGCAGACCGTCGACACGCTCTGCTCGTCGTCCCTGGTCGCCCTGCAACAGGCGGTGGTGAGCCTGCGTACCGGGCAGTGCGGCGCGGCCATCGTCGCCGCCTGCCACGTCGGGCTGACGCCCTGGTACTACCGCAGCCTCAGCCAGCTCGGCGCGTTGTCACCGACCCGGCCCCGGCCGTTCGACGACCGGGCCGACGGGTTCGTGCCCGGCGAGGGTGCGGTGGCAGTCATGCTCAAGCGACTCGACGACGCCGAACGCGACGGCGACCGCATCCACGCGGTGATCCGGGGCGCGGCGGTCAACCACGGTGGCCGGGGCAGCGCCCTGCCGGTGCCCCGCAGTGAGTCGCAGGTCGCGGTGATCCGGGCCGCGCTGGCCGACGCCGCGCTCACCCCGGCCGACATCTCCCTGGTCGAGACGCACGGCACGGCGACCCGGCTCGGCGACCCGATCGAGATCGCCGCCCTGGCCGAGGTCTTCGACGGCGACCGGCCCGAACCGTGCCAGCTCGGCTCGGTCAAGGCCAACATCGGTCACCTGGAACCGGCGAGCGGCCTGGCCGGCCTGGCCAAGGTGCTGCTCTGCCTGGAACACGGTGAGATCCCACCGTTGGCCGGGTTCGCGACGCTCGGCGCGCACATCGCCCTGCCCCCGGGCCGGCTGGCCATCCCGACCGCACCGCAGCCGTGGCGGGCCACCGGGCCGCGCCGGGCCGGCATCAGCGCCTTCGGCATGGGCGGAACGAACGCCCACGTCGTCGTCGAGGAGTACCTGCCCACCCCGGCCGCCCGCCCTGCCGACGGGCCGGCGCGCGAGCACCTGCTGGTGCTGTCGGCGCACACCCCCGAGCTGCTGGCCCGGCGGGTCGCGGACGTCCGGCGGATGATCGAGGAGGACGTCGCGGTCGACGTCGCGGCGCTCTGCTTCTCGGCCTCGGTGGGGCGGGTCCACCTGCCGTACCGGGTCGCCGTGCTCGGGGCGACCGGGGCGGCCCTCGGTGCGGGCCTGCGCCGGGCGCTGCGCCTCGGGCCTGAGCTGCCGGGCGCGGTGCTGCGCGGGGACACGGTGCTCGTCGGGGACACGGTGCTCGTCGGTGAGCCGGTGCCGGTGGGGCGGGATCTCGCCGAGCGGTTGGCGCGCCACCTGCCGTGGCCCGCCGAGCGGATCGTCGCCGAGCTGCGTACCCCCGACGGCGGGTTGCTCACCGCGCTGGCCGGCTGGTACGTCGCCGGCCGCGACGTCGACTGGCGACCCCTGTACGACGGTGCCGGGCTGCGCCGGCTCACCCTGCCGCCCTACCCGTTCCGGGACCACGCCGGCCGGGTGTCCACCCGGCCGGCCCCCGGTCCGTCGACGCCGCTCCCGGCGGTCGCCGCCGACCCGGCGGACGGTCACCGGGAACCCGGGCTCGACCGGTTGCTGGACGCCCACCGGGTCTTCGGCCGGCAGACCGTGCCGGCGGCCCTCCTCGTCGCCCGGGGGTTCGCCACCGCCGCCGTCCTGGAGCGGCTCGCCTTCACCGCCCGTGGCACCGGGCGGCACCAGCTCACCGACGACCGGTCCGACGCGACCGTCGGCAGCACCGTGACGTTCCGCTACGGCGGCCAGGTCATCGGCCGTCTCACGGTGGGCGCGGTCCGATCGGAGGGTCCACCCCCCGCGCTGCTGCCGGCGGACGGGGAGTACGCCGCACACCCCCGCACGCTCGACCCGGCCGGTCTGTACGCGTGGTTCGCCGCGAAGCGGGTCGACTACGGCGCGGCACTGCGGGTCGTCGGCCACATCGCGTACGGCACGACCGGGGTGCTCGTCCGGGTCGACCACGCCGACGCGGACCCGGCGGTGCGCGCGGTGGCCGCGCTCGACGCGGCGCTGCAGAGCATGGCGGTGTTGACCCTTGCCGATCCGGCCGCCTCCGCGCTGACCTACCTGCCGGTGTCGATCGGACGGGCGGTGCGCTGGGCGGACCCGGCCGACACCCGGCACGTGCGGCTGCGGCTCACCGGGCAGGACGTCGACGGCAGCCGGCGGGCCGACGCCGCGCTGCTGGACAGCGCCGGCCGGGTCCTGGTCTCCCTCACCGACGTGGTCTACCGGCCGGTCGCCGCACCGACCGACACCCCCGTCGCGGACCAGCCGGCAGCGGACACCTCCCCTGTGGTGGGCCCGACGTCCACGGCCGGGCGGGAGCCGGCCACCGCTGTCGCGGTCGAGGAGATCGTCGTCGAGGTGGTCCGCACGGTGCTGCGGGACCCGGACGTCGCCGCGACCGGTTCGCTCGCCGCGACCGGCATCGACTCGATGCTCGCCACCATGGTCGCGGCCGAACTCCAGGAACGACTCGGGGCGACGCTGAGCCCGGTGGAAGTGTTGCAGGCGCGGGACTGCCGGGCGTTGGCCGCCGTGGTGACGTCCGCCCTGTCCGCGCAGGCCCCACCCGTGACCAGCGCCCCGGCCGTGGCCGGCACCGGGGCCGCCCCGGCGGCCGAGGCCGACCTTCCCGGGCCCGCCGTGGCCGACGCCCGCGTCAGCACCGGGCAGCCGGTTCCGGTCCCCCCCGCCGTACGGGTACAGCCTCCGGCCGGGCCGGACGGCGGGGACCGGGGCGACCTGGCCGTCATCGGGATCGCCTGCGCGCTGCCCGGCGCCACCGACCCGGAGGGCTTCTGGTCCCTGCTGGCGCGCGGGGGCAGCGGCACCGGCCCCGCGCCCGCCTTCCGCTGGGCGGGGGGCGGCGACGGGGCCGCGATCGGCGGCTTCCTGGGCCCGATCGACGAGTTCGACGCCCGGTTCTTCGACTTCTTCGCCAAGCAGGCCGAGGTGCTCGACCCACAGGTCCGCTGGCTGCTGCGTACCGCGTGGGAGGCGTTGGAGTCCGCCGGGACCGCCCCACTGTCCACGCCCGCCTCGACCGGTGTCTTCGTCGGCGCCAGTTACCAGCACTACAAGGACTACAACCTCGCCCCGGAGTTGGACGCCCCGAGCGGACTCGGCAACCACAACGCGTTCCTGGCGAACCGGGTGAGTTACTTCCTGGATCTGTCGGGGCCGAGCATGACGATCGACACGTTGTGTTCGTCGTCGTTGGTGGCGTTGCACACCGCCGTGCGCAGCATCCGCAGCGGTGAGTGCGACCAGGCCATCGTCGCCGGGGTGCGGCTGGCGATGTCCCCCCTGCACTACACCGCGATGCGGAACCTGCGGGCCCTCTCCCCGTCGGGTGCGTCGCGGGCGTTCGATGCGGGGGCGGATGGGTTCGTGCCGGGTGAGGGTGTGGTGACGGTGGTGGTGAAGCGGTTGGTGGATGCGGTGCGGGATGGGGATCGGGTGCGGGGGGTGATTCGGGGTTCTGCGGTGAATCACGGTGGTCGGACGAGTGGGTTGACGGTGCCGAGCAGTGCGGCGCAGCGGGAGGTGATCGTGGCGGCGTTGCGGGATGCGGGTGTGGGTCCGGAGGGGATCGGGATGGTGGAGGCGCATGGGACGGGGACGTCGTTGGGTGATCCGATCGAGGTGGAGGGTTTGACGCGGGCGTGGCGGGGGTTTACGTCGCGGACGCAGTTCTGTGCGATTGGTTCGTTGAAGTCGAATATTGGTCATTTGGAGCCGGCGGCGGGTTTGGCGGGGTTGGTGAAGGTGTTGTTGTCGTTGGAGCACGGGGTGGTGCCGGCGACGTTGCATGTGGTGCGGCCGAATGACCATATTCGGTTTGAGGACACTCCGTTTTTTGTGGCGGATCGGCCGGTGTCGTGGCCTCGGGTCGAGGGTGTGCCGCGTCGGGCGGCGGTGTCGGCGTTCGGGATGGGTGGGGTGAACGCGCACGTGATCGTGGAGGAGGCACCGGCCCTGGCGGTTCGGGAGCCTCTGCCACAGGGGTCGTTCGTGGTGAAGGTGTCCGCCGCCACCGAGGACGGGGTGCGTCGGCTCGCCGCCGCGTACGCCGACGCCTTCGCGGCCTCCCCCGACGACCGGGCCACCGCCGACCTCTGCCACACCGCCAACGTGGGCCGCTCCCCGCTCGACCACCAGACCGCGGTGAGCGGCCCCACCGGGCAGGCCCTCGCCGAGCAGCTCCGGGCGGTCGCCGACGGCCGAATCCCGGTCGCCCGCGTCGACCGCCACCGGCCCGCCGACCCGCTCCCCGCCGACCCGGCGCGGCGGCACGCGGCGGTGGTGGAGCAGGTCCGGCAGGGCCGGGCCGACATCGACTGGGCCGCCCTGTCCGCACCGGGCGCACGGAGCGTCGCGCTCCCCACCTACCCGTTCGACAGGGGCCGCTACTGGCACACCCGTCCCGCCCCGGCGGTGACCGTGCCGGCCCCGGTCACCACTGTGCACCTGCCCCCGGAGCACACCCCGGAGGACCCCGGGCCCGCCGCCGGCCACCGTCCCGGCGACCCGGCGTCGACGCCCGCACCGGAGGCGCTGTGCACCCGGTGGCGGCCCGCCGGCCCGCTGCCCGGCGCATCGGCGTACGGGGTCACCGTGCGGGTGGTCGTGGCGGACCGGGCCATCGGCGGCGCGGTCTCCGCCGCGCTCGCCGCCCAGGGCGCCGACCTGGCCCCCGACGGGGCGACCCCCCGCGCCCTGGTGGCGGTCGAGACCGCCCCCGGGTCCGCCGGGACCACACCGGACCTGCGCGGGTTCTGGGAACAGCTCCGCTCGTACGCCGCCACCGTCCCGCCCCAGGGCAGAGTGGTCTGGGTCGCCTACCGGTCGGCCGCCGTCGACGAGACGGACCGTGCGCTGCTCGACCCCGAGGCCGCCGCGCGGGCGTTCGCGGTCCGCGCCGCCGCCGCCGAGAACCGGTTCACCGTCGCCGTGCTCGACCTCGACCCGGCCGACCCGGTCGAGATCCGGGCCCGGCAGGTCGCCGCCGAGTTCGCCGCGCTGCGCGCCGGCGACGACACCGTCGTGGCCTACCGCCGTGGCGTCCGGTACGTGCCGACTCCGCTGCCGGCCCCGCCGGGCCCCCCGGCCGACCTGACCGGGGACGGGTACCACCTGGTTACCGGCGGCCTCGGCGCGGTCGGCCGGCGACTGGTGACGCACCTGGTGACGCGCGGTGCCCGGCGCATCGGCATCGTCGGCCGGTCGCCTGTCGACGGGGCAGCCGAGGACTTCCTGCGCGGGCTGCGCCCGGCTGCCGAAGTGGACTACCAGCGGTGCGACGTCGCGGACCCGGTCGCGTTGACCGCCGTCGCCGCGTCCTTCGCCCGCCGGTGGGGCCGGCTGCGCGGGATCGTGCACTGCTCCGGCGGGGTCAACCAGTTCGGGTCGCTGCGTCGTCGGCAGTGGTCGGAGGCGGCCCGGGTGACCGCCCCGAAGGTCGCCGGCTCCCGCAACGTGATCCGGCTCGCCCGTACCGAGGGCGCTGACCACGTCGCCCTGGTCTCCTCGATCGCCGGCGCCCTGCCCGACGCCGGCCGTGGCCTGGTGGACTACGCCCTGGCCAACGCGTACCAGCTGGCCCTGGCCGAGCAGGCCGGCGACGACGGTCCGACGGTGACCGCGCACGCCTGGCCGAACTGGTCCGGCATCGGTATGGCGGCGGACGAGTCCTTCTCCGCCGGGCACTCGATCACCCTCGACCAGGCGGTGGCCGGCTTCGACGCGTACCTGCTCACCGGGGGTGCCGTGGTGTTCCCCGGCAGCGCCGTACCGCAGCCGACCACCGTGTCCGCACCGCCGTCGGGGGCGGATCACCGGCCCGCGCCGACGGCGGGCCCGGCGTCCGCCCCGGCTGACCGGGCACCGGCTGACCCTGCCCCGACCGACCCCGCCGGTGGCGACGCCGTGCCGGCCGGACCGCAGTCCGGCGGTGATCCGGGGGACGCGTACCGGCTGGTGCGGGACGCCTTCGTCGACGTGCTCGGTGAGGACCCGGGTGATTGCCCCCTGCCCGACCTCGGGCTGGACTCGCTTGTCATCGCCGACCTGACCAGCGCCATCGAGCGGCTCAGCGGAACGACAGTCGACCCCTCGCTGGTGATGCGGTCCCGCACCATGGCCGACCTCGCGGCCGGGCTGACCGACCGGGCCGGCGCGTCGGCCGTACCGCCCGACCCGGCGCCCGGGCCCGATCCGGCATCCGGCGCACCCGTGGCGGTGTCGTCCGCGCCCGGTCCGGACGACCCGGTGCCCACGGCGAGCCTCAGCGCACTGCTGCGGCCACTGCTCGCCAACGGCCAGCAGCCGCGCCACTGACCTGCCCACCGAGCCTGACGGAAGGAGCGACGCGAGCATGACGGACAGTCGAATCGCGGTGATCGGCATGGCCGTACGGCTTCCCGGTGCCGAGGACGTGGCGGACCTGCGCTGGATGCTGACCCACGACTCGGTGGAGGTCGACGAGGTCCCGCCCAGCCGGTGGGCCCGCGACCACTACCTCGGCGACGGCGACCACCAGGGCACCCACCACCGGGGCGCCTTCCTCCAGGACCCGTTCTCCTTCGACCACGAGGCGTTCGGCCTGACCGCCGGTGACGCCGTCCTGCTCGACCCGCAGCAGCGGGTGATGCTGGAGGTCGGCGCGCGGGCGCTGGAGGACGCCGGCTACCGGTCCGTCCGCCGCCGCCTCGACGCGGGTGTCTTCGTCGGCGCCCGGATGAACTCCTACGGCTTCGACCACGGTCGTGGGCTGGCCCCGACCGGCCCGGCCGGCACCGGACGGCCGGTCCCGGCGGCGCTGTGGGGCCGGTCGCAGAACTTCGTCGCGGCCTGGCTCTCCGACCGCCTCGACCTCACCGGCCCCAGCCTGGTGGTCGACACCGCCTGCTCGTCCTCGCTGACGGCGGTCTGGTTGGCCTGCCAGAGCCTCGCCGCCGGCAGTTGCGAGATCGCGCTGGTCGGCGGCGTGGACCTACTGCTCGACCCGCTGACCTTCGTGCTGCTGTCCCGCACCGGCGCGCTCTCCCCGGACGGGCTGTGCCAGACCTTCGACGAGAAGGCCAACGGGTACGTCCCCGGCGAGGGGGCCGTCGCCCTGGTGCTCAAGCCGATGGCCACGGCGGTGGCCGACGGTGACCTCATCCTCGGCGCGATCGCCGGCACCGGCGTCAACAACGACGGCCGCACCATGGGGGTGACCACCCCCAACCTGGAGGCCCAGATCGCATTGCTCGACCGGGTGTACGACCGGATCGACCCCACCACCGTGCAGTACGTCGAGACCCACGGCACCGGCACCGCCATCGGCGACCCGATCGAGGTACGGGCCCTCACCGACGTGTTCGGCCGGCGCGGCGTCGCCCCCGGTGGCGTCGCGCTCGGCTCGCTGAAGCGGCGGATCGGGCACCTGCACTCGGCATCCGGCCTGGCTGGCCTGGCCAAGATCGTCCTCTGCCTGCGGGACGAGGTCGTCCCCGGGGTGCCGGTGTCCACCGTCAACCCGCGACTCCGGTTGGACACCGGCCCCCTGCACCTGCCGGCGCGTCCCCGGCCCTGGCCGGCGGCCCCGATCCGCCGGGCCGGCGTGAGCGGCTTCGGCTTCGGCGGCACCAACGCGCACGTGGTGGCCGAGGCGGCGACCGGGCCCGCGCCGACCACCGCCGGGGCCGGGCGGCACGCCGAGGTGCTGGTCCTCTCCGCCGACAGCCCGGACGTGCTGCGCGAACTGGCCGCGCAGTGGGTGGAGTTCCTCCCGTCGGTGGCCGGCGAGGTCGCCGACGTGCTCGCCACCGCCCGGCTCGGCCGCCCGGCCCGCGCCGTACGCTGCGCGGTCGCCGGACCGGACGCCGACCGCCTCGTCGCCGCGCTGCGCGCCCGGCTGCTGCGCGCCGACGTCCCGCTCGGGGAGCCCACCGGACGACCGCCCGTGGTGGCCGTCCGCCCGGTGGCCGGGTCCGCGCCGCCGCGCTGGCTGCTCGCGCTCCACCACGACGTGCCGGCGGTACGGGAGATCGTCGGCCGGTTCGAGAGCGCGGTCGGTAGCCCGGTGACGACGTTCTCCGGTCCGCTGCTGCGGATCTGCGCGGGGGTCGTCCTGGCCGTGGCGCTGCGCGACACCGGGGTACCCGAACAGGCGGTCGACCTGCCGTCCGGCTGGGCGTCGATCGCCGACTTCGTGCACGGACGTACCTCCCTGGAACAGGCGCTCAGCACGGTGCTGGCCGCCGGAGCCGCGACCACCGATGCCCCGGCCCCCGCCGGCCCGGACGTCGAGGCCCAGGTGGACCTCGGTGCGCGCCTCGCCGCCGCCACCGACGAGCGGGAGGTCGCCGGGGTGCTCGCCGCCGTCACGGCGGAACTCTACGAAGCCGGGGTGGACATCGACTGGGCCACCTTCCAGGGGCCGGTCGCCTGGCGCAAGCGCCTCCTGCCGGTCGGTCAGGCCCGGGGCCCCGCGCTGGACCTGCGGGAGCCGCTGCGCTCCGCCGAGCCCGGCGGCCCGCTGACGCTCGACGACGCCGGCCCGGCCGGGTACGCCTTCTCCCGCGTCTTCGGGCCGGGCGAGGTGCCGATCGCCCAGCACTCGGTGTACCGCCGGATCATGCTCCCCGGTGTCGCCTGGTTCGACTTCCTGCGCCAGGGCGCCGAGCTGCGCGGCGAGCCGTTCCACGGGGTGCGGGACGTGCTCTTCCACCGCCCGCTCATCCCGACCGGCGCGCACCGGGTGCTGTGTCGGGTCGACGCCGAGGGGCGGTTCACCGTCGCCGACGCCGACGACACCCCCTTCGTCACCGGCCGGTACGCCCGGCAACCCGATCCGACGCCCGCGCCGTCACCGCTCGCGGCGCTGCTCGACACCTGCTCCCGGGTGCACGCCGGATCCACCGTGTACCGCTGGCTGCGCCGCATCGGCTACCAGCACGGCCGGTACTACCGCAACATCTCCTGGGTCGCCAGCCTCCCCGGCGGCGGCACCCTCGCCCGGATCGAGGGGGGCCGGCAACGTGCCCTGAACCCCCCGGACGTCCAGCTCTTCCCGGGTCTGCTGGACAGCGTCACCATCGCGGCGATCGACCCGGACAACCCGGTGTTCGGCACCGACCACGTCACCGCGTTCATCCCGCTCTCCGTCGACCGGGTGAGCGTGCACGGTCCGCTGTCCGACGCCGCCTACGTCCGTACCGAGATCTCCTTCTGGAACGAGGAGGCGTGCCGGGTCACCCAGGTCGTCCTCGACGCCGCGGGCGTGCCCCTGCTGACCTTCGGCGACATCTCCTCCAAGCGGGTTCCCGTCCTCGCGTTCAGTGACCCGCCCCCGGCCGACACCACGCGGCGACCCGCCCCCGCCCCCGAGTCGTCCGCCGCGCCGGCCCGTACCCCCGCTCTCGAACCGTCGGTCGCCCCGTCCCCGTCCCTCGCCCCGGTCGAGGCCGTCGGGTCGGCCGGCGTGCCCGGGACGACACCGTTCGCTCGGGCACTCGCCTGGTTCCTGGCCCTGTCCGGTACGGACGCCGAGCACGTCGACGCCGAGTTCCTCTCCGCCGGCTTCGACTCCGTCGGCCTGGTCGGGCTCAGTGAACGACTGTCCCGGGAGAACGGGCTGTCGTTGTATCCGACCGTCTTCTTCGAGTATCCGACCCCCCGCAGCTTCGCCCAGCACCTCGTCGACGAGGCACCCGAGTTCGTGGCCGCGTTGGCCACGCCGCCGTCCGTCACGCCGCCGTCCGTCACGCCGCCGTCCGTCACGCCGCCCGCTGTCACGCCGCCACCCGCCGTGACGCCGCCCGCTGTCACGCCGCCGCCTGTTACGTCGCCGACCGCCGCCGTGCTGCCGTCGGCCGCCCCGGTTTCGGCCGTCACCGTGCCGACGGTTGCCGGCGCGGCGGAGCTTGCCGGGGTCGACGGGACGGACCCGGGGCGCGACATCGCCGTCGTGGGTGCCGCGATCCGGGTGCCCACCGCCGGCGACCTCGACGCGTTCTGGACGCTGCTCACCGACGGGCGCGACACCGTCGGTGCCCTGCCCGAGGGCCGGTGGCAGCCGCTGGAGGGCCCGGTACCGCAGGCGTCCTTCCTGGAACGGGTCGACGAGTTCGACCCCGTGCCGTTCCGGATCTCCGCCCGGGAGGCACCGCTGATCGACCCCCAGGCCCGCATCGTGTACGAGACCATCTGGCAGGCCCTGGAGGACGCCGGCCGGACGGGGCAGGGGAGCCCGGACAACCGGATCGGCCTGTGGATCGCCTACAGCCACGACCACTACCACGAGGAACGGTCCCGACACGGGGTGGCCGACGGGCGCGGGCTGGGCCTGGAGGCGATGATCCCGAACCGGCTGTCGTACCTGATGGACTGGCACGGCCCGAGCGTCGTGGTGAACACGCTCTGTTCGTCGTCGCTGGTGGCGTTGCACACCGCTGTACAGCACCTGCGGGCCGGCGACATCGACACCGCCGTCATCGGTGGCGTGCACGCCGCGATCAGCCCGGAGTACTTCGACTCCATGCGGGACCTGCGCGCGCTCTCGCCCAGCTTCCGTTGCCGGGCCTTCGACGTCGAGGCCGACGGGTTCGTGCCCGGCGAGGGGGCGGTGGCGATCGTGCTCCGCCGCCGGGTGGACGCCGAACGGGACGCCGACCGGATCCGGGGCCTGATCAGGGGGGTGGCGGTGAACCACGGCGGCCGGACCACCCGCTACTCCGCCCCGAGCCCCGCCGGACAGCGGGAGGTGATCGTGGCGGCGTTGCGGGATGCGGGTGTGGGTCCGGAGGGGATCGGGATGGTGGAGGCGCATGGGACGGGGACGTCGTTGGGTGATCCGATCGAGGTGGAGGGTTTGACGCGGGCGTGGCGGGGGTTTACGTCGCGGACGCAGTTCTGTGCGATTGGTTCGTTGAAGTCGAATATTGGTCATTTGGAGCCGGCGGCGGGTTTGGCGGGGTTGGTGAAGGTGTTGTTGTCGTTGGAGCACGGGGTGGTGCCGGCGACGTTGCATGTGGTGCGGCCGAATGACCATATTCGGTTTGAGGACACTCCGTTTTTTGTGGCGGATCGGCCGGTGTCGTGGCCTCGGGTCGAGGGTGTGCCGCGTCGGGCGGCGGTGTCGGCGTTCGGGATGGGTGGGGTGAACGCGCACGTGATCGTGGAGGAGGCACCGGCCCTGGCGGTTCGGGAGCCTCTGCCACAGGGGTCGTTTGTGGTGAAGGTGTCCGCGGCCAGTGAGGACGGGGTGCGTCGGCTCGCGGACGGGTATGCGCGGGTGTTGTCGGGTGTGGGTTCTGCTGACCTGGGTGATGTGGGGTTCACGGCGAATGTGGGTCGTGCGTCGCATCGGTTCCGGGTGGCGGTGCAGGGTGTTGACGGGTCTGGGTTGGCCAATGCTCTGAGCGCGGTGGTGGGTGGGGATCGGCCGGTGGGTCGGTTGTCGAATCAGCCGCCGTTGTCGGTGTTCCTGTTCTCGGGTCAGGGTTCGCAGTATGCGGGGATGGGTGCGGGGTTGTACGCGACTGAGCCGGTGTTTCGTGAGGCGTTTGATGAGTGCGCTGAGCTGGTGGGGTCGTGTTCGGATGTGCTGTTGCGGGAGGTGGTGTTGGGGGGTCGGGGTGGTGAGTTGGTGCAGACGCGGTTCGCGCAGGTGGGGATCGTGTCGGTGCAGGTGGGGTTGGTGCGGTTGTTGGAGTCGTGGGGTGTGCGGCCGGGGTTGGTGGTGGGTCACAGTGTGGGTGAGTTGACGGCGGGTTGGGCGGCGGGGGTTTTCGGGTTGGGGGAGTTGTTGCGGTTGGCGGTGGTGCGGGGTGGGTTGATGCAGGCGCAGCCCTCGGATGGGGCGATGGCGGTGGTGTTCGCGGACGCCGGATCGGTGGAGGCGGTGTTGTCGTCGTTTCCGGGGGTGGAGATCGCGGCGTTCAACGCCCCGCGCAGTGTGACGATCTCCGGCCCGGCCGAGATGGTGGAGGCGTTCGGGTCGGGGTCGGGGTTGCGGACGCAGCGGTTGACGGTGAGTCATGCGTTCCATTCGGCGGCGATGGCGGGTGCGGTGGACCCGTTCGCCCAGGCGTTCGGGCAGGCGGTGGTGTCACCGCCACGGGTCGGGTTCGCCTCCACGGTGACGGGTGGCTGGCATGACGCCCGATCAGTGGCCGACGGCCGGTTGTGGGGGGCGGGGATTCGCCAACCGGTGCGTTTCGCCCAGGCGATCGAGGCGGTGGGTGCGGCTGGTGGTCGGGTGTTCTGGGAGATCGGCGCGCATCCGGTGTTGACCGGTCTGGCGCGGTCGACGCTTACCGACACCGGTCTGACCTGGTTGTCGACGCTGCGACGGGACCACGACGATCAGGCGCAGCTCCACACGGCGGTCACGTCGTTCTACAACCAGGGTCACGGTGAGATCGACTGGGTCGGGGTGCACCACGGGAAGGGACACCGGACCACCACCATCCCCACCTACCCCTTCCAGCGGCAGAGATTCTGGGTCCACGGTGGAGCCGACGAAACGGCGAATGCCACAGTCACCCGGCCGGCTCCGGAGAGACGGGAACCACCCAGACACAAGATCCACCTTTATCCGCCCGCCCGGGAAAGCCACGTCGACAAGGACCGGATGTCATGACTACGGAATACGGACTCAAGCGTCACTTCAACGGTGACGCCGCCCGCCTCATCGGTGGGAAGATCCGCGAGGTCCGTCCGGACTTCGACGTCGAGGAATACGCCGCCGAGGTGGAGCGGCGCATTCCCGGAAAGGAGCTGAAGGACCGCGTCCTCGTCCTGGCGGAGGGGCTGCGCAGCCGGCTCCCCGAGGACTACCCCGAGAGCGTGCAGATCCTCCTGGCCATCCTCGGTGACGAACTCGCCGAGGGCGAGGGGATGTTCAACGTGAGCTGGTACCTCATGCCGGTGGCCCGGTTCGTCGAGGAGTACGGCCTGGACCACCCGGAGGTGTCCCTCGACGCACTGGTCGAGATCACCAAGCGGCACACCGCCGAGTACGCCATCCGCCCCTTCATCGAGCAGCACCACGAGCTGACGATGAAGCGGATGGCCGACTGGGCCCGCGACCCCAGCCACAACGTCCGGCGAATGGCGAGCGAGGGGGTGCGTCCCCGGCTTCCCTGGGCGCGTACGCTCACCGCCTTCGTGCGGGACCCGCAGCCCGTACTGGAGATCCTCGAACCGCTGCGCAGCGACTCCTCCGAATACGTGCGCAAGTCGGTGGCGAACAACCTCAACGACATCTCCAAGGATTCGCCCGACCTCGCGTTGGCCACCGCGTTGCGTTGGTCGCAGGAGAGCCCGACCCCGGAGACCACCTGGATCGTCCGGCACGCGCTGCGCACGCTGGTCAAGAAGGGCAACCAGGAGGCGTTGGCGATCGTGGGCGTCACCGGGGGCGAACACCTCCGGGTGCCCTCGATGCGGCTCCACCCGCGCAGCCTGGCGCTCGGTGATTCGACCATGATCCGCCTCGACATCGAGAACACCGACAGCCGCCGGCACACCGTCACCGTGGACTACGTGGTGCACCACGTCCGCAAGAACGGCCAGCGCATCCCGAAGGTCTTCAAGCTGACCACGCTGGACCTCGCCCCCGGCGAACGCCGGACGGTGGAGAAGTCGCACCCGGTCCGGGAGGTCTCCACCCGGCGCTACTACGCCGGCGAGCACCTCGTCGACATCCAGGTCAACGGCCAGGTGCTGGCCACCGACAGATTCGACCTCCGGCTGTGAGCGCCCCCCGTACGCCGCTCGCCGCCGACCACCCGGTGCTGCGCGACCACCGGATCGGCGGCACGCCGGTCCTGCCCGCGGCGGCGCAGCTCGACGCGATGCTCACCACCTGCGCGGCGGCCCACGACGGTGGCAGTTGGCGTCTCGACCAGGTGGCGTTCCTCGTGCCGCTGTCGGTCCCGCCCGGCGGATCGGTCGAGATCGAGACCGTGCTCAGCCCGGCGGGGGAGTGCACGCTCGGTTCGTGGCAGCCGGACGGGTCCGGTCCGGTCCTGCACAGCAGGGCCCGGGCCACCCGCAGCGCGTTGGCACCGCCGAGCTACCGGGACGTGGCGGGGCTACGCGCCGGCTGCGTCGACGAGGTGCCGCTCTCCGCCGTCGCCGAGTGGCGGCGGGGCAGCGGCATCGCGTACGGGCCGACGTTCCAGGCGATCCGCGCCGCACACCGGGGGCCCGACCGGATGCTGGCCGTGCTCCGCGCGTCCGGTGGGCTGACCGAGCGGCACTTCGTCCCGCCACCGCTGCTGGACAGCGTGTTCCAGTGCCTCGGGATGCTCGACGACGGCACCGCCGGGGCCTGTCTGCCCTGGTACGTCGGGCGGGTCACCGCCCGCCGCCCGGTGACCGGCACCGTCCTGGCCCTGGTCGAGCGGACCGACCCGGCGGGCGGGGCCGGCGGCGCGGTGCGCGGGCGGGCCACCGTCTGCAACCAGCAGGGCGAGGTGCTGTTGGAGCTGGACCGGATCGTCCTCAAGGCGGCCAGCCCCACCACCGACCCGGCGGCGGCCTCCCGCCACCGGCCCCCGTCGCCCCACCTCACCCCGCTTCCCGCCGACCCGGCACCCGCCGGGACGCTTCCCGCCGATCCGGCCCCCGCCGACCCGGTGCCCGCTGACCCGGTGACCGCCGGGTCGGTCACCGCCGTGACCTGGCGGCCGGTCGTTCCCACCCCGGAGCCGGCGACCGAACCGGGCCGCACCTGGGTGGTGTCGGGGGAGGCCGGCGTCGAGTCGTACGAGGGTGGGCCCGTCCTGCTCACCCCGGCCGACCTGCACGACTCCCACCTCGACGAGACGCGCGTCGGGACGCCGCCCGTCGAGGTGGTCTACGTGGCACCGCGCACCGTGCGGGACCGGGCCGAGGCCGTCGCGCTGCTGCACGGCGTCTTCACCCTGGTCCGGCGGCTCGCCGCGCAGCCCCCGATGCCGGCCCTCACCATCGTCACCAACGCCGCCCAGCAGGTCACCGGGGACGAGTCGATCGAGCCCGGTCAGGCCGCGCTGTGGGGCCTGGCCCGCACCCTGCGGATCGAGCACCCGCAGACCCGGATCCGTCTCGTCGACATCGGACTGGCTGGCGGCACCGAGCCGCCGACCCTCGACGAGGTGCGGCACGGTGAGGCGGAACTCGCCTGGCGGGACGGGTCCTGGTACGCCCCCGCCCACCAGGAGGTGCCGGACGTGCCCGGGCGGTCGGCCCGGCGAGTGGCCGGTGGCCGGTTCCTCGTCACCGGCGGCCTGGGCGGTATCGGCCTGCACGTGGCGGAGTTCCTGGCCGGTGCGGGCGGTGCCCACCTCACCCTGGTCGGCCGCACGGTACCCACCGAGGGGCCGACCCGGGACCGGCTGGACCGGCTCGCCGCCACCTGCGACCTGCGGGTCGTCGCCGCCGACGTCCGTACGCTGCCGGACGTGCTGCGGGGCGCGGAGCCCTTCGACGGGGTCTTCCACGCCGCCGGTGTGTTGCGCGACGGGTTGGCGCGCAGCCTGTCGGCGGAACGGATCGACGAGGTTTTCGAGCCGAAGATCGGTGGGGTGCACGCGCTCGACGAGGCGTTCCCCGTCGACGCGCGACCCGGGTTCGTCGTCCTGTTCTCCTCCATCTCGGCGACCCACGGCAACCTCGGCCAGAGCTCGTACGCGACCGCCAACGCCTACCTCGACGGCTACGCCGCACGCCGTCGGGGCGCCGGGGAGGCGTGGTACAGCCTCGGCTGGGGCCTGTGGCGCGTCGGCATGGGTGCGGGGATCGCCGACGCCGCGGCGGCACGTGGCATTCCGGCACTGACCGCCGCCGCCGGCATCGCGCTGCTGCGGCACACCCTCGAACTGACTCCCGCGAACTACGTCGTGTCCGCAGTCGACGAACCGGAGGACGACCAGATGACCCCTGTGACCCCCGTCGAGACCCGGCTGTGGCCGGCGCTGTCGGCGATCCTCAAGCGGACCCTGCACGTCGACCGGGTGTCGCCCGACGACAACCTGCTGGAGCTGGGGCTGGACTCGATGATGGCGGTCGAGGTCTCCGCCGCGCTGGCCGGTGAGGGGTTGGACGTCGATCCGGTGGCCATGTTCGACCACCCCGACGTGGGCGCGCTGGCGCGGCACCTGGAAGGGCTGCCGCGCCACGCACCCGGGCCGGGCCCGGCCGCCCCGCCGCCCCCGTCCGCCGTCATGGCGGCCCCGCCCACCCCGGCCCCACCCGTCGCCGTACCGGCCGCGCCGGTCGCCGGGCGGTCCGGGTCCGCCGCCGTACCGGCCGGGTCTCCTGCCCGGCCGGCCGGTGCCTCGCCGGACGCGGTGGCCGCGTCGGCGACCCCGCGCTTCGTGCCGGACTGGGACCGCTACCGCGACGTCGACGGTGCCGCCGACCGGCACCCACCCCGACCTGACCACCGGCCGGAGGTCGGCCCGGCGGCGGAAAGCCCGGCAGCGAACGGATACCGGCCGACGGTGGGCCCGGCGGCGAACGGACACCGGCCGACGGTGGGCCCGCCGATCGGCCGGGAGCGGGCCGCCGGGCCGCCCGGCGTCGCCGTACCGGTCGGCGCGTCGGTGCCCCGCCGCACCCTGCCCGGCCGGCTCGGCGACCACCCGGGCGGCTCCTTCCTCGACCGGCGCATCGACGCGCTGTCGGTGGACGACCGGGTGGTCATCGCCCAGGACGACTACTTCTACGAGCCCGTCATCGAGGAGTCCAAGGGCGCCTGGATCAAGTTCGACGGCCGGTGGTTCCTGAACTTCGCGTCGTACAGCTATCTCGGGCTGATCGGCCACGACTACATCAACCACCAGGCGCAGCGGGCCCTGGAGCGGCACGGCACCGGCGCGCACGGCGTGCGGTTGCTCGCCGGCACCCTGCACCTGCACCGCGAGCTGGAGCTGGGCATCGCCCGGTTCCTCGGGGCCGAGGACGCCATCGTCTACACCAGCGGCTACATGGCCAACGTGGCGACGATCGGCGCGCTGGTCGGGCCGGGCGACGTGGTGATCGGCGACGTGTACAACCACGCGAGCATCCTGGACGGCTACCGGTTGTCCGGCGCGACCGTGATCACCTACGCGCACAACGACCTGACCGACCTGGAACGCGCCCTGCGCCGGGCAGGCGACGCCGGGAAGCTGGTGGTCACCGACGCGGTGTTCAGCATGGACGGCGACATCGCCGACCTGCCCGGCATCCTGGCACTGTGCGAGCGCTACGACGCGCCGCTGATGGTCGACGAGGCGCACAGCCTCGGCGTGCTGGGCGCCACCGGCCGGGGCATCACCGAACACTTCGGCATCGATCCGGCCCGGGTCGCGGTCAAGATGGGCACGCTGTCCAAGACGGTGCCCAGCACCGGCGGCTACGTGGCCGGCTCCAGCGACCTGGTCTTCGCCCTGAAGAACAACGCCCGGGGCTGGATGTTCTCCGCCGCCGGCACCCCCATGCAGGTGGCCGCCGCGCGGGCCGCGGTGGAGGTGATGGAGGCGGCCCCGCAGCTCACCGGGGAACTGCGGGCGCTCACCGACAGGTACCGGGCGACGCTGCGCGGACTCGGGTTCGACACCATGGCCAGCGAGACCCCGGTGGTGCCGATCATCTGTGCCAGCGCCGGGCAGGCCCAGGAGATGGCCCGGCTCTGCCAGGTCGACGGCATCTTCGTCCAGCCCATCGTCTATCCCACGGTGCCCAAGGCGCTGCCCCGGCTGCGCACCATCGTCAACCTCAGCCACTGCGCCGACGACCTCGACCATGCCGTCGCCGTCTTCACCCGGGCCGGCCGGCAGGTCGGGCTCATTCCCTGAGAGCTGCCGGCGCGCTCCGACCCGAGACCCACCCGTGTTGCCGGCCGCCCGACCGGGCGGTCGGCGGAGGAACCCCGTCGAGAGGAGAACGCAGTGAGTGACATCGACAGCAGGGCCTTCTTCGGTGCCGTCCTGAAGGCCGTCGCCTGCACCCGCAACCACAACACCGACGAGACCGGTTACGCCGAGGGGGTGCTGACACCGACCGCCCGGATCCGGGAGTTCGAGAAGGAAATCGGCGACCGGGCGCTCACCCGGGCCGAGGCCGAGCAGGTGCTGGGCTGGCTGGACGCCACGTTCCGGGCCAAGCTCACCCCCGCCGAGGAGCGGGAGCACTACCACCGGTACATCGCCGAGGTGTCCGGGGTGACCCGGGCACCGGCCACCGTCGCCGCCTGACCGGCGGCGTCCGGTCCGGGGTGCGCCGCCGACCCGGCCCCGTCGGTGGCGCGCCCCGGCCACCCGCCCCCTGCCCGATCGTCGAGCGCCGAGGACGTCGCCATGTCGAAGCTCGCCTGGTACAGCCACGAGATCTGCTTCTGGCACGACCCCGGACCGGGGTCGGGCTACCTGCCGGTCGGTCCGGGCATCGAACCCCTGCGCCAGCACGCCGTCGACCCGGACCTGCGCCGGGCCGAGGGGCTGGTCCGGCTGGCCGGGGTGCTGGACCACTACACCCGGGTCACCCCCGAGCCAGCCACCGACGACGAACTGCTGCTGGTGCACGTGCCGGAACACCTCGACCGGGTCGAGGCGGCCTCCGCACTGGGCGCGGGCGACGCCGGGGTGTACGCGTACGTCAACCACCACAGCGCCCAGGCCGCCCGGGTGGCGGTGGGGGCCTGCGTGCAGGCGGCCACCGCTGTGCTCGACGGGCGCTTCGACCGGGCGTACTGCCTGGTCCGGCCGCCCGGACACCACGCCGAGCCGGACCGGGCGATGGCGCTGTGCCTCTACAACAACGTGGCGGTCGCCGCCCGGGCGGCGCAGCGGCACGGGGTACGCCGGGTGCTGGTGCTCGACTGGGACGTGCACCACGGCAACGGCATCCAGCGGACCTTCTACGACGACCCGGACGTGCTCTACGTCTCGATCCACCAGGAGGGGCTGTTCCCGCCCGCGTCGGGGCTGGTGACCGAGACGGGTGCGGGCGCCGGCGTGGGTCGTACCCTCAACGTGCCGTTGCCGGCCGGGTCGGGGCACGAGGCGTACCTGGCGGCGCTGTCCCGGCTGGTCACCCCGGCGGCGCGGGCCTTTCGCCCGGAGCTGATCCTGGTCGCGGCCGGTGTCGACGCGAGCGGTCACGACCCGATGGGTCGGATGATGTGCACCAGCCGGACCTTCCACGCGTTGACCGTGGGGATGTGCGCCCTGGCCGACGAACTCACCGGCGGGCGGATCGTCTTCGTCCACGAGGGCGGCTATTCGGCCTGGTACCAGCCGACGCTGGTGCTGGCCATCGCGTCGGCGATCGCCGGCCTGCCGGAGCCGCCCGATCCCTTCCTGCACTCGCTGGAGCACCTTCCCGGGCAACGGCTGCGACCGCAGCAGAGCCGCGTGGTCGAGCACCTGGAAGCCCACCACCCGATGCTGGCACGAGGAGGGCGGAGCCGATGAACGGCTGGTTGATGCGGGTGGGTGCGGGCCTGCGGCACCCGGTCGACGGCGGGTCCCGGCCCGCCGGCCCGGGCCGCGGCGGGCCGTGGGCGCGACTGATCGCGCTGCCGCACGCCGGCGGCTGGCCGTCGGCGTTCCGCACCTGGCGGCCGGTGCTGCCGGCGGGGGTCGAGCTGCTGGTCGCCCAGTTGCCCGGCCGGGGGCTGCGGGCCGGCGAGCGGCCGCTGCGCCGGGTGGCCCCGCTCGTCGACGGCCTCAGCCGCGCCGTCGCGGAGCTGCCACCGCTGCCGTACGCGGTCGTCGGGCACAGCTTCGGCAGTGTGCTGGGCTACGAGCTGACCCGGGCGATGGAGCGGCTCGGCCGGCCGCCCCGGCTGCTCACGGTGTCGGCCCGCCAACCGCCGTGCTTTCCCAGCGAGCCGCCGTTCGCGCACCGCCGGACCGACGCCGAGCTGCTGGAACACCTGGTGGAGATCGGCGGGATCGGCCCGGAACTGCTGCACCGGGGGGACCTGGTGCGGCCCGCGCTGGCCGCGATCCGGGCCGATCTCGAAGCCATGGAGACCTACCGTCGACCGCCGACCGGGGTGGCGGTGCCGATCCTGTCGCTGGGCGCGGTGGACGACCCGGTGGTCGTCGCCGACCGGCTGCACCTGTGGTCGCTGGAGACGACGGGGGCCTTCACCCGCCGGATGTTCACCGGCGGCCACTTCTACCTGTACGCGCCGGACACCGCAGCCACCATCGCGGAACATCTTTTACCGCTTTGTTTCCCCCATCTGGCGGAACATCAAGAAATGTCCCACCCCAGTGCGACCCTGTCGCGCTGACCACTCCGCACGATCCAGAGAGGAACCACCTTGGGCACCACGAGCGAACCGCAGCACCGGGCGAGCCCCCGGGAATGGCTGGGCCTGGCAGTGCTGGCACTGCCGACGCTGCTGCTCTCCATCGACATGAGCGTCCTGCACCTCGCGGTGCCGCACATCAGCGAGAGCCTGCTGCCCAGCGCGCCGCAGATGTTGTGGATCATCGACATCTACGGCTTCATGATCGCCGGCCTGCTGGTGACCATGGGCACGCTCGGCGACCGCATCGGCCGGCGTCGGCTGTTGCTGATCGGTGCCGCCGCGTTCGGGGTCGCCTCGGTGATCGCCGCGTACGCCGACAGCCCCGCCATGCTGATCGCCGCGCGCGCCGTGCTCGGCATCGCCGGCGCCACCCTGATGCCGTCCACCCTCGCGCTGATCAGCAACATGTTCCAGGACGCGAAGCAGCGGGGGATCGCGATCGCCGTCTGGGTCACCATGTTCTCCGTCGGCATCGCGCTCGGCCCGGTGGTCGGCGGCGCGTTGCTGGAGTACTTCTGGTGGGGCTCGGTCTTCCTGCTGAACGTGCCGATCATGGCGGTGCTGCTGCTGGCCGGCCCGCGCCTGCTGCCCGAGTACCGGGACGCCGACGCCGGCCGGCTCGACCTGACCAGCGTGGCGCTGTCCCTGGCTACCATCCTGCCCGTCATCTACGGCCTCAAGGAGCTGGCCAAGGACGACCCGGGCCTGCTGCCGGTGCTCGCCATCGTCGTCGGCCTGACCGTCGGCGTGTTCTTCGTCCGCCGGCAGCGGGGTCTCACCAGCCCACTGATCGACCTGCGCCTGTTCCGCAACCGCGCGCTGACCACCGCCCTGGTGGCGATGCTGTTCAGCATGCTGATCGCCGGGGGGACGTATCTCTTCGTCACCCAGTACCTCCAGTTGGTGGTGGGGCTCTCCCCGCTGCGCGCCGGGCTCTGGCTGCTACCGGCGGCGCTCGCCCTGATCGTCACCTCGATGCTCTCGCCGGTGCTGGCCGCGCGCTTCGCCCCGGCGCACGTGGTGGCCGTCGGCCTGGCCGTCTCGGCGGTCGGGCACCTCACCCTGGCCCTGGTCGGCAGCGAGGGCGGGCTCACCCAACTGGTGGTCGGCTTCCTCCTGGTCTATGCCGGGGGTGGGCCGCTGATCGCCCTCGGCACCGACATCGTCGTCGGCTCGGCACCGCCCGCGCAGGCCGGATCCGCCTCGGCCGTCTCGGAGACCAGCACCGAACTGGGCATGGCGCTCGGCGTCGCCATCCTGGGCAGCATCGGCACCATCGTCTACCGCAGCCAGCTGACAGTTCCCGAGGGAGCCGCCGCGGGCGACACGCTGGCCACCGCCGTCGCCGCCGCCGAACGGCTGCCCGGGGAGGTCGGCGCGACGCTGCTGGCCTCCGCCCGGGAGGCGTTCACCGACGGGCTGAACGTGATCGGCGCGATCAGCACCGTGATCACCGTCCTGCTGACCGTCGCGGTGCTGACCATGGTCCGCGGACGACCGGCGGGGTCGGACGACGCACCGGTGGCCGACGCCGTGCCGGCGCGGACGGCGTCCTGACCGGCGTCCGCCCGTCGGGCCGGGGCGGGCCGGTGGACCACGCGGCCACCGGCCCGGCCCGGGGCCGCCCCGGGATCAGTAGGCGTAGCTGACCGAGATGGTGACGTTCGGGCAACCACCGGCCAGGCTGGTCAGGGCGTTCTTCTCGGTACTGTCGACGGTGAGCCGCCAGCGGGTCTTGGTGGCGACCCACTCGGTGACGTACCGGCACCGGGCGGTGGCGTACGGCGGCAGCCAGGTTGCCGGGTCCTGGTCGCCCTTGGCCTGGTTGACGTTGTCGGTGACGGCCGCCAACGGCCGGCTGTCACCGAGGTCGTTGGCGTACGCCTGGCGGCGGCTGGTGGTCCAGCTGCGTGCCCCGGAGTCCCACGCCTCGGCGAGCGGCACCATGTGGTCGATGTCGAGGTCACCGGCGGCGGTCCAGTAGGCGTTGTCGTAGTAGGAGTACCAGCGGCCCCCGCTGAGGGCGCAGCCGCTGCCGACGGCGGGCGCGCTGACCGCCTCGGCGAGCAGCACCTCGTTGCGGGTGGTGCAGCCGTCGCCGTCGGCGTCGATCCAGTGCGGGAAGAGGTCCCGGCTGTAGCCGGTGCGATTCTCGGCGGCGACGGTGAGGTCGGCGACGGCGGTGGTCAGCGGGGCGGAGTAGCCGGCGGCCCCGGCGGGGTGGGCGAGGCCGGTGGTGGCGAGGACCGCGGTGAGGATGGTCGCGGCGGCACGCGGGCGTCGGTTCATGGTGCTCCGTCCAGGTGAGATGTGGGCTCCCTGGGAAATGTATAGACGAAGATCGAAGCATTGGTCCAGCACGCGTTCCGTGAACGATGGACGAAATCGCCTGTCAGCGGCGGGCCGGCAGCCGGGCCAGCTTGTCCGGGTTGACCACCAGCAGCAGCCGTTCGATGCCGCGTACCGAGGTGTCAAGCGTGATCAGGGTGACCGGGCGGTCGCTCGCGACCAGCAGCCCGGGGCCGCCGTTGACCTCGACCAGGTCGATAGTCGTCGTCCGCCAGTACTTGCGCCGCACGTTGTCCAGGAAGGTGGTCACCCGGGCCACCCCGCACACGTCGCGGCGGGCCGCGTGCACCCGGCCGCCACCGTCGGAGCGGGCCACCACGTCGGCGGTGAGCAGCTGCTCCAGCGTGGCCAGGTCGCCGTCGCGGGCCGCACCGAGGAACGCCCGCACCAGTTGCCGCCGCCGCTGCGGCGGGGCCGGCGTGGACCCCTCGACGGCGAGGTGCCGCCGCGCCCGGCTGGCCAGTTGCCGGGCGTTCGGCTCGGAGGTGCCGAGCACCTCGGCGATCTCCCGGTACGGGTAGTCGAACGCCTCGCGCAGCACGTACGCGGCCCGCTCGGCGGGGGCCAGCCGCTCCAGCAACAGCAGGACCGCGACGTCCAGCGCCGCCGCCCGTTCCGCGCCCAGGGTCGGGTCGGCGCTGGTGTCGACCGGTTCGGGCAGCCACGGCCCGACGTACGTCTCCCGGGTGGCCCGCGCCGACGTCGCCGCGTTCACCGCCAGCCGGGTGGTCGTGGTGGTCAGGAAGGCCGCCGGGTTGCGTACCCCGCTCCGGTCGACGCCCTGCCAGCGCAGCCACGCCTCCTGCACCACGTCCTCGGCCTCGACGACGCTGCCCAGCATCCGGTAGGCCAGCCCGAACAACCTCGGCCGCACGTCGAGGAACGCGGCCAGGTCCGCCGCCGCCACGGTCGGTTGCCCGTCGGCGGTGGCCCCGGAGCCGGTCGTCATGCACCTACCGTAGGCGGCACGACGCGCGGACCCGACGTCACCCGACGTCGGGTCCGCGCGCAGGGTCAGCGTGCGCGCCACTCGGCCAGCCGGATGCCACCGGTACGGGCGTCGCCGAGCGGGACCAGCGACTGCTCCGTGAGCAGCGCCCCGAAGTAGCGCCCCTGCGGGTCGGTGACCACCGACCGGGGGTCACCGGCGGCGGCCAGTGCCTCCCGACCCAGCTCGTCCATGCCGAACCGCTGCGGCCCGGCCAGCTCCACGATCCCGTCGACAGGTGCGCCGACCGCGATCTCGGCCACCACCGCCACCACGTCGTCGGCGGCGATCGGCTGGATCAGCGCCGGGGGCAGGCGCACCTCGTCGCCCACGACGGCGGACTCGACGATGGCCGGCACGAACTCGAAGAACTGGGTGGCGCGTACCACCGTCCACGGAATCCCGGCCGCCGCGATCAACGCTTCCTGCGCCACCTTGGCCCGCATGTAACCGCTGTCCGGGATGCGGTCGGCGCCGACGATGGACAGCGCCACGTGATGCCGTACACCGGCCTCAGCCTCCGCGTCGAGCAGGGTACGGGTGGACGTCTCGAAGAACGTCAGGACGGCCACCTCCTCGAACGACGGTGAGTTCGACACGTCCACCACGACGTCGGCGCCGTCGAGCGCCTCCGCCACCCCCACGCCGGTAAGCGTGTCCACTCCGGTGCGCGGCGAGGCCGCTACCGCGTCGTGGCCCTGCTGCCCGAGCAGCGCCACCACTCTGCTGCCGATGAGTCCGCTGCCCCCGATGACGACGATCTTCACAGTTGATCCACTCCCTGTCCGTCCGTGGCGGTCGTACCACCCTGCATCCATACGACCGGCCGGGTCGTCGATCCGTGACAGCTCCGGCCCGATTCGCTCGTCGCCCGCCGGCTCCCGGCAGCCGCGGCACTGCGCCCACCGGCCGATCCGCCAGCTCACCAGCGCCGTGCCGGCAGGCCGGTCCGTCGCCGGGTAGCGTTCCGGCGGTGGGTGCGCCGGCACCCGGGTGAGGGAGAGATCATGGTGGCCACGACGACGGTGGAGGTGCCGACCAGCGACGGCGCGGCGGACGCCTACCTGGTCCGGCCGGACGACGACGGGCCGTTTCCGGCGGTGCTGTTCTTCATGGACGCCTTCGGACTGCGCCCCCGGCTCGCCGAGATGGCCGAGCGGATCGCCGCGCGCGGCCACCTGGTGCTGGTGCCGAACCTGTTCCATCGGGCCGGCCGGGCACCGCTGTTCGACCTCGGTGACTTGGCCGACCCGCAGCGGCGCGGCGAGCTGTTCGGGCGGATCGTGCCGCTGATCACCGCGCTCACCCCGGAGCTGATGGCCCGGGACAGCGGGTCCTACCTGGACTTCCTGGCGGCCCGTGACGACGTCGCGCCCGGACCGGTGGCGATCGTCGGGTACTGCATGGGTGGCACCAACGCGCTGCGCGCGATCGCGGCGCATCCGGACCGGATCGCGGCGCTGGCCAGCTTCCACGCCGGCCGGGTCGTCACCGACGAGCCGGACAGCCCGCACCTGGGCGTCGGCGCGGTCACCGGTGAGCTGTACTTCGCCCACGCCGACCAGGACGCGTCGATGACCGCCGCACAGATCACCACGCTGGAGCGGGCGCTCGACGCCGCCGGGGTCAGCTACCGCTCCGAGCTTTACCCCGGCGCCGCCCACGGCTTCACGATGGCCGACACCCCGCTCTACGACGAGCAGGCCACCGAGCGTCACTGGTCCGCCCTGTTCGACCTGCTCGACCGGACCTTCGGGGGGAGCGGCGCGGCGGCCGGATGACGGTCGGCGCGCGGCCTCATGACAGTCGCGTGACATTCGGCCCGGGGCGGCCCTGAGCCGGTTTCACCACCCGGTCGCCGGGGGCAGAAGCCAGGCGACAGCGACTCGTGGAGGGACGGAACACGTGGAAGTACAGGGCTTCTTCACCGCCATCATCATCGGCCTGGTCATCGGAGCGCTGGGCCGGTTGGTGGTGCCGGGCAAGCAGAAGATCTCCATCCTGCTCACCCTGGCCATCGGCGTGGTGGCCGCGATTCTCGGCACTCTGGTGGCCGCGGCGCTGGGCGTCGACGAGACGGCCGGCATCGACTGGATCGAGCTGTTCATCCAGGTGGCCTTCGCGGCCATCGGTGTCGCCCTCCTCGCCGGTACGTACGGCCGACGTCGGCACTGACCTGCGCCCCCGTGCCGGCCCACCCCCTCCCCGGGGCGGGCCGGCACGGCTGTCGGCCCCCGTCCCCGCCGGTCAGCGGTCGGCGGGTTCGTCCTGCCCGGCGGGAGGCGGGAACGCCAGCGCCACGGTCAGGTCGAGCACCGTGCCGGGCTCGTGCAGCCGGTCGCCGTACAGCTCGCGCAGCCGACCCATCCGGTAGCGGACCGTCTGCGGGTGCACGAAGAGGTCGGCGGCGACGTCGTCGCGGCGGCCCTGGTGCAACAGCCAGGAGCGCATCGTCTCGGCCAACCGCGCGGCGGTCGCCGGTGAGAGCGTGGCCAACGGCGCGAGCACCTGGGCCCGCAGGTCGGCGAGCGCCTCCGGATCGGTGTGCAGCACCAGCCGGGCCAGGTGTTCCTCGGTGTCCAGCGCGGCGCCGTCCGCCGGTGGAGCCACGCCGAGGGCGAGCGCCTTCAACACCCGCTGGTACGACCGGGCCACCGCGACCCAGGGGCGGGCCGGCCCGAGCACCGCGCGGTGTCCGTGCAGCACCGTGGCGAGCTGCCGTCTTCGCCCCCCGTGCATGTCCGGTACGAGCAGCAGCGCCGCCTCCTCGGCCCACTGCGTCCCGGCCAGCTCCTCGCCGCTCTCCAGGGTCTGCGGGCCGAGCACGGCGAGCACCGCACGCAGGCTGCTACGCGGCAGCGCCGCCACGGTCAGGGTCTGCGGCGGGGGCCACTCGGCCCGCTCGGCGCTGCGCCGCAGCACCTCCTCCGGTTCACCGGCGAGCAGTTGCTGGGTGAGCCGGTCCAGGTCCCGCCGCCGGGCCCGACCGACGTTGGCCAGCTCGTCGGAGTGCCCGGCGACGCTGGCGGCGGAGAGCTCGTCGATGTAGGCGAACATCAGCTCGGCGAACTCGGCGACCGTCTCGGCGGAGAGCCCGCTGCGTACGGTGGTGGTGGAGACCTCCCGCCAGGCCACCCGCGCCCCCACCCGGTACGCGGCCAGCAGCGAGTCCATGCTCCGCCCCGCCCGCGCCTCCCCGGCGCCCAACGCGTACGCGGCCTCCAGCGCCCGGCTCAGCGGGGTGCTCGGGTCGGCCGCCCCGGCCCGCTCGATGAGCTGGAGGAAGGTGCCCAAGGCGATCCGTACCGCGTTCTCGATCTTCTCGCGCATCTGACCGGTGAGGGTGCCGGAGTAGGCGGGCACCTCGCCGGTGATGGTGGTGACGGTGTGCGCGGCGACCAGCGGCAGCCGGCTGCGTAACCGCTCGGCCACCTGAGCGTCGAGCTCCAGTCGACCGCCAAGGTGGCCGGCTGCCCCCGATTCCGACATGTTGTTCCCCTCGAACAAGAAATCGCGCCCGATTCACCTTCCTGGGTCAAGATGTTATGCGAAAGAGCGAGCACTCTGGGGTCATGACCACCACCGTCCCTCGTCCCCCGGCGAAGGCATCCGTCCGGGACCGGCTGCTCCGGCTGGCCGAGACGGTCACCACCCCGCTGCTGCCGGAGGACTACCTCGACCTGGTCGCGCCACTGCGCGCCGGGGCCGCCCTGCGCGGGCGGATCGTCGCCGTCGACCGGGAGACCCGGGACGCGGCCACCCTCACCATCCAGCCGGGCCGCGCCTGGCGTGGCCACACCCCCGGCCAGTACGTCCGCCTCGGCGTCGACGTCGACGGGGTACGGCAGTGGCGGGCCTACTCGGTGACCTCCGCCCCCGACCGCCCCGACGGTCGGATCACCGTGACCGTCAAGGCCATCCCGGACGGCCGGGTCAGCAACCACCTGGTGCACCGGACCAGGGTGGGCACCGTCGTCCAGCTCGACCAGGCGCTCGGTGACTTCGTCCTGCCCGACCCGGCCCCGGGCCGGGTCCTGTTCCTCACCGCCGGCAGCGGCGTCACCCCGGTGATGGGCATGCTGCGCGCCGGTGTGCACACCCGGGCCGACGTGGTGCTCGTGCACTCCGCACCGACCCCGGACGACGTGGTGTTCGGCGCGGAGCTGCGCGCGCTGGCCGCGCAGGGTGGCATCCGGCTGGTCGAGCGGCACACCGACCGGCACGGGCTGCTCGGGGTCGGCGAGCTGGCCACCCTGGTGCCCGACCACCTCGACCGGCAGACCTGGGCCTGTGGGCCGGTCGGCATGCTCGACGCGGTGCAGGAGCACTGGGCGGCGGCCGGCGTCGCCGACCGGCTGCACACCGAGCGGTTCCGGCCGACGGTCATCGCCCCCGGTGAGGGGGGCACCGTCACCTTCACCCGGGCCGGCCTCACCCTCGACGCCGACGGCGGCACCCCGATCCTCGACGCCGGCGAGGCCGCCGGGGCGCTGATGCCCTCCGGCTGTCGGATGGGTATCTGCTACGGCTGCGTCCTGCCGCTGCGTCAGGGGGCGGTGCGGGACCTGCGTGACGGGACGCTCACCACCGCCGTCCCGGGCGACGGCGTGCTCATCCAGACCTGCGTGTCGGCGGCGGCCGGTACCTGCGACATCGATCTCTGACCAGGAGGCCGGACGTGACAGTCATCCAGAAGAAGACCGACAACCCGATCGCCCACCTGAGCGCCGAGGACATCGAGATCCTCGGCAAGGAGCTCGACGCGATCCGGGACCGGGTGCTAGCCGAGCGTGGCGAGAGCGACGCGGCCTACATCCGCAAGGTGATCAAGACCCAGCGGACGCTGGAGATGAGTAGCCGCGCGGTGCTGCTCTTCTCGCTCTTCCCGCCGGCCTGGGTGGTCGGCACCGCAGGTCTGGCGGTGGCCAAGATCCTGGAGAACATGGAGATCGGCCACAACATCCTGCACGGCCAGTACGACTTCATGCGCGACCCGAAGATCCACTCCACCACCTGGGAGTGGGACCACGTCTCCCCGGCCGACCAGTGGAAGCACTCGCACAACCAGCTGCACCACACGTACACCAACGTGCTCGGCAAGGACAACGACCTCGGGTACGGCATCATGCGGGTCGACGAGGACCAGAAGTGGTACCCGCTGCACCTCGGCCAGCCGCTGTGGAACTTCGTCAACGCCTGCTTCTTCGAGTACGGCATCGCCGCGTACGACCTGGAGCTGGGCCGCAACCTGCGCAAGGGCCGGCACAAGGCCCCCGAGTTCCGGGCCCGGCTGCGCGCGGTCGGCCGCAAGATCCGCCGCCAGGTGCTCAAGGACTACGTCATCCACCCGCTGCTGTCCGGCCCGTCCTTCCTCAGCACCCTCGCCGCCACCTTCACCGCGAACCTGATCCGCAACCTGTGGAGCCACTCGGTGATCATGTGCGGGCACTTCCCCAACGGAGTGGAGACGTTCTCCAAGACCTCGATCGAGGGGGAGACCCGGGGCGAGTGGTACCTGCGGCAGATGCTCGGCTCGGCCAACATCAGCGGTAGCCGGCTGATGCACATCATGACCGGCAACCTGTCCTTCCAGATCGAGCACCACCTCTTCCCCGATCTGCCCAGCAAGCGCTACCAGGAGATCGCCCCGCAGGTGCGGGCGCTGTTCGACAGGTACGGGCTGAAGTACACCACCGGCCCGCTGCCCAAACAGGTCGCCTCCGCCTGGTGGAAGGTCATCCGGCTCTCCCTGCCCGACCGGGAGGCGGCCCGCCCGACCACCGACGAGCGCCCGGCCCGCGCGCTGGCCACCTCCGGGGTCTGACCCGCCGCCGGCACCGTCCACCCGGGCCGGTCAGCAGCCGGTCCAGCGCGCCGGGCTGAGCCGTCCGCCGGAGGTCCAGCCGACCACCGTGCCGTCGTCCGCTATCGACTCCGCCTTGAGGTAGTGGACACTTCCCCCCCGCCCCGGCAGCGGCGTCACCCGGTCGCCGTGCCCCACTGCCGCATCGCCGACCACCACGCCGCTGGTCGTCACGCCGTATATCCGCCAGCCCACCGCCGGATGGACCGGCGTCACCTTCCCGGTACGCAGGTTCCACCGATACGGGGTCCCGTCGCCCTCGTCGGGGGTGTCGTCCGCCCCGCCGGCCGCCCAGTCGCCCCGGGCCGCGCTCGCCCAGGAGCGCGGCTTGCCGGGCACGGCGAGCCAGTGGATCCCTCCGTCCGGGCGGCGCACCCAGCCGGCGTAGTGCGTCGTGCCGCCCGGCGCGACGGAGGTGCCGACGACACTGCCGTCGTCCAGGACCGCGTCGGCGCTCCCCTCGGTCAGGGGCGTGACCGTCTCGACCGTGCCCGGTCGGTCCGCCGGCCACCGCAACGGCAGTTGGGTCTCGGTCGCCTCCACCGAGCCGTGCCCCACGATGTCGCCGCGTGCGTTGATCCCGGTGGCCCAGACGTTCGAGACGGTTCCCGGAACGGGCAGCTCCGTCAACTGGCCGTCCTGGTACCGCCAGGGACGGTACGTCGCCGAGATGGAGCCGTTGCCGATCACGACCCCTGCCGTGTTGACGCCGGTGACCTCCCCGGCCAGCGGGGTGGGCACGGCGGTGACCCGGTTGCCGCGCCAGAGCAGCAGCAGCGGTTCCCACACCCCGTCGGTGATCCGGGCGCCGGTGCCCGCGACGAACCGGTTGGCCGGATCCACCGCCTCGGCCTTGCCCTGCGTCGCCTCGGCCGGCAGCGGCAGCGGATGCAGCACGCAGAGTCGGAGGCTGTCCTGGCGTGGCCCGGCAACGGCCGCACCGGGCAGGCCCAGCGCGGCGGTGAGCAGGCCGACGGCGACCCCGGCGAGCATGCGGTGGCGGACCATGGCGACTCCGATCGACAGCTGTTGCGGAAAACCCCGTACTCAGCGTGCGGAGCACGTTACCCGAACGCTCCGATCGTGGTGTGCCGGTACGAGCGGTGGCCGGTGCGGGATCATGGGGAGACGCACCGGAGGGATCCGAGATGGCCTACGTGTTCCTGCTGATCGCGATCAGCGCCGAAGTGGCCGGCACCAGCCTGCTCAAGGCGACGCAGGGGTTCACCCGGCTCTGGCCGACGGTCGGGCTGGCCGCCGCCTACCTGCTGGCCTTCGGCATGCTCGCGCTGGCGGTGCGGGACATCCCGGTCGGAGTGGCGTACGCCGTGTGGTCCGGCCTCGGCACCGCTGCGATCGTCGCGGTCGGCGCGGCCTTTCTCGGTGAGCCGTTGAGCGTGTCGAAGGTGATCGGGGTGGGCCTGATCATCGGGGGAGTGGTGGTGCTCAACCTCGGCGGGGCGCACTGAGCCGGCCGCCCCGGGTGCGGGCCGGCCGGCTCAGGCTCCGGCGGCGGCCGACGGCGACCGGCGCAGTGCCGGTGCCGCAGGCCCGCCTGTGGGATCCGTCGACGGTCAGCAGCCGACCCAGCGCATCGGGGTGACCCGGCCGTCGTTACGGAACCCGACGACGACGCCGGTGTCGGCGATGGCCCGGGTGCCGGTCCCACCGGGCAGCACCCGCGAGGTGCCACCCCGGGCGATGCGGTCCCCGCCGACGACCACCCCGCGCGCGTTGACGTCGGTGACCGACACCAGCTCGTCGGCGAGCCGGGACCACGAGCGGTCCCGCAGATCCCAACGCACCTTCACCGCGTTGGCGCCGCCCAGGTCGACCCGGCCGACCGCCCAGTGGCCCGCCGCGGCGTCGACCAGGGCGGTGCGGGCACCGGGCACGGTCAGGTCGGCGACCCGGCCGTCGGGACGACGGACCCACGCCGTCCACTCCGCGAAGTCCCCGGCGTTGCCGACGATGGTGCCGTCCTGGGTGATCGCCGCGGGCTGGGCGTCGGGCCGCGGGATGTCCAGCACCTCGACGGTGCCCGGCCGGGCCGCGGGCCAGCGCAGCGGGTGGTAGCGACCGGTGGTCCTGTCCTCGGCGGTGCCGACGATGTCGCCGGCCTCGTTGATCGCCGTCGCGCCGACGCTCTGGGACGGTGCGACGGGAAGCAGGGTGAGCTTTCCGCCGCGGTACACCCAGGGGCGGCTGTACGCGTCGATCCAGCCGTTGCCGAGAACCGTCCCGTTGGTGTCGACGTCGGCGACGTCGCTGACCAGGGGCGACTCCAGGGTGGTGAGCCGGTCCCGGTCCCAGACCAGCAGAAGGTCACGGTTTCCGGTCTCCTCGACCCGCAGCGCGGTGCCGGCGACGAACCGGCCGGTCGGGTCGATGGCCTCGGCGTCGGCCCGGTACACATCGGGTGGGTAGGCCAGCGGGCGGACCGTGCAGCCCGACCGGCTCTGGCCGGCCACGGCCGGTGTGCCGGCGACGCCGACCGGGGCGGCCAGCAGCCCGACGGTCAGGCCGGCGACAGCGGTACGTCGTGCGAGGTGGGTCATCGTCACTCCCCGTTCGGGTCCCGGGGTTGTCCCGGGCACTTCCGATGACCGTCACACGTACGCCGGGGCGTGCCGGTTGCGCCGCTGTCCGATCCCGGACCGACCTGTTGCGCTCCACCCGGCAGGGGCGGGGTTCGTGGGGAGACGGTGGGACCCGGGTCCGCACTGTGGGACCCGGGTCCGTGACGTGGTTACCGGCGTGGGTCAGTGGCGACCCGCCGAGTGCCGGTGCACCGACTGCCGTCCCCGGACGAACGCCAGCACGATCACCGCCAACAGCGCGATGACACCGATGATGGCCAGCCAGCGGACCGCCTCCAGCAGCAGCCCGAGCAGGATGAGCGCGCCGCCGACGACACCGACGACGAAGAGCATGGCCCGCATGTCCACCTCCTCTGACAGCACTGACCTGCCTGCGTTCCCGTTCCGTGCCGTCGTATGCCTGGTCAGCGCCGGGCGACGTAGACGGTGTTGGCGGACTCGCCACCGGTCAGCGGGTTGGCGAACGCGACGACGTGGGCCCGCCAGGTCGGGAACACCTCGGCGAGGACCCGGCCGAACGCGTCGTCCGGCGGATCGTCCGACCAGAGCGCGAACACCCCGTCGGGATGCAGCAGGTCGGCCAGCCGACGCAGGCCGCCGGCGGTGTAGAAGGCGGCATGGCTGGGGTGCAGTACGTTGCGCGGGGAGTGGTCGACGTCGAGCAGCACGGCGTGGAAACGCCGGCCGGGCTGCTCCGGGTCGAAGCCGGTGCCGTCGGCGACGGCGGCGAAGAAGTCCGCCCGGACGAACCGGGTCCGCGGGTCCGGGGCGAGGCCGGCGGCGAAGGGGAGCAGTTGGCGGCGGTGCCAGTCGATGACGTCCTCGATCGTCTCCACCACCAGCACCGAACGCACCCGACCGTCCTCCAGGGCGGTACGGGCGGTGTAGCCGAGGCCGAGACCGCCGACCACCACGTCGAGGGGCTCGTCACCCAGCGGGGCCAGGCCCAGCCGGGCCAGTTCGATCTCGGCGACCGGAAAGAGGCTGGACATCAGGTACTCGTCGTCGAGCTTCACCTCGTACACGTCGACGTCGAGGGCGGGGTCCCGCCGCCGGCGCAGACTGATGGCGCCGATCGGGGTCTCCCGCCAGGCCAGTTCCTCGAATCGCACGCCCACCCGGCCGTCCTTCCACCGTCGTCGTGCCGGGATGCTACCGGGGCGACCGGTTCGGATCGGTGTCGGCTCGCGCGGCGCCGTCGTAGGGCGGCGTCATTCGTCGGACGACCGACCGGACGCGGCTCCGCGGCCGCTGCCGGCGTCGCGACGCAGGGTCCACGGGACATCGACGCAACGCATATCCTGTCCGCCGAGGACTCGCGGAAGGGACGCCATGCCGTCGCGGCAGGACCAGCTCCACTCCTACCAGTTCACCATGCAGCGGGCCGTCGCCGCCCTGGTCATGCGGGAGACCGACCCGGCGCGTTCGCCGTTTCGCCGACTGGCCGGAGCGGGTCTGGCCAGCGTGCTGGTGGCGGCGATCGGCCTGGGCGGTTTCGCGCTCTACGGACTGTTCGCCGGCGGCGGGTCGAAATGGCGGGACACCGGCGCGGTGATCGTGGAGAAGGAGTCCGGGGCCCGGTTCGTCTACCGCGACGGCCGGCTGCACCCGGTGCTCAACTATGCCTCGGCGCTGCTGATCGTGGGGGCGGACCGGTCCCGCACGGTGCTGGTGTCGCGGCGGTCCATCGAGGGGGTGCCGCGTGGGCTGCCGCTGGGCATCGCCGACGCGCCGGACTCGCTGCCGGCGTCCGGGCGGCTCTCCACCGCGCCGTGGACGGTCTGTTCCTGGGAACCGGCCGAGGCCGCTCGGGCCGCCCCCCGGTCGGCGTTGCTGATCGGCCGGGAGGTGACCGGCGGGCGGCAGCTCGCCGAGGAGGCGGTGCTGGTCCGGCACCCGGACGGCTCCCTCCACCTGATCTGGCACCAGCGCCGGCACCTGCTGCGGGACACCGCCCAGGTGCTCGCGGCCCTGGCCGCCACCCGGGAACGCGCGGTCCCCGCCGCCCCTGCGCTGCTCAACGCCCTGCCGGCGGGCGTCGACCTGGCCCCGCCCGCGCTGGTCGGCCTCGGCGAGCCCTCGTCCGAGGTCGCCGGTGCCGCGATCGGAGAGGTCTACCTGGTCCGCAACTCCGGTGGTGGCCGGCAGTACGCGGTCGCCGAGCGGGACGGCCTGGCCGGCATCACCGAACTCCAGGCGGCGCTGCTGATGGCCCGCACCGGCCAGGACGAACCGGCGCCGATCACCCTGGGCCGGTTCGCCGCGCTGCCCAAGCTGCCCGATCTGGTGCCGACCGGCCCGACCGCGCCGCCGCCCGCCCCGCCCCGCCTGGCCGGTGCCGACGGTGGCGCGCTCTGTGCCAGGGTCGGCACCGACGGCGTGGTCCAGGACGTACGGATCGGCACGGCCACGCCGGATCCCACCGCCGCCGCTCGTACCGCCGACCGCTCGGGCGGGGTGCGCGTCGACCACGTGTTGGTCGAGCCGGGCCGGGGTGCGGTGGTCGAGTCGGTGGCCGCGCCGGGGGCCGGCGGTGGCGCCGTGTCGGTGGTCACCGACCTGGGCCGCCGTTACGTGCTCGCCGACGTCGAGGTGCTCGGCATGCTCGGCTACCAGGGGGTCACCCCGGTACGGCTCCCCGCCGGCCTGGTCAGCCTGGTCCCCGCCGGCAGCACCCTCGACCCGGTCGCCGCCCGGTCGGCCGCCGGCCCGTCCTGACCGGCCCCGCCGCGGAGGCCACCCCCGGCGATGATCGACGGAGGTACCCGGTGATCGACGCCGGGGTGACGGCCGTCCGGGCGGCGCGGGCCGGCCGTCGTCGCCGGGCGGCACCCGGGCGGCCCTGATGGCGCGGGTTCAGGCGGGCGGGCGACGCAGCAGGCTGACCGCGAAGTCCGCCTCGTCCCGCCAGGGGCGCAGGTCCCAGGTGGCGAAGCGCTGTTCGAGCCGAAGGCCGGCGGCGACCGCGTCGCTGTCGAAGTGGTCGAGCCGGTACCCCCGGTCGAGGCCGAAACCGACGAGGACCACCCCGTCTGGGCGCAGGTGGCCGGCGATCCGGGCCAACACGGTGGGTTCGGTGCCGGCGGCGACGAAGGCCATCACGTTGCCGGCCACCACGGCGGCGTCGAAGGGCTCGGTCTCACCGGCCGCGGCGAGATCCAGTTCGACGAGGTCGGCGACCAGCCAGCGGGGCCCGGGGTGGTCGGCGCGGGCCGCCTCGATCAGGGCGGGGTCGGCGTCCACCCCGACCACCCGGTGCCCCCGCTCGGCGAGCGCCGCGCCGACCCGGCCGGTGCCGCAGCCGGCGTCCAGGATCCGGGAGCGGGGTGCCACCACCGCGTCGACCAGGCGGGCCTCACCGGCCAGGTCGGCACCCTCGGCGGCGAGCCGCCGGAACCGGTCGATGTACCACTGCGAGTGTTCGGGGCCGGTCTCGGTCGCCCACCGGGTCGGGTTGGTCATGTCGCCACGGTAACCGGCCGGCCGGGCGCGACGGGGCGCTCACCGCCTCTCCGGCACCGGCGGGACGACGGGCCGGGGAGCAGGCTCAGGGCAGCTGGGCCACAGTGACGAACTCGTTGTAGGTGAAGACCTTGCCCATCGACCGGGGGAACGGGAAGGAGTACTGCTTGACCACAGTCATGCCGAGGTCCCGGGCGGCCTGGGCGGCCTCGTCGAACCCGACGAACCGGACATGGGTGGCGTCGCTGGCGTACCCCCGCTCCTGCGGGGTGATGAAGACCGCGGTGCCGCCGGAACGCAGGAACGGCAGGTAGCCGGAGACGACCTCCAGGGCAGCCTCGGCGGGCAGGTGCTCCAGCAGGTGGGCGGCGAGCAGCGCGTCGAAGGCGCCGGGCCGGGCGTGCGGGGACTGGTGGAACTCCTCGATGGTGTACGCCTCCAGCCCGGCCGCCCGGGCGTGCGCCACCGAGGTCGGGTTGTGGTCCACCCCGACCGCGCCCTCACCCAGGTTGGCCAGGTTGCGGCCGAGGCCGCAGCCGACGTCGAGGGTACGGCCCAGCTCGAGGCGCTGGAGGTTCCACCGGTACGGCGCCTGCACGTCGAGCACCTGCTTCCAGCGCGCGCCACCGAGGCGTTGCAACCGCTGGGTGTAGTCCTCACCCTCGGTGCCCGCCGCGGTGTCCTGCTCTGCTCGACTCATCGCCGGCCCCTCTGCCCGTCGCGGAAACGTCGCCACCCGGCAGGCGTGCGGAGGCACGCTGCCGGCCGTCGGGTGCCCGCGCCGACGCGGGCACCCGAGAGATGCTACGGACCCGGGCGGCCGTCGTCAGCCCCCGTGAGCGGCGGTTCGGCACCGGGTCGGCGCTGGTCACCCTGGGTGATCTCCGATTCGACCCCGGGTGTCGGTCAGCCCTTCTCCGCCCCGCTGGTCAGCCCCTCGGTCAGGAGCCGCTCCCCGGCGAAGAAGAGGATCACGATGGGCAGGGTGAGCAGCACCGATCCGGCCATCAACACGGTCTTGGGCACCTCCACCCCGTCGGCCAGCAGGGACAGCCCCAGCGACACCGTCCACCTGTCGGGTCTGTCGACCATGAAGAGCAGGGCGAAGAGGAACTCGTTCCAGGCGATCATGAAGACGTAGAGGGCGACCGCCATGATCGACGCCCCGGCCGAGGAGCGAGCCGGGTCAGGCCGGCTCGGGCGGGTCGGTGAGGTCGGCCTCCGTGGGCTCCCGTGGCTCGGCCACCCAGGCCGAGAAGACCGGCACCCCGTGCCACGGCCCGACTCCGCCGTCCCGGTGGTCGGTGGCCACCGCGAGCACCGCGTACGGGTGCCCGAAGCGCAGCACGGCGGTCCGTCGGAGACCTTCCGGTGGAAGGCTGACCAGGGAGAACGCCCCGGTCACCGCGGCGGCCTCGAAGCCGTACCGGCCGTAGTGGGCCACCGCTGCCTGCCGGGCCTCGACGCCCACCTCCGCGCCGAGCAGCCCGCCCAGCGTTCGGGCCAGCGCCGGGAAACCCAGCCCGGGAGCGGTCAGGTCGTGCTCGTCCTGCGCCGACCAGCAGGGCAGCACCGCGTGGTGCCGCTCCTCCCGGCCGTCGCGGGCGGAGGTGCGGACCCGCTCCTCGCGCAGCGTCCCGAGTGGTCCCGCCCCGAGCGGCAGGTCGAACAGGGACCGGCGGGCCGGTTCGCCGTCCACCGCGGCACCGGCCAGTTCGTAGCCGGCGGCGAGCACGTCGGCCGGCCGGACCGCCGGGTCGGCCACGACCGAGAGCACCACCAGCCCGGCCCCGTCGCGTTCCACCGCCGATGCGGTGTGCACGGCGACGTCACCGGCCGCCCCGGTCGACGCGATCCACGCCCGGTGCCCGTGCTCCGGGGTACGCAACGCCCGCGTCAGCCGTCCGGCCCAGCCGCCGCCCGAGCGGTCGAGCGCCGAGCCGGGCACCAGGTCGAACGGCGCGGCCCAGGAGATCCGGGTGGCCAGGGCGCTGGCCAGCGCCAGCAGCACCCGGGGAGAGACGGTGAGCGGGAACCTGTCGACCAGCCCCAGGGTGTGCTCGCGGGACCAGGCGTCCAGGCCCGCCTGGTCGGGCAGGGGGCCGGTGGCGGTGTGGCGGGGCAGCCCGTCCTGCCAGCCGGCCAGCTTCCCGGTGTCCGCACCGGGGCGGTGCCAGACCGCGGTGGCCGACGGCACCAGCGGGTGCGGCCGGTCCAGCAGCGCGGCGGCCGCCGCCGCGGCGGTCTCCCCGTCGACGCCGAGCACGTCGGCCACCTCGTCCCGGACCGCACCGGTGGCGGCCGGCGCGGCGAGCGCCAACAGCAGCCAGGCGCCGAGCGGGGAGGCGACATGGTGCCGGTCACCGATGTCGGCGTGCAGCCGGGCGGCGTACCGGGCCAGTGGGGCGTACGGGATCGTCGTCATGCCCTCCACTGTGCCCACCGGGGGCGCCGTCGGCACCCCGGTCAGGACCAGAGTTCGAAAGGTTCGTCGATCTGCTCGCCGGCCAGGAACGCGGTGAGCAGCTCGGGCAGCCGGCCGGGGTAGAACCGGGCGGTGCTGGTGACGATCTCGTCGACCCTCCACCAGCGGAAACCGAAGTAGTCCTCCACCTCGTAGTCGAGCCGGTCGGCGCCGTCGACGTCCGGCGCGGCGGCGTCGAGGCGTACCGTCAGCACCACCTCGTCCTGGACGTGCCGTAACTGACGGTGGATGAAGCTGGCCCGCCGCCGCCAGGTCGGCGGGCCGAGCTGCCCGGCGGTGACCACGAAGCCGGTCTCCTCCCGCAGCTCCCGCAGCGCGGTCTGCGGGTACGACTCCCCGGGGTCGACGCCCCCACCGGGCAGCTCCCACCAGGTGCCGAGCCGGGGATGCTCCGGGTCGCGGGTGTGGAACAGCAGGATCAGTCCGTCCCGGTCGCGGACCACCAGCCGCACGGCGGTGCGTTCGAGCACGGGCAGGTCCCGGGGCAGTTCGGTCACGGGGCTCCCTCGACGGGGCACCGTCAGGGCGGTGACGGTGCGACGATGGCGATCATGGCTGAGGTCTTCGGTGAGGTGGCGGCGGACTACGACGAGATCCGGCCGGGATATCCGGCCGCCCTCGCCGGGACCATCCTCGCCTATCACGGCGGACCCCCCGCCCGGCTGGTCGAGGTCGGTGCCGGCACCGGCCTGGCCACCGCCCTGCTGGTCGACCTCGCCGCGGCGGACGCCGAGCCGACCCGCCGGCCGCCGGCCGCGGCGGGGCCTGAAGGTTCCGGGCGGCGGGAGCGGGGCGTGGCAGGGCCGGCAGCCGTCGCACCGGAGCCGCGCCGGCCGGGGGCCCGGGTGACCTGCGTCGAGCCGGACGCCCGGATGGCGGCGGTGCTGGCCGCCCGGTTCCCCGGCGTCGAGGTGACCGTGACCCGGTTCGAGCGGTGGTCACCGCCGCCCGGTGGGGTGTCGCTGCTGGCCTGCGCGTTGGCCTGGCACTGGCTCGACCCGGCCACCCGCAACCGGCGGGCCCACGACGCGCTGACCCCCGGTGGCACCCTGGCCGTCTTCGCCCACCGCTACGACTACGTCGACCCGGCCCATTCGGCGGCGATCCGGGCGGCCTTCGAGTCGGTCGACCCGGTGCCGCACCACGACCAGCCGGAGGACTGGTTCCACGCCGACATCACCGCCAGCGGACTCTTCACCGACGTGCGGTCGACAGCCTTCCGCCGGTCGGTGCCGCTGACCACGGCGGCGTACCAGCGGCTGGTCGGCACCTTCTCGCCACAGCTGCGCCGACCACCGGAGCTGCGGGAACGGGTCCTCGCGGCGATCGGCACCGCGGTCGACGGCTTCGGCGGCACGGTCACCCTGGACCTGCGGACGACGCTGGTGCTGGCCCGTCGGCCGGCCTGACGAAAAACCGGTGGGCGGGTCGTGTCGATCCGGCGGGGTCCCCGTTCGACCTGAGGTGAGAGGGTCGGACAGCGACCCGACGGCGAGGAGCGAAGATGGCCAAGTACATGCTGATCATGCGGGGTACGGACGAGTCCGTCGCGAAGATGATGGAGACGCCCTTCGAGGAGATGCTGGAGACGGTGGGGCGGTTCAACGAGGAGCTGATCCGGGCGGGTGTGCTGGTGGCCGCCGAGGGCCTGGAGGACCCGGCCGAGAGCGTGGTGGTCGACTACAGCGGGGAGACCCCGGTCGTCACCGACGGGCCGTACGGCGAGACGAAGGAGCTGTTCGGCGGCTTCTACCTGATCGACGTGGCATCGAAGGAGGAGGCCGTGGAGTGGGCCCGGCGGATGCCGGCGATCAGCGGCAGCAGGTGCGAGGTCCGCCGGGTACCCAGCATCGACGAGTTTCCGCAGGACAACGAGTGGGTCGTCAGGGAGCGGGCGTGGCGCGAGCGGACCGGCCAGCTCTGACCACCACCGGCCACGGCACCGCCGCCGGTGACGGCCCGCCGGGCGCCGGGTCGGCGCGGCGGGCCGTCGAGGCGCTCTGGCGGATCGAGTCCGCCCGGATCGTCGGGGCGCTGGCCCGCTTCACCGGCGACTTCGCGCTGGCCGAGGATGTCGCGCAGGAGGCGGTGGCGCAGGCGCTTGTCGGCTGGGCGCGCGACGGGGTGCCGACGAACCCGGTGGGCTGGCTGCTCACCGCCGCCCGGCGGCGCGCGGTCGACGCCTTCCGCCGCCGGGCGGCGTTGGACGAGCGGTACGCCGCGCTCGCCGGTCAGCTCGCCGGGGGTACCGGCGGATCGCCCTCCGACGACCTGCCGTGGGACCCGGACCGGGTCGACGACGACATCCTCGCGCTGATGTTCGTGGCGTGTCATCCGGTGCTCTCTCCCGAGGCCCGGCTGGCTCTGACGTTGCGGGTGGTCGGTGGTCTGTCGAGCGAGGAGATCGCGCGGGCGTTCCTGGTGCCGGTGCCCACCGTCCAGGCGCGGATCACCCGGGCCAAGAAGACGATCGCCGCCGCGCGGGTGCCGTTCGCGCTCCCCGAGCCGGCGCAGCGTCGGGAGCGGCTCGGCGCGGTCCTGAGCGTGCTCTACGTGATCTTCACCGAGGGGTCGACGGCGACGAGCGGTGACCGGCTGCTCCGCCCCGACCTGGCGTACGAGGCGATCAGGCTGGCCCGGACGCTGGCCGCGCTGCTGCCCACCGAGCCGGAGGTGCACGGCCTGCTCGCCCTCTGCGAGCTGACGGCCGCGCGGTTCCCGGCCCGGGTTGACGCGGACGGCGAGGCGGTGCTGTTGGCGGACCAGGACCGGCGGCGGTGGGACCGCTCGGCGATCCGGCGGGGCGTGGCCGCGCTCGGTCGGGCCTCGGCGCTGGGGCGGGGCCTCGGGCCGTACGGGTTGCAGGCGTCGATCGCCGCCTGCCACGCCGGTGCCGCCTCGGTGGCGCAGACCGACTGGGCCCGGGTGGTGCTGCTCTACGAGGCGCTCGGCCGGGTCGCGCCCTCGCCGGTCGTCGCGCTGAACCGGGCGGTGGCGGTGGCGATGGCCGACGGGCCGCAGCAGGCGCTGGCCGTGGTGGACGAGGTGGCCGCCGCCGGTCGACTGGCCGGGTCCCACCTGCTGCCGAGCGTGCGGGGTGAGCTGCTCGCCCGGCTCGGTCGGACCGTCGAGGCGCGGGCCGAGCTGGAGTTCGCCGCCCGGTTGTGCCGCAACGCCCGCGAGCGCTCGGTGCTGCTGCGCAAGGCCGACGCCCTCGGCGGGTGACCCGGATGGGGACGGCGGTAGGCTGCCCGCCGTGGCAGGTCTGTTGAGGAACGTGGCGACCCGGCTCGGCCGGGTGACCGGCGCGGTCGGCGCGCAGCGGGGCACCCCCGGTCCGATCCCGGCGCAGCCGGCCCGGCGGCGGCAGGTCAGCGCCCTGCAACGGCGGGAGCTGTCGTACGCGCCGGAGCCGGACGGGCAGGCCGACCCGGGGGAGATCGTCTGGACCTGGGTGCCCTACGAGGACGACCCGAAGCAGGGCAAGGACCGCCCGGTGCTGGTGGTCGGCAGGTCCAGCCGCACCCTGTTCGGGCTGATGCTCTCCAGCCAGAGCGAGCGGGACGGCCAGCGGCACTGGCTGGCGCTGGGCCCGGGGGAGTGGGACCGCGACGCCCGACCCAGTTGGGTACGCCTCGACCGGGTGCTCACCATGCGCGAGGACGGCATCCGCCGGGAGGGCGCGGTGCTGGACCGGGGTCGCTTCGACCGGATCGGGCAGGCGCTGCGGGCCGGTTACGGCTGGCGCTGAGCCGCCGACTGCCGCCCCGGCCGGTCGCCGGGGCGGGCGGACCTCAGCACTCGGCGAGCCGGGCCGCGTCGAGCAGTTGCCGGGGTGACTGCCGGCTGGCGACGCCCTTCGCCCGGTACATCGCGGCGTCGGCCCGGCACAGCGCGTCGGCCAGTTGGGTGGGGCCGGTGACCGGGGCGAGTCCGACCGAGGCGGTGACCCGGACGCTGCACGGGCCCAGCGGGATCGGGGCGGCCATCGCCTCGCAGAGCCGCCGGGTGGCGTGGTCGATCCAGCGCCTGTCGACCGACGGGCTGGCCAGCAGGCCGGCGAACTCGTCCCCACCGAGCCGGGCGACCAGGTTGTCGCCGGCGAAGGCGGCCAGCCGCTGGGCGACGCTGATCAGCACCTGGTCACCGGCGGCGTGCCCGTAGCGGTCGTTTACCTGCTTGAAGTCGTTGAGGTCGAGGACCACCGCGATGAGGGGCTGCCCGCCGGCGTCGGTGAGCAGCGTGGCGGCCAGCCGGTAGAAGGCCCGACGGTTGGGCAGCCCGGTGAGCGGATCGTGGCTGGCGGCGTGCCGTTCGGCGGCCAACTCGGCCTGGAGGTGCTCCAGTTCCGCCTCGGCCTGCAGTGCCCGGCGGCGTAGCTGCCACACCGAGACCAGGGCCCCGGCTGCGGAGACGCCGGACGCGACGGTCAACGGATCCGGCACGGGTCCTCCCTCGCGGTGCGGCGTACGGCCCGGTCGGCGGCGGCCGTCGTGCCGTGCCGGACCCTCGTTTCCCCAGGTCAATGCCCCGGGAGTGGTAACCCAAAGTGAACGGATAAGTACCGCCCACGTTGGGTTATCATGCTCGCTGTCCGATGCAGATGCAATAGCAGATGCACGTGCAGCACGGCCGGATCTGATGTCGCGCAGCCCCTCCAACCCGCACCGTCCCCTGGCGACACCGGTCCGCACCCCGACAGAAAGACATCCATGCAGCAGCCTGAGAACGGCGTCCCCACCACCCAGCTGCCCCCCCTGAGGTGGGAGAAGAGCCGGCGGAGCAACCCCAGCGGCAACTGCGTCGAGTTGGCGGCACTCCCCGGCGGAGCCGGCATCGCCATGCGCAACTCGCGCCACCCCGAGGGGCCGGCCCTGATCTACACGGTGGACGAGATAACAGCGTTCGTCCTCGGTGCGCGGGACGGCGACTTCGACCACCTGATCGACTAGTGCGCCACGGTCCCGCCCACGGGACCGTATCCGTCCGGAGGATGTTCACCTCACCGTCGGTCCATGGCATGCTTACTCGTCGGTCGGGCGGGGGCCAGGGGCCGATCGGGTGTGGGCATTGTGCGGAGGGGCGGGGCACGTGACGATGGTTGCCGCCGAGGGGGGACCGGCCACCGGCCCCACGGTGTTGCGGATGCTGCTCGGCGCGCAGTTGCGCCGGCTGCGGGAGGCCAGCGGCGTCACACGGGAGGGTGCCGGCTGGGAGATCCGTTCCTCGGAGTCGAAGATCAGCCGGATGGAGCTGGGTCGGGTCGGCTTCAAGGAACGCGACGTCGCCGACCTGCTCACCCTCTACGGGGTCACCGCCGTCGACGAGCGCAACGCGCTGCTCAAGCTGGCCCGGGACGCCAACAGCCCCGGCTGGTGGCACCGCTACGGTGACGTGCTGCCCACCTGGTTCCAGTCCTACCTGGGCCTGGAGGCGGCCGCCGCGTTGATCCGCAGCTACGAGGTGCAGTTCGTCCCCGGCCTCCTCCAGACCCCGGACTACGCCCGCGCGGTCGTCCTGCTCGGGCACCGGGGCGCCGCGGTAGAGGAGGTCGACCGTCGGGTGGAACTGCGGATGCAGCGTCAGCAGTTGCTGCACCGCACCGATCCGCCGCAGCTCTGGGCGGTGATCGACGAGGCCGTCCTGCGCCGGCCGATCGGCGGCCCGCAGGTGATGCGGGGGCAGTTGACCGCGCTGGTCGAGGCGACCCGTTCGCCGCACATCCGACTACAGATCATTCCGTTCGACGCCGGTGGCCACGCCGCGGCCGGTGGGGCCTTCACCATCCTGCGGTTCGGCGACGACGACCTGCCCGACATCGTCTACATCGAGCAGCTGACCAGCGCGCTCTACCTCGACAAGCGGGAGGACCTGGACTACTACGCGGCGGCTATGGAACGGCTCTGCGTCGAGGCCACCCCGCCGGAGCGTACGCCGGAGGTCCTCACCCGACTGCGGGACGAGCTCTACCCGCAGTGACCGCCCACCGGCCTGCCGGCACCGCCGGGACGGCCTCTACGATGGCGGGAACCGAAGACAGTGGACGGACGCCATCGACCACCGATGGCGCGGAGTCATGGAGGACCCGGTGACCACCGATGCCCCGACGGGCGCCGCCCAGCACCCCAGCGACCGGATCGACACCTCGGTCGCGCACCCGGCCCGCCGCTACAACTACTGGCTCGGTGGCAAGGACAACTTCCAGGCCGACCGTGATTCCGGCGACGCCATGGCAGCGGCCTTCCCGACCATCCGTACCGCCGCCCTGGAGAACCGTCGGTTCCTGCAACGCGCGGTGGCCCACCTGGCCCGCGAGGCGGGCATCCGGCAGTTCCTGGACATCGGCACCGGCATCCCGACGGCGGACAACACCCACGAGGTGGCCCAGGCCATCGCCCCGGACGCCCGGGTGGTCTACGTCGACAACGACCCGATCGTGCTGGCCCACGCCCGGGCGTTGCTGACCAGTTCGGCGCAGGGCGCCACCGCCTACATCGACGCCGACCTGCGCGACCCGGAGAAGATCCTGCACCACCCCGAGCTGCGGCGCACCCTCGACCTGGGGCAGCCGGTCGCGCTGATGCTGGTGGCCATCCTGCACTTCGTGCCGGACCCCGACGACCCGTACGGCGTGGTCCGCCGGCTGCTCGCGGAGTTGCCGCCGGGCAGCTACCTGGCCGCGTCGCACGCCACCTACGACCATCTTGCTCCGGCGGTGGCTGAGGAGGCCCGGGTGGCGACCCGGAGCGGCAACGCACCCGGCATGATCAATCTGCGTGGTCGGGACGACTTCGCCCGGTTCTTCGACGGCTTGGACATGGTCGAGCCCGGCCTCGTCTCGGTGGCCGAGTGGCGGGCCGAGACCGAGCCGCAGCCCCGGCCCACCGCGGACGAGGTGAGCATGTACGGCGCGGTGGCCCGCAAGCCCTGACCAGGTTTCACCGACCGAGCCCGAGCGAGGTGGCCGGGGGCAGGTCGGCGGGCGGGTCCGTGCCGTCCCCGCGTGTCGGCCCGCGTGGTCGATTCGTCGACCGGCTCGTAACTTTGTCGGATGATCACACGTTCGCTGGCGCTCAGCCCCCGCACGGTCGTGTCCACCGCCGAGCCCTCGTCCGACGGTCCGGTGGGTTACGTGACCGGCCTGGTGGAGCGGCTCGGCGGCCCCGGCGCGGGGCTGGCGGTGGCGCTGGAGAACCTGTTCCCGCCGATTCCCAGCGAGGTGATCCTGCCGCTGGCCGGCTTCGCCGCCGCCCAGGGGCGGATCAGCCTGGTCGGGGCGATCCTCTGGACGACGCTCGGTTCCGTGGTCGGCGCCTGGGTGCTCTACGGCATCGGCGCGGCACTGGGCCGTGACCGGATGCGGGCCGTCGCGGGCCGGCTGCCGCTGGTGAAGCTGAGCGACGTGGACCGCACCGAGGCGTGGTTCCTCAAGCACGGGGTCAAGGCGGTGTTCTTCGGGCGGATGATCCCGATCTTCCGCAGCCTCATCTCCATCCCGGCGGGGGTGGAGCGGATGCCGATCCCGACGTTCCTGCTCTTCACCACGCTCGGCAGTCTGATCTGGAACACCACCTTCGTGATGGCCGGCTTCCTGCTCGGCGACAACTGGCACGTCGTCGAGGAGTACGTCGGGTCGTTCCAGAAGGTCGTCATCGTGGTCTGCGTCGCCGCCGCCGGCTGGTTCGTGGTCAACCGGGTCCGCCGGGCGCGCGCCGCCCGCCCCGACGCCCCGCCCGCCGACACCCCGCCCGCCGCCGACACCGTCGACCGGTCGGATCCCGGCGACGGTACGACGTACCGGGGGACCGTCTACCGGGGTGGCGTCTGGGGACGCGACACCGACTGAGCCGGGCCGGCGGTGCTGTCGTACGCCGGGCGGAATGATCCGTTCCGGCTGCCCGTACGTACTGCCGGGTGGGGATCGGGACAGGGGAGGCACGATGACGGAGCCGCACCAGGAGTACCGTCCGACGACGGGGGAGCAGCGACCGGTCTTCGAGCCGGTGATCGAGGTGATCGGCGAGCCGGTCGGGGTGACAGGCGACCCGGCGGGCGACCCACCGCCCCGGTCACCGTGGCCCCGCGGAGCGCGCCTGCTGGCTGCCGCGGCGGTGCTGGTGGTGGCGCTCGGCGCGATCGCGGTGGTGGTGACCATGGCCAACCCGGACCGGCTGGGCGTGGTCTTCTCCGGCGGACAGGGTGGGGCGCCACCGGTGACGGTGACCGCCCGCCCGGGTGGCGCGGGCGCCGCCGAGGCCGCCGCCGGGCGGACCGCGACCGCACCGGTCGGCGGGTTGCGCCGGGCCACCTTCGAGTTGCTGGACGGGGTGACCTCGTTCCGGCTGCGCGCCGCCGACCTCGGCGCCGACCTGTACCGGATCAGCAGCCCGGCCGACGCCGGCCTGACGCCCCGGCCCGAGGTGTCCGGCGACCGGGTGCAACTGCGGGTGACCCGTCGGGACAAGCCCGGCCGGGGCGTCGTCGACGTGGTGCTCAACTCCCGGCTGACCTGGCGGCTGCGGCTGATCGGTGGAGTCAGCGACCACGTCCTCGACCTCGCCGAGGCAAGGCTGTCCGGGGTGGAGCTGATCGGCGGCGCGGCCCGGGTCGACCTGCGGTTGCCACCGACGTCCGGCACCCGCACCGTACGGATAACCGGAGGCGTCAACCAGTTCGTGATCCGGGCCCCCGACAGCCCGCCGGTCCGGGTCCGGGCGGGTGCCGGCGCCGGCAGCGTCGTCTGGTACGGCGACCGGCGCGACGGCCTCGCCCGGGGGGCCACCGTCGGCTCGCCGGACTGGGACCGGTCGCCCGATCGGCTCTACCTCGACCTCGTCGCCGGGGCCAACACGGTCACCGTCGTCGAGGACTGAACCGGCGGGGACCGGACCGTGGCGGGTGGGCCGGCATAGAGTCGAGCGGTGGACCGTACCGAATCGTTGCCGGCGCAGACCCGACCACCCGGCGTCGCCCCCGAGGACCCGGGCAGCGTGCTGCTGCCCGGCCACGACGTGCCACTGGGCCGGTACACCACGGTGCGCCGGCTGCTGCCGCAGCGGGCCCGCCGGATGGTCGGGGCGTGGTGTTTCGTGGACCACTTCGGCCCGGACGACGTCGCGCAGCGGCCGGGGATGGAGGTGCCGCCGCACCCGCACACCGGCCTGCAGACGGTGACCTGGCTGCTCGACGGCGAGATCGTGCACCGGGACAGCCTCGGCAACGTGCAGCCGATCCGGCCCGGCCAGCTCAACGTGATGACCTCCGGGCACGGCATCGCGCACTCGGAGCGGTCACCCGCCACCCATCCGCCGGTGATGCACGGCGTACAACTGTGGGTGGCGCTGCCCGACCCGGCGCGGGCCGGTGCGGCCGACTTCGCCCACCACGCCGACCTGCCCCGGTGGCGCGACGGCGACTGGGACCACACCCTGCTCGTCGGTGAGCTGGGCGGGGAGGCGTCCCCGGCGGTGGTGCACACCCCGCTGCTCGGTGCGCAGCTCGAGGCGCACGGCCCGACCCCGGCGACGTTGCCGCTACGCCCCCGCTTCGAGTACGCCCTGCTGGCGATGTCCGGCCGGGCCCGGGTCGACGGCCTGTCGCTGGAGCCCGGCGCGCTGCTCTACCTGGGTTCGGGGCGGGAGCGGCTGGTGGTGGCCGCCGATCCGGGCAGTCGACTGATGCTGCTGGGCGGCGAGCCGTTCGACGAGCCCCTCGTCATGTGGTGGAACTTCGTCGGGCGCTCGCACGAGGAGGTGACCGCCGCCCGGGAGGACTGGATGGCCGGCCGTCGGTTCGGTGCGGTCGCCGACGACGCGGCCCCGCCGCTGCCCGCCCCGGAACTGCCGAGCGTCCGGTTGAAGGCCCGGGACCGGCGGGGTGACCTGCACGGTTGAGCCGGTGGCCGGCCCGTGTGCTCGCCCACAATATTGCGGAAATCAGCCGTACGGGTGATGGCCTGTCATAGGCTGGTGTCGGCAGTGATGCCCGCCCGGTTCGGGTGGCCGCCCGGTTGTTGGCCGGTGAACAGGCACGCGTGCGCCCCAGGTCGCGGTTCGCGACCCGGGGCGCCCGCCTTCCCACCCCCACCCCCACCCCCACCCACCCCCGTTGGCACCCGGTGATCAAGAGGTTTACGCCAAGTCGATCACGGAAGTTGGCGTAAACCTCTTGATCACCGGATACGGGCGGGGTGGGTGGGGTGGGTGGGGGTGGGGGTGGGGGTTAGATGCTGCGGAGGTGTTGGGAGATCCGGGGGTGGCGCTTGTTTCTCGCCTGCCGTGCGTGTTGGGCGGGGTCCACCTCGGGGGCGGTGTCGATGCCGGCGGAGCGGGCCACCTCGGCGTCGTTGACGTAGTCCACCGGCGGCAACGCGCGCAACGCCCGCAACACGTCCGGTGGAGCGCCCTCCCGCTCGGCCTGGCATAGCACGGCGTCCTTCTCCGCCGGGAAGTCCAGGGTGGACAGGTACCGCAGGACTTCGGTCCGACTGGCCATCGGGTGAGCCTCCTCGCCTCCTCGGTTCCGGTCACGATCGGCGGCGGTTACCCGTCCGGCGGCTGATCACTCGCCGTCGAGGCGGAAAACCACCCTGTGTCGTCGAGGTGGATTTCCGCGTCGCTTCGCGTACCCGGGCGGCGACACGAGCGTCGTTTCCGGGTCGCCGTGGTGGGTAACCGAGCGGTCCCATGTCGAAGGGAGCCCCGGATGAACTACGACACCTTCGTCGACCAGGTGGCCCGGCGGATCCGGACCGGTCCTGACCGGGCCGTGGTGCTGGTCCACGCCACCCTGGCCACCCTCGCCGAACGGCTGACCGGTGGGGAGGTGCTCGACCTCGCGACGCAGTTACCGGCGCCGCTGCGACTGGCGCTGCGGCCCGGCCCGAGCACCGAGGCAGCCGACCGGTTCGACGCCGCCGAGTTCGTCGCCCGGGTGGCGCAGCGGGCCGACCTGGACGAAACGGCTGCCCGGGAGGCGGTGCGGGCGGTCTTCGTCACGGTCCGCGAGGCGGTCAGCGGTGGTGAGTTCGACGATCTGGTGATCCGGTTCCCCCGCGACTACCGGGATCTGGTGGAGCCGGCGCTCGCCCCGGGTGGGGCCGCGTTGCGCCGCGCCTGACCCGGCGGGCCACCGGGAGCGGGACCGCCAGTCGGGCACACAGCCGTTGACCAGGGCAACCACGCCGCAACGGTGGGGTGCCCTGACTTGGCGAGTCGTCCGACCTGGCCTAACCTGGACGCACGAGGGGAGTACTTCCCACGAATCATTCCGGTCAGTACGGCGTGCCCCGGGCGCGCCTCGGGTGGTTGCCCACGGCGAATCGTGGGTGAAGGAGACCTCGAACATGGCACGGTGTTCGAGGAGGCTCCATGACCGATCTGTCATATCTTGCTGCCGGTGAATTGTCGTCGGTCGGCACACCGACCCTCTGGGCGGTCACCATCGCCGGCGTGCTCGCCCTGCTGGTCCTCGACTTCCTGGTCACCCGCCGCCCGCACGAGGTGTCGATCAGGGAGGCCCTGGGCTGGTCGGCGTTCTACATCGCGCTGCCGCTGGCCTTCGGCGGCTGGGTCTGGTCCCGGTACGGCTCCCAGCAGGGCGTCGAGTACCTGACCGGTTACCTGGTCGAGAAGTCGCTCTCCGTCGACAACCTCTTCGTGTTCATGCTGCTGCTGGCCGCCTTCGCGGTGCCCGCGGTGCTCGCCCAGCGGGTGCTGCTCTACGGCATCGCCGGTGCGCTGGTGCTGCGCGCGATCTTCATCGCCCTCGGCGCGGCGGCGTTGCAGACCCTCGACTTCGCCTTCCTGCTCTTCGCCGTCATCCTGATCGCCACTGCGGTCAAGCTGCTGCGCGACGCCCTCTCCGGGCACGAGCAGGAGGTCGACATCAACAAGATGCGGTCGGTGCGGCTGCTGCGCCGGTTCATGCCGGTGGTCGACGAGTACCACGGCACCCGGATGACGATCCGCCAGCACGGTCGGCGGGCGCTCACCCCGTTCGCCCTCGTGGTGGTCGCGGTGCTCGCCACCGACATCGTCTTCGCGGTCGACTCGGTGCCCGCCGTCTACGGCATCACCGAGGACCCGTACCTGGTCTTCGCCACCAACGCGTTCGCGCTGCTCGGGCTGCGGGCGCTCTACTTCGTGCTGCACGCCGCGCTCAGCCGGCTGGTGCACCTCAGCTACGGTCTGGCGATCATCCTGGCCTTCATCGGCGTCAAGCTCGGGCTGCACTGGGCGCACGGGATCTGGTCGGGCGTGCCGGAGATCCCGACGTTGGCCTCGCTCGGCGTCATCATCGGCGTCCTGACCGTGGTCACCCTCACCAGCCTGCGGGCCACCCGCGACCGGGAGACCGGCGAGGCCGACGTGGTCACCGAGAAACACTGACGGCACGGAACCGGCGGCGGTACGTGACGTCACGCCGCCGGTTCCGTGGACGGTCCCGGCGAACTCTCCCGCCCGGGGCGGTCCAGGTGGTACGACTTACCGGTGGGAATCGTGTCACCGGGCTTCCAGGGCCGACGTCGTACGACCGACCCGGCCCTGCCGCCGGGGCAGTACCTGACCGAGGACTTCCCGGTCCTGTCCGCCGGGCCGACCCCCAGGGTGTCCCCGGACCGCTGGGAGTTCGTCCTCGCCACCGAGACCGGCGACGAGTTCCGCTGGTCCTGGGCGGAGCTGATGAGCCTGCCGCAGGAGACCCCCACGGTGGACATCCACTGCGTCACCCGGTGGTCCAAGTTCGGCACCAACTGGCAGGGTGTCTCGCTGGACGTGCTGCTCGACGGGGTGGACACCGCCGCCGACTACGCCCAGGCCCACTCGTACGGCGGCTACACCACCAACCTGCCGCTGGACGACCTGCGTGACGGTCAGGCCTGGCTGGTGCACGGATACGACGGCGAACCGCTGCCCGCCGAGCACGGTGGGCCGGCCCGGCTGCTGGTCCCGCACCTCTACTTCTGGAAGTCGGCCAAGTGGGTACGCGGGCTGCGGCTGACAGTCGAGGACGAGCCCGGTTTCTGGGAGACCGCCGGCTACCACGACTACGGCGATCCGTGGCGCGAGCAGCGCTACCAGGGCGACTGAGGTGACCGCTGCCGCCGCGGGTGGCCGGCGGGCCGTGCCGCTGGGCTGGCGGGTGGCCCGGCTGGTGCAGCGCCGGGTCGAGACGTCCACCGCGCAGACCCTGGTCCTGTCGGTGCCGGACTGGCCGGGGCACCTGCCGGGGCAGCACGTCGACGTCCGGCTCACCGCCCCCGACGGCTACCAGGCGGCCCGGTCGTACTCGCTGGCCGGGCCGGCCGACGGCGACCGGATCGCGTTGACCGTGCAGCGGGTGCCCGACGGCGAGGTGTCGCCGTACCTGACCGACGCCTGGGTCGAGGGCGACCCGGTGGAGGTGCGCGGTCCGGTCGGTGGCTGGTTCGTCTGGCGGCCCGCGCAGACCGCGCCGGTGTTGCTGGTCGCCGGGGGTTCCGGGGTGGTGCCGTTGATGGCGATGGTGCGGGCCCGCCGGGCCGCCGGCAGCCGGACGCCGTTCCGGCTGATCTACTCGGTCCGCACCCCGGCGGACGTCATCTACGCCGACGAGCTGCGGACCCGCGCCCGCGACGACCCCGGCCTGGACGTGGCCTACGTCTACACCCGGCAGGCGCCCGACGGGTGGCGGGGCGAGCCGCACCGGATCGGGCTGGCCGACGTGAACACCTACGGCTGGCCGGCGGAGCTGGAACCGCTCTGCTACGTCTGCGGCCCGACCGGTTTCGTGGAGACCGTCGCGGACCTGTTGGTGGGGCTGGGCCACCAGACCCGGCGGGTACGGACCGAACGGTTCGGACCCACCGGCTGACCGGCGAGGAGAATCGATGACCGAGATGTCCTACCTGGACGGCAACATGCTCGACGGGCCGCTGCGCGAGCTGTTCGCGGTGGACCTGAGCACGGCGACCGGGCGGTGCGCGTCGTGCGGCATGGTCGGCCCGATGGCCGGCCTGCGGGTCTACGCCCACGCCCCCGGCCTGGTGGGTCGCTGTCCGGCCTGCGCCGAGGTGATGGTGCGGCTGGTCCGGGCCCCCGACCGGGCCTGGCTGGACCTGCGCGGCATCACCTACCTCCAGGTGCCGATGCCGACCGTGGAGCCGTTCCCCCGGCCACTCTGACCCGTTGCGGGCGGCGCAGGGCGTGGTCGTCCGGGTCCGGATGTCCGCCGACTCGGGCCGCCCGGGTGATCCGACACGTTTGTCCTGCCGGGGGTCGGGAAGGGAGCGGACATGACGAAACCTCGTGTGGTGATCGTGGGGGCCGGTTTCGCCGGTTACCACGCGGCGAAGGCGTTGCGCCGATCGGCCGGTGGGCGGGCCGAGATCGTGCTGCTGAACGCGACCGACTACTTCCTCTACCTGCCGCTGCTGCCCGAGGTGGCCGCCGGGGTGGTCGAGCCGGCCCGGATTTCCGTGCCGTTGACCGGCACGCTGCCCGGGGTGCGGGTGGTCGTCGGCGAGGCCGACCGGGTCGACCTGCAGAACCGCTGGGTCGGGTTCACCAACCAGGAGGGGGATCGGGGCCAGTTGGCCTACGACCGGCTGGTGCTCTCCGTCGGCAGCGTCAACAAGCTGCTCCCCATCCCCGGGGTGACCGAGTACGCCCACGGCTTCCGGGGCCTGCCGGAGGCGGTCTACCTGCACGACCACGTGGTCCGCCAGATCGAGCTGGCGGAGCAGGCGGAGGACCCGGCCGAGCAGCAGGCCCGGGCCACCTTCGTGGTGGTGGGCGCGGGCTACACCGGCACCGAGGTCGCGGCACACGGGCAACTCTTCACCGACGCGCTACGGGCGCAGCGGCCCCGGTTGCGGGTCCGCCCCCGGTGGATGCTGCTCGACGTGGCCCCCCGGGTGCTGCCGGAACTTGACGAACGGATGTCGAGGACCGCCGACCGGGTGCTGCGCCGCCGGGGCGTCGACGTACGGATGGGCACCTCGGTCGCCGAGGCCACTGCCGACGGGGTACGGCTCACCGACGGCGAGTACGTCCCGACCTGCACGCTGGCCTGGTGCGTCGGGGTACGCCCCGACCCGTTCGTGGCCGAGCTGGGCCTGCGGACCGAGAAAGGCCGGTTGGTGGTCGACGAGTACCTCAACGTCCCCGGTTTCCCCGAGGTGTACGCCTGCGGTGACGCCGCCGCCGTGCCGGACCTGGCCCGCCCCGGGCAGATCTGCGCGATGACCGCCCAGCACGCGCAGCGGCAGGGCAAGCTCGCCGCGCAGAACATCGCCGCCTCCTACGGTCACGGCCGGCGTCGCCCGTACAAGCATCACGATCTGGGCTGGGTGGTCGACCTGGGGGGTAAGGACGCGGCGGCGAACCCGCTGAAGCTGTCGCTGTCCGGGTTGCCCGCCAAGGCGGTCACCCGTGGCTACCACCTGTTGGCGATGCCCGGCAACCGGGCCCGGGTGAGCGCGGACTGGGTGCTCGACGCCGCGCTGACCCGGCCGGCGACGCAGCTCGGCCTGGTCCCGGCCAACGCCGTCCCGTTGGAGAGCTCTTCGCCCGAGGTGCCCGTGCGCACCCGCTGACCGGAAATGATCGGTCCGGCCGCCGGTCATCCGGCGGCCGGACCGTGCTGGTCGGTCCCGTGCCCGTCGGTCCCGTGTTCGGCGGGGGCGGGGAGGGGTCGCCGGTCGGCGGGGGCGAACTCGCGCAGCAGGAGTTGGACGATCCCGGCGGCCGGAATGGCCAGCAACGCACCGACCAGCCCGGCCAGTTCGGCCGCGACGAGCACGCTGACCAGCACGGTGAGCGGGTTGAGCCGGACCGCCCGGGACATGATCAGCGGTTGCAGCAGGTGGTTCTCCACCTGTTGGTAGACGACGAAGAAGACGAGCACCACGATTCCGGCGGTCGGGGAGCGCAGGAAACCGGCCCCGGCCGCGACGATCGCCCCGAGCGTCGCGCCCACCAGCGGGATCAGGTCGGCGATCGCCACCAGCAGCGCGATCACCGCCGCGAACGGCACCCCCACCAGGACCAGCACGACGTACGTCCCGAGTCCGCAGATCACGCTGATCAGCAGGTTCCCGCTGAGATAGCCGGTGATGGTCCGCGCGGCGCCCCGCCCGATCCGGTCCAGGCGCACCGCCGTGTCGTCGCCGACCGCCCCGAGGGTCGCCCGGATGATCCGGGGCGACTCCAGCACCATCAGGTACGCCAGCACGACGACGGTGACCGTGCCGGCGAGGGTCTGCAACACGCCCCGGAGCAGCCCCACCGCCGGTTGGCGCAGCTCACCGCCGTACCGCTGGACCTGGTCGGAGTGGTGACGGGCGTACCCCAGCAGGCCGAGCCGGTCGAGCAGGCCACCCAGCGGCCCCTGGCCGGCGCGGGTCTGCCGCAGCAGGTCGGGGGCCCGGTCGGCGAACCGACCCAGCTCGTCCAGCAACGGCACCAGGATCACCGCGCCGACCGCCGTCAACAGCCCGAACACGGCGAGGAAGACCAGCAGGGTGGCGAGGGCACGGTGCCGCACCAGGCGGCGTTCCACCCGGTCCACCAGGGGTTTGACGGCCACCGCGAGGAACGCGGCGAGCAGGATCCAGCTGAGCACCCGCCGGGTGGACCAGAGCAGGCCGAGCCCGACGACGACCGCCAGCACCAGACCGATGACGATCAGTGCCCGGCGAGCGGTGCCACGATCGTCGGCGGTACTCATCCGCCGCGGCTACCCGGCGTCGGGGTCCGGAAACCCCGCCCCAGGGTGGCCCGCCCGACAATGACCCGTCGGCGTACCCCGGTGACCCGCCCGTCCGTAACCGCTCCCGGGGGTGGGCCGGTCAGCCGGCGAGGGTGGCGTCCCGGGCTGGCCGTGCCCCGCCGACGAAGGCGTCCAACGCGGTCCCGTGCAGCACCCCGCCGGGCACCTGGTCGGTGGCGGCCCGGGTGGTCAGCCGCCCCACCGGCAGCCGTCCCGGGGCGCGGGTGCCGGCCAACACGACGTTGCCGTACCGCCGGCCGCGCAGCATCCGCCGGTCGGCGACCAGGCAGACGTCGGCCAGGACCGCGCGCAGGGTGGCCACCTGGACCCGGGTGAAGACCAGCGGCGGCAGGTCGGTGACGTTGACCAGGTAGCCGCCGCCCGGCCGCAGGACCCGGGCCACCTCGGTGACGAACTCCACGCCGGCCACGTGCGCCGGCATCCGGGCCGCCCGGTAGATGTCCGCCAGCACGAGGTCGTACGCGTCGTCGGGCGTACCGCCGACCGCCTCCCGCGCGTCGGCGACCTCGACCCGTACCTGTGGTGGCACCGGGGGCAGTTCCCGGTCGACAAGCGCCACCACCGCCGGATCCCGCTCGACGACCCGCTGCGTCGAGCCGGGGCGGGTCGCCGCGACGTACCGGGGCAGGGTCAGCGCACCGCCGCCCAGGTGCAGCACGTCCAGCGGCCGACCGGCGGGAGCGGCGAGGTCGACCAGGGCGGCCATCCGGCGGACGTACTCGAAGTGCAGGTGACGCGGATCGGTCACGTCGACGTACGACTGGGCGACGCCCCCGGCGAGCAGCACGCGCCCGCTACGGCGGGCCGGGTCGACGACCAGTTCCAGCCGGTCGTCGTCGCCCGCGACCCCGGCGGCTTCGGCACGCGCGGCGGGGTCGCCCCGCTGGCTGGCGGCAGGGTCCATGCCGGCACGGTAACCCAGGTCCCGCGGTGCGGTCGCGCCCGCACCGGCAGCACCGGGAGACACACCGACCGCGTGGCCGGAGGGTCCGCCCGCCGCTTCACTCCCCGGGGGTGAGGGGTGCTCACCCGCCCGGGGCAGATCATCGAGCCGACCGGAGGTCTTCCGAGGCACGCGGAAGGGAAGGTCGTCATGAAGAGGATCGTCGAGATCGTCCCGGCTCGTCCCGGCTGGTATTCGCGGTGGCAGGTCGGCCCCGAGGTGACGCGGTGCTACCCGGTGAGTCTCTGGGCCCTGGTGGAGGAGGCCGACGGCTCGGGACGTGAGGTGGTGGGCATGGACTGCGCCGGCCAGTGGCCCGGAGCGGAGGAGAACGAGTCGGGCGGCGGATTCGTCAGGTACCTGTTCCAGATGCCCGATTCCGGCCTTCCGGAGGACGTCGCACCGCCGTCCTCTGCCGCGCCGAACTCGACAGGTCCCCGGCGGCAACCCGCCGTCGCGGCGGATCGGCCCGCCGTGGCCGCGTGACCGACCGGTCGACGAGGTGGCTCAGCCCACCTCGCGCGCGTCGTCGACGACGCGCGCCGCCTGTTGCTCCACGGCCAGCAACTCGGCCAGGCCGGTACGGTCGAGCAGCTGTTGGAGCCGGGTGCCGACCCCGGTCAACCGGACCGACCCGGTGCCGCCCTGGCTGAGCACCACGAAGGCGCTCAGACCAGACGAGTCGCACAGGCCGACCCCGTCGACGTCGATCGTCAACTCGTGGTAGCCGTCCGCACGGGCTCGGGTCGCCGCGTCGACCAGCTCCGACGCGGTGTCGAAGTCGAGGTCACCGGTCACCCGCAGCAGGGCACGGCCGGCCTCGATCCGGGTCACCTCGATGGACAACAGCGGCGGACGCATGCCTCCATGTTCCCAGCAGACGGTGATCGGGAAACGCCCGGGGTTGCGGCGGGGACGGGGGAACCGGGCCGGCGGAACCGGGCCGGCCCGACCGGTCGTCCGGTTCAACCGGAGGCGGCGGATCGCTGCGGGGCGGGGACGGCGGACTGCGCCGGCAACGGACGCGCCAGCAGACCCGTGACCCCCGTCATGTCGAGGATGGTCGTCAGGAACCGGGGCGTGGCCCGCAGCCGGATCAGCGTCCCGCCCCGTTGGCCCTCGCGCCAGGCGTGGACGATGACCGACAGGCCGGTGCTGTCGAGGAAGAGCAGCCCGGAGAAGTCGAAGACGATCACCGTCGGTCGTTCCGTCAACAGCCGGTCGACCTCGGCACGCACCGGACCGGAGGTGGTGAAGGTCAGCTCACCGCCGACCGAGACGACCGGCGACCGGGGATCGGCGCGGTCCACCGACATGGTCAGCGGGGCAGCCTGGGGATTCCTGCCATGGGGCACCACGTCACGCCTTTCCGCATGCCCGACGGGTCGGGCCCGACTTCGCCGGATCGTAACAATCTCCCGGGGCGGCCGCAGCAGGTGCGGAACCGCGGTGCGGTGGCGGTATCGGCGTTCCGGCGTAGGCTGAGTGGAACAGATCGGAACTTACCGGCTACCTCCGCGGCAGAGCGGACGGCGACAAGGGGAGTGGGGCTCAACTGGTGACTGCTGCCGACGTCAGGGGCTTCGACCCGGGCGACGGGCGGATCTCCATGTCGAGCGCCGGACGGGCTGCGGCCCGGGCCGTCGGCGCCGTCGGCGGGCTCCCGCCATTGGCCCCGGACCGGGGTGACCCCGAGCCTGCCTGGTCGGAGGTGGTCGAGCACTTCCGCGAGGGCCTGGTCGTCTGCGACGCCGCCGGCGTGGTACGACACGTCAGTCCGGTCGCCAAGCGGCTGCTGCCCGAGGTGGCACCCGGCCGTCACCTGGCCGCTGCCGGGCTCGCCGTGCTGACCGAGGTCGGCGCCGAGCGGGACGGATTCGGTCATCACGGTAGGCGGCTGCGGATCCGCCGGGTGCCGCTGTCCGGGTCCCGTAGCTGCCTCTATGTCGAGGACGTCACCGACAGCGTCTCGCGCGCGGACGCGTTGCTCGCCGAGCGGGCCCGGTCCACGTTCCTCGCCGTGGTCGGCGAGAAGCTCGGCAACCCGCTGCACCCCGACCGGGCCGCCGCCGCGGTGGTGCGGCTCAGCGTACCCACCCTGGCGGAGGTGGCGGTGCTGGTGCTGGCCCCCCGCTCCGGGCGGGCCCGCTGGTGGCGGGCGACCCGGGTCGACGACGAGTCCCCCACTGTGGACAGCGGCGTGCTGCCCGCCGCAGCGCTGCCCTCGGCGATCACCGAGGGTCTGTCCGGGGTGGAACCACAAGCGGTGGACTGGCTCGTCGAGCAGGCTGCCGAGGCCGGCTGGCTGCCGGGGCTGTCGGTCCGGGAGGTGACCGCCTGGGCGGTTCCGCTGCCCGGTCGGGACGCCCCGGCCGGGGTGCTGCTGGTGGCTCGCCTCCTCCGCGGGTACGACGACGCCGACGTGGCACTCGTCCGGGCCTTCGCTGCCCGGGCCGGGGCAGCGCTCACCACCGCGCTCCTCTACCGCAACCAGACCGAGGTGGCCGACACCCTCCAGGCCAGTCTGGTGCCGGTGGAGCCGACCGTGGCGGACGGCGTGCAGTGGGGGACTGCGTACCGACCGGCCCAGGCGAGCCTGCGGATCGGCGGCGACTTCTACGGCGCGCACCGGTTGGCCGACGGCGGGTCGGTGTTCTTCCTCGGCGACGTCTCCGGCAAGGGGGTGGAGGCCGCCGTCTTCACCGGGCAGTTGCGCCAGTGCCTGCAGGCGCTGTACCGCGTCGAGTCCCGTCCCGGCCGGTTGTTGAAGCTGCTCAACGATGCCCTGCTGGAGACCACCCAGGCCCATGGCCAGGGCCGTTTCGCGACAATGGTGCTCGGGGTGGTACGCCCGCAGCGCGACGGGGGCCTTTCGTTGACCATGGCCGGCGGCGGTCACCTACCGCCGCTGGTGCTGCGCAACTCCGGCGAGGTCGAAACGGTGCCGCTGAGCGGAATGCTGATCGGCGTGGTCCCCGATCCCCGGATCGGCGAGGTCACCGTCCGGCTGGCGCCGGGGGAGACCTGCCTGCTCTACAGCGACGGGGTGACCGAGGCGCGGGGCGGTCGCCGTGGTGACGAGCAGTTCGGGCAGGGCCGGCTGGTGCACGCGGTGACCGGCTGTCACCGGATGCCCGCCCCGGCGCTCGCCGAGCGGATCGAACAGGTCACCGGCGACTGGCTGGCGCACGGCGACCACGACGACATCGCCGTGCTCGCGTTGCGGGCGACCGGCCCGGCCGGCCGCCCCCAGCGACACCTGCACTCGGTGCCTGTCATGACGGACCCGGCCGGGACGGACCCGGCCGGGGAGGGGACGTCCCCCTCGTGACCGCCCCGGCCGACCCGTCGCACGCCGTGACCACCACGTCCCGCGCCCTGGACGACTTTCTCGTCACCCTCGCGGAGGCCGACGAGTACGGCGCGATCGAGGTGGCGACCGGGTTGCTCGACGCCGGTGTCCCGGCGGAGCGGGTGCTGCTCGAGCTGGTGGCCCCGGCGCAGAGCGAGGTGGGGGAGCGGTGGGCCCGCAACGAGTGGAGCGTGGCGCAGGAGCACGCCGCGACCCACATCAGCGAACGGGTGGTGGCGGCGGTCGCCGCGTACGCCGATCCGCGTCCCACCCGGGGGCGGATCGTGGTGGCCTGCATGGACGGTGAGTGGCACGCCCTGCCACCCCGGTTGGTCGCCGAGGTGCTGCGGTTGCGCGGCTGGCAGGTGACCTTCCTGGGCGCCAGTGTCCCGGCCGCCCATCTGGTGTCGTACCTGCACCGGCACGACGCGTACGCGGTGGCGTTGGCCTGTGCCCTGCCGATGCGGCTGCCGTACGCGCACCGGATGGTCGAGGCGTGCCGGCGTTCTGACGTGCCGGTGGTGGTCGGCGGGCGCGGGTTCGGTGTGGACGGCCGGTGGGCCCGGCGGCTCGGTGTCGCCTGGGCACCGGACGCGCCGAGCGCGGCGGACCTGGTCGCCGACGAGCGGGCGTTGCGCCGGGTCGTCCCGGCGGACCTGGCCCACCTGGCCGACGACGAGTACGCCAGCCTGGTGAAGCGGCGCGGCGAGCTGATCGACTCGGCGGTGGCGGACCTGCGTGCCCGGGTGCCGGCGGTCGCGGGGTACACCTCGGCGCAGTGGGATGCCACGATCAGCGACCTCGGGCACGCGGTGGACTTCCTGGCTGCCGCCGTCTATGTCGACGACCCGGTGTTGTTCACCGATTTCGTGGCCTGGTGGGTGGCGATCCTGAGCAGTCGGGGCGTGCCGGCAGGGGCGGTCGCGTCCACCCTCGGCCACTACCGCCGTGCCCTGCGTGACTTCCCCCGGGCGGGACGGTTCGTGGCGCTGGGCGTGACGGCGAGCGTCGCCTCCGGTGGCGTCCGGCGCTGACGCGGCGTTGCGGCCCTGCCGGGGACCGCTGCGTATACTTGCTGCACTGCAAGGGTCTGCCTGCGGTGGGAGCGAGAGGGACGACGTTGACCTTCACCGTCACGCACACCGAGCGCGACGGTGGTGGCGCGTGCCTGCGGCTCGTCGGCGAGCTGGATCTCGGTGCGGCCGGAGCGCTCAACGCCGAGATCGACCGGCTCGCCGCCGCAGGTGAGCGACACCTGCTGCTCGACCTCACCGAGTTGACCTTCTGCGACTCCACAGGCATCGCGGCCTTCGTCCGTGGTGACAACCTGGCCGCCGCCGGGGGCGGGTGGCTGCGACTGTTCGGGGCGACCGGCCGGGTGGACCGCGTCCTGCAGATCACCGGTCTGGCCGAGGTGCTGCGCTACCAGCCGGACACCGTCGACCCGCGGTCGCAGGCCGCCCGGTGATGGGCTAAATTTCCCCGCCAGCGGGTGACCGACCCGGTTCCCCGTCCTGCGGATGACGCGTTCAGTTCCCCCGCCGACGGGGTACCGACACCGTCGCCCCCCGATCGACGACACAGACAGGTTGAACCCATGGACCGAGGCGCTACGAACCCCGTCCGCATCCTGGTGGTCGACGACGACCCGGGTGACGTGCTGATGATCGAGGAAGCCCTGGCGGACTCCGAGATCGCCAAGGTCATCGACGTGGTCGGTGACGGTCAGGAGGCGATGGAGTTCCTGCGGCGGGAGGGCCGGCACGTCGACGCCCGCCGCCCCGACGTGATCCTGCTCGACCTGAACATGCCACGGATGGACGGGCGTCAGGTGCTCGGCGAGGTCAAGCGGGACGACGACCTGCGTACCATCCCGATCGTCGTGCTGACCACCTCGAACGCGGACACCGACATCGTGGGCAGCTACAGCCTCCAGGCCAACGCCTACGTGACCAAACCGATCGACCTGGACGACTTCAACGACGTGGTACGCCGGATCGACGAGTTCTTCGGTCGGGTCGTGGTGCTGCCGAAGCGTTCCTGACCGCGCGGATCGTCCCGACGCGTCCCGGGCCGGGCGCCGGCCACCGGCCCGGCGGTCACCCTCAGTTGCTGAACATTTTTCCCGAACTCCCTCGGTGGCGGGCTGCTGCCGCGAGGATCGAGCTGGGACAGACGTACCAGCTTCCTGGGGGGCGACACGTATGAGGTTCTCCGTCGTTGAGTCCGGCTACGACCGGCGGCAGGTCGATTTCTGCCTGGACGAGCTCACAGTCCGGTTGACCCGGCTCGCCGCGCGGGCGGAGGTGTTCGTTGGCGCGGGGCGGGACGCCGACCAGATCCGCCAGGAGGCCACCCTGCTCCTGGCGCTGGTCGACCGTCGGCAGGGCGGCGGCGACCGGGCGGCGGCCCGGCCGGCGGGTCCGGCGGCCGGACAGACGGCGGCCGAGTTCCTGGCCCGCGCGCGCGGCGAGTTGAACGCCGCCCGGGAGGAGGCCCGACAGCTGCGGGAGCGGGTGTACGCCGAGGCGGTACAGGCCCGCCGGGAGTTCGAGGCGTCGCTGCGCGAACGGCGGCACCGGGCGGCCCAGGTGGACCAGCTGCTGACCGGGCTGAGCGTCGAGACGGTGCCCGCCGACACCCCGACCGCCGCCGCCGGTGGCGTGCCGGCGACCCGGGTGGCCACCGGCACCGACGAGGTGACCGTCGACCGACCGGAGCCGGGCACCCGGGTGGCCTGACCACGTCCACCGCTCCGCCGGCTGCTCCGGCTCGTCTGCGGGCCGGTTCGGGCGGGCTGCCGGCCAGGTCGGTGCGTCCCGCCCGGGGCGGCTCAGGTCAGCGCGTCGACCACGGTGGTGGCCCGCACCTCGTGCCGCGCGTACGCGTCGGGGTAGGCGGAGATCTGCACGGCCTGCGCGGCGTCGGTCACGCTGAGCTCCCGCCAGCCGGGGATCTCGGCCAGCGCCGAGTAGAAGGCCCGCGCCGCGTACGCGGGGCGCATCAGCTGCGCGACGGTGCCCCAGCCGCTGCTCGGTCGCTGCTGGAACAGGCCGACCGAGTCATGGTCCGACCCGCTGCCCTGGTGCGGATGGTCGTACGACTCGGGCAGCACGTCGCTGGCCAGGTTGTGCAGGTCGCTCTCCTGCATGGCGGTGGCGACGGCGACCACCAGGCCGCGTCGGGGCACCCCCAGGTCGACACCGACCTCGACGATCACCGCGGCGTTGTCCATCTGGAGTTGGGTGAGCCCGGCGACCGGGCGGGGCCGGGCCGGGCGGGCCGGCTTCTTCGGCTTCGGCGCGGCGCTGCGGGCGGCCGGTGGGCGGGGGCTGGCCGGGACCGGGGTGACCGGGACGGCCAGCGGCGAGGCGGCCCGTTGCAGGGACCGGGAGGCCCGCTGTTCGTCGGCCGCCCGCTCGGCCAGCACCTCCTGGACGGGTCGGGGTTCCCGGTCGACGCGGTGGGTGCCGGCGAACGCGACCAACCCCAGGCAGCAGGTGACCCCACCGGCGAGGGCGATCCGGGCGGGGGTCGAGGCGAGAGCGGCGCGGGCGCCGCGCCGGGGCGGCTCTGGCGCACGGTGCCGGCCGATCCTCCGTTCGACCGGGGGTGCCTCGGTCGGACGGCCGGCCGGGCGGTTCTCGGTCGACGGCTGCTCAGGGGTGTGGTCGGGGTGCACCCGCCGAGGCTAGAGAGGTTTCTACCGGGGATCATCGCCGCTATGGGTGGCCTGCGCCACAATTCGTCGCTATCCGCCCGGATGTTCTCCTCCAAAAACAGTTAAGCCCGCAAAACGTGCGAGCCTAATTTGCCGCTTATTACTTATTGTTCGGGCCTTTATCCGTCAGGTGGGGGCGTCCCGCCGGGCGAAGATCGGCCATCGGTCGTTCGGCGCAGGCATCCGGCCGTACCGCCGAGGGCAGCCTCGGCCGGGCGGCGGATGCGCTCAGTGCCTGCCGTTCTCGGCCGCGCTCACCGTCAGCCGGTGCCGGCTGTTGTCGTCGCTGGAAAAGGGCCAGAGTCGGTCGGCGTACGCGACCAGCTCGGCCAGCTGGTCCCGGCTCAACCCCACCGACGAGATGCTGGCGTGCACGTCGGCCCGGTACCGGCCGTCGTCGTCGCGCCCCAGCCTCGCCTCGGCGGTCACCTGCACCGTGTGCGCCTCGTCGGTGATCTCCCCGGCCGCCTCGACCGCCGCGTGGTGCAGGCAGGAGGCGAAGGCGGCGGCGAGCAGCTGCTCCGGGGTCAGCCCGGTGCAGTGCGGCGCGAGCGGCGACGCCAGCGCGGTGGACAGCCCCCCGTCGTCGGTGCGTACGTGTCCGCCCGCGGCGGTCGCGCTGGCCTCGTGCAGCCAGGAACTCGGATCCGGCATCGCGTCCCTCCCTCACTCGTCGGCCGGTTTCCCGGCCACGAACGGGTGAAACGCCGTTCCCGGGGCCAGCACACGTCCGGCGTGCGGGTCGGCACGACCTGTGCGCGGCCGGAATGCGGTCAGCGCGACGCGGTGCGGGTCCAGTCGTGCAGCGCCACCGCCTCGGTCGCCTCGGCGGCGGACCGCTCGGTCCACGGCGACACCGGTGCCGTCCGGGGCCGGGGCACCGAGGCCAGCATCGGCACGTAGACCCGGGCGTCGACCACCTCCGCCAGCTCCAGCGCCGCCATGAGGCTGCTGGGTCGCTGGTGCGGGTCGTCGTCGAGGCAGCGCCGGCACAGGTCGACCACCTCGCCCGGCAGTCCCGCGATCGGCGGCAACGGCTCCGCCGTGATCTTCCGACGGGCCCCGACCAATTGGGTGGCGGTGATCCCCGCCGCGTACGGCAACCGTCCGGTGAGGCAGTAGTAGAGCAGCACCCCCACGGCGTACATGTCGGCGGCGGGGGTGGCCGGCTGCCTGTCGAACTGTTCCGGGGCCAGGTAGGCCGGAGTGCCCACCACCACGCCGTCCGGGCTGCGGTCGGGTGCGCCGGCCGGGGTGGCGATGCCGAAGTCGAGCACCTTCGCCCCCGACGGGGTGAGCATCACGTTGGCCGGTTTGACGTCCCGGTGGACGATGCCGTGCGCGTGTGCCGCGGCGAGCGCGGCGGCCACCTCGGCGCAGACCCGGACGGCGATCCGCCAGTCCAGCGGCCCGGCCCGCAGGTGCGCGGCGAGGGTCTCCCCCTCCACCAGCTCCATCACGATGTACGGCATCTCCCGACCCGGCAGCGTGGTCGAGGTACCGAAGTCGTGGACGCTGGCGACGTTGGGATGCACCAGGCAGGCGGCGGACCGGGCCTCGGTCCTGATCCGCTCGACCGAGGTCTCCTCGCCCCGGTGTGCGGGCGACATCAGCTTCACCGCGACCGGCCGGTCCAGCACGACGTCGTGGGCACGCCAGACCTCGGACATGCCACCCAGGCCGATACGCTGTTCGAGCTGGTACCGCCCGGCGAGCGTCCTCATCGACCCGCTCCTGTCCATGCCGACCGCGTCGCCCGGGATGGCGATGGCGCTGCTGAGCCGGTACCCAGCGGCTGCGCTGGGCAAACTGTGCCCGTGCCGCCCCGGCTGCCGGATCGGACCATCCGGGACCGTCCGGCCCGGTACGGTTCGAGCGGGGCCACCGCCACGCGCACAGCGGGCACACAGGATGGGCACAGGTCAGGACCAGTAACCGGTCCCACGATGGGGGCATGGTGACCGAGGGGCAGACCGCACCGAACCGGATCGAGCTGCGCCGCCCCGACGGCGAGCCCGTCCGGGTGCTGGTGGTCGACGACGAACCCACCCTGACCGACCTGCTGTCGATGGCGCTGCGCTACGAGGGCTGGCAGGTGCGCAGCGCCGGTAACGGCATGGCGGCGTTGAGCGCCGCCCGGCAGTTCCAACCCGACGCGGTGGTGCTCGACGTGATGCTCCCCGACCTGGACGGCTTCCAGGTGCTGCGCCGGCTGCGCGAGCACACCCCGACCGTGCCGGTGCTCTTCCTGACCGCCCGGGACGCGGTCGAGGAACGGATCGCCGGGCTGACCGTCGGCGGCGACGACTACGTCACCAAGCCGTTCAGCCTGGAGGAGGTGATCGCCCGGCTGCGCGCCCTGCTGCGTCGCACCGGCTTCGCGGTGACCGCCCGGGAGGAGGCCGTGCTCACCGTCGGTGACCTCACCCTCGACGAGGACAGCCACGAGGTACGCCGGGGCGACGAGCTGATCACCCTGACCGCCACCGAGTTCGAGCTGCTGCGTTACCTGATGCGCAACCCGCGCCGGGTGCTCAGCAAGGCGCAGATCCTCGACCGGGTCTGGAACTACGACTTCGGCGGGCAGGCCAACGTGGTCGAGCTGTACATCTCGTACCTGCGGAAGAAGATCGACGTGGGGCGGGCGCCGATGATCCACACCCTGCGCGGCGCCGGTTATGTCCTCAAGCCCGCGCCGTGACCGGACCGACCGCTCGCCGCGCGGGCGGTGGGCCGGCTGGTCGCCGCGCCGCCGGCTGGTGAGTTGGTCGCCGCGCCGCCGGGTGGCCGGTTGGTCGCTGCGCCGCCGGCTGGTGCTCGCGGTGGTCGGGCTCCTCGCGCTGGTCAGCGTGGGCATCGGCGGGCTGACCACGATCGCGCTGCGGCACTTCCTGATCTACCAGGTCGACACCCAGCTCGCCGGGGACAACCGCCGCTACGACAGTCGGCTGCTCGGGGACCGGAGCCCGGACCAGCAACGCCCCCTCGACCAGAGCAGCGGCCGGCAGACCCCGCCCGACCCGCCGCCGACGTTCCCGGTGGACTCGATCGGGATGCGGTTCACCCCGCAGGGAACGCTGTCGGCCCGGATCCGGACCAGCTCCGGGGCGACCGCCGCCCTCGCCGCCGCCGAGGTGACCCCGCTGACCAGGCTGCCCACCGATCACGTGCCGCACACCGTCGAGCTGGGCGAGCGCGGGGACTACCGGGCGGTGGCCCGCCAGCTCCCCGACGGCGTCGTCGTGGTCTTCGCCATTCCCCTGCACGTGGTGCAGGAGACGGTGTGGTGGATGGTAGTCGCCCAGGCGGGGGTCGCCGCCGCCGGGCTGCTCGTCGCCGGCAGCCTGGGCGCGTTGATCGTCCGGGCCACGCTGCGCCCGTTGCACCGGGTGGCAGCCACCGCCGGGCGGGTCGCCGAACTGCCGCTGGACCGGGGCGAGGTGGCCCTGTCGGTACGGGTGCCCGCCGCCGACACCGACCCGCGTACCGAGGTGGGGCAGGTGGGCGCGGCGCTGAACCGGATGCTGGGCCACGTCGCCGCCGCGCTCGCCGCCCGGCAGGCCAGCGAGACCCGGGTACGCCAGTTCGTCGCCGACGCCTCACACGAGCTGCGGACCCCGCTGGCCGCGATCCGGGGCTACGCGGAGGTGGCCCGCCGGGGCCGGGACCGGGTGCCGCCGGACGTGGCCCACGCGCTGCGTCGGGTCGAGTCCGCCAGCACCCGGATGACCAGCCTCGTCGACGACCTGCTGCTGCTGGCCCGGCTGGACTCCGGCCGGCCGCTGGCCACCGGACCGGTCGACCTGACCGCGCTGGTGGTGGACGCGGTCAGCGACGCCCACGTCGCCGGTCCCGAACACCGCTGGCAGCTCGACCTGCCCGACGAGGCGCTGGAGGTGCCCGGCGACAGCGTCCGGCTGCACCAGGTGGTGGCGAACCTGCTCGCCAACGCGCGGGTGCACACCCCACCCGGCACCACCGTCACCACCCGGATCGCCCCGGTGCCCGGCGCGGTGGAGATCAGCGTCACCGACGACGGCCCGGGAGTGCCGCCGGAGCTGCGCGACGAAGTGTTCGAACGGTTCGCCCGGGGTGACAGTTCGCGCTCCCGGGAACACGGCAGCACCGGCCTCGGGTTGGCCATCGTGGCCGCCGTGGTGGAAGCCCACCACGGCACCGTCGCACTGGAGAGCCGACCGGGCCGCACCGTCTTCACGGTACGGCTGCCGGATGCCGCTGCCCCCACACCGCCGGATTCCACAGCCCACGCATAGCCGGGTCACGGGGTCGGCCCAACCAGCTCGCCCAGGCTGGCCGTATGGACAGAACCGAGAGCCTGCTGACGACGCCGGCCAGCGCGCCGGACGCCGCGACCGTACCGCCGTCGGGCCCGCCCGACGCCGCGACCGTACCGCCGGCGCGGTCGGCGTCGGTCCACCCGGGCGCGGACGACGCCCCACCACGACGTGACCCGCGCTGGGTGAGACCCGCGCTGGCGGTGCTGCTGCTCGGCGCCGGCCTGCTCTACCTGTGGGGCCTGGGCGCTTCCGGCTGGGCGAACTCGTTCTACTCGGCGGCGGTGCAGGCCGGCGCGGAGAGCTGGAAGGCGTTCTTCTACGGCTCCTCCGACGCGGCCAACTCGATCACCGTCGACAAGACGCCGGCCTCGCTGTGGCTGATGGCCCTGTCGGTACGGATCTTCGGGCTCAACAGCTGGGCGATCCTGGTGCCGCAGGCGCTGCTCGGTGTGGCCTCGGTCGGCGTCCTGTTCGCCACCGTCCGCCGCTGGTACGGCCCGACCGCCGGCCTGATCGCCGGAACGGTCCTGGCGCTCACCCCGGTCGCCACCCTGATGTTCCGGTTCAACAACCCGGACGCGCTGCTGGTCCTGCTGCTGGTGCTCGGCGCGTACGCCACGGTGCGGGCGGTGGAGACGGCCAGCACCAGGTGGATCGTGCTGGTCGGGGTGCTTGTCGGCTTCGGCTTCCTCACCAAGATGCTTCAGGCGTTCCTGGTGGTCCCGGTCTTCGCCGGGGTCTACCTGCTGGCCGCGCCGACCGGCTTCTGGCGGCGGATCCGGCAGCTGCTGCTGGCCGGTCTGGGGCTGGTCGTGGCCGCCGGCTGGTGGGTGGCGACTGTGGAACTGGTCCCGGCCAGCGCCCGGCCGTACATCGGCGGTTCGCAGCAGAACAGCATCCTGGAGCTGACCCTCGGCTACAACGGCCTCGGCCGGATCACCGGTGACGAGGAGGGCAGCGTCGGCGGCGGTGCCCGGATGGGCGGCGGCGGTGGGCCGTTCTCCGGGCGGACCGGCTGGTTGCGGATGTTCGACACCGAGGTCGGTGGCCAGATCTCCTGGCTGTTGCCGGCCGCGCTGATCCTGCTCGTCGCCGGCCTGGTGCTGGCGGGCCGGGCGGCCCGTACCGACCGCCGTCGCGCCGGGCTGCTGCTGTGGGGCGGTTGGCTGCTGGTCACCGGGCTGATCTTCAGCTTCATGTCCGGCATCTTCCACGCCTACTACACGGTGGCCCTGGCCCCGGCGGTCGGCGCGCTGGTCGGCATCGGCACCGTCCTGCTCTGGCAGGAGCGCCGGACCGCAGTCACCGCGCCCGCTACCGCGGTCAGCGCCCGGTGGCGGGGGCCGTTCGCCACCGTCACCCTGGCCGTCACCCTCGCGGTGACCGCCTGGTGGTCCTGGCGGCTGCTCGGCCGCAGTCCCGAGTTCCACCCCTGGTTGCGCACGCCCGTGCTGGTCGCCGGCCTCGCCGTGGCGGTGCTGATCGTGCTCGCCCGGCGGCTGCCCCGGCGGCTGGTGCCGGTGGCGCTGGTGCTCGGCGCGTCGGCCGCGCTGGCCGGCCCGGCGGCGTACGCGGCGCAGACCGCCGGCACCGCGCACACCGGGTCCATCCCTAGCGCCGGCCCGAACGTGCAGGGCGGTTTCGGCCCGGGTCGCGGCGGACCCGGTGGCCGGATGGACGGGGGCATGGAGTTCCCCGGCGGCGGTTTCCCGGGCGGCAACCGGGACGGCGGCACCGGCCGGAACGGTCAGCCTCCCGGCTTCCCCGGTGGCACCGCCAACGGCGGTACGGGCCAGTTCCCCGGCTTCCCCGGCGGCACCGCCAACGGCGGTACGCGCCAGTTCCCCGGCTTCCCCGGCGGTACCGGTCAGGACGGCGGCACCGGTCAGGACGGCGGGCGTACCGGGGGTGGCCAGGGGAGGATGGCCGGCGGGATGGGTGGGCTGCTCGACTCCCGGGAGCCGAGCGCCGCGCTGAAGGCGCTGCTGAACGCCGATGCCGACGACTACACCTGGGTCGCGGCGGCCGTCGGCTCCAACAACGCCTCCGGCTACCAGCTCGCCACCGGTCGGCCGGTGATGGCGATCGGCGGCTTCAACGGCAGCGACCCGTCGCCCACCCTGGCGCAGTTCCAGGCGTACGTGGCCGAGGGGAAGATCCACTACTTCGTCGGCGGGGGCGGCTTCCGGGCCAACGGGGGCAGCTCCGCCTCCCAGGAGATCGCCGCCTGGGTCACCGAGACCTTCCCGGCGCAGACCGTGGACGGGGTCACCGTCTACGACCTGAGCAACGCAGGGCAGGGCTGAGCCATGACCCACACCAGCGCTCCCCGGCCGGCCGTCGAGACCCGGGCCGGCACCCCGACCGCCGTGCTGGACGTGGTGGTGCCGGTCTACAACGAGGAGGTCGACCTCGGCCCCTGCGTACGCCGGCTGCACGCCCACCTCAGCGCGCACTTCCCCTACCCGTTCCGGATCACCGTGGCGGACAACGCCAGCGTCGACGGCACCCTCGCGGTGGCCGAGGCGCTCGCCGGCGAACTGCCGCACGTCGAGGTACGGCACCTGACCGCCAAGGGCCGGGGCCGGGCGCTGCGGGTGGCCTGGTCGGCCTCGGACGCCCCGGTGCTGGCGTACATGGACGTGGACCTGTCGACCGACCTGGCCGCGTTGCTGCCGCTCGTCGCGCCGCTCATCTCCGGCCACTCGGACCTGGCCATCGGGACCCGGCTGGCGCGCACCTCCCGGGTGGTGCGGGGCACCAAGCGGGAGGTGATCTCCCGGGCCTACAACCTGTTGCTGCGCGGCACCCTCGCGGCCCGGTTCTCCGACGCGCAGTGCGGCTTCAAGGCGATCCGGGCCGACGTGGCCCGGGAACTGCTGCCGTTGGTGCAGGACACCGGCTGGTTCTTCGACACCGAACTGCTGGTGCTCGCCCAGCGGGCCGGACTGCGCATCCACGAGGTGCCGGTGGACTGGGTCGACGACCCGGACAGCCGGGTGGACGTCGTGGCCACCGCCCTGGCCGACCTGCGGGGCATCGGCCGGCTGGGCCGGGCGCTGGTCACCGGGGCGCTACCACTGGCCACGCTGCGGGAGCAGTGGGGTCGGGCACCGTTGACCGCACCACCGGCGCGGGTGCCGGTCGGGCTGCCCGGCCAACTGGCCAGGTTCGCCCTGGTGGGGGTGGTCAGCACCGTGGCGTACCTGGTGCTGTTCGTGGCGACCCGGGGGGTGCTCGGCGCGCAACCGGCGAACCTGCTGGCGCTGCTGGTGACGGCGGTGGGCAACACCGCGGCGAACCGGCGGCTCACCTTCGGCATCACCGGTCGTCGGGCGGCCGGGCGGCACCACCTCCAGGGGCTGCTCGCCTTCGCCCTCGGCCTGGCGTTGACAAGTGGTTCGCTCGCCGCCCTGCACGCCGCCGGCACCCCGTCCCGGCCGGTCGAACTGGTGGTGCTGGTGGCGGCGAACCTGGCCGCGACGGCGCTGCGCTTCCTGCTGCTCCGGCTCGCGATGCACCACCGCCGGAGCTGACCCGGCGGACGGCGTCGGGCGGGCGATGGCGCAGCCCGCCGGAACAGACGGCCCGGCCGGCGGTGCGCCGCCGGTCGGGCGCTACCGGTCGGGCGTGGCGTCCGGGGAGAAGTCGGCGGTGGTCGCCCGGACGACCAGTTCCGGAGCCAGCCGCACCGACGTGGCGCTGCCCGAGCCGAGCCGGGTGAGCAGGGCGTGCAGGGCCTGCGAGCCCATGTCCCGCAGCGGGGTGCGGATCGAGGTGAGCGGCACCAGGAGCTGGGCGTCCACGTCGATGTCGTTGTAGCCGACCACCGCCACCTGCCGACCCACCCGCAGTCCGTGGTCGCGCAGGGTGCCCATCGCCCCGATCGCGGCGAAGTCGTTGACCGCGAAGACGCCGTCCGGCTGCCCGGTGGCCAGCAGCCGGGCCATCGCCGAGGCCCCACCGGCGACGTCGAAGGTGGACGGCACCACCCACCGGGGATCGACCGGTACGTCCCGGGCCTTCGCCGCGGCGAGGAAGCCCGCGACCCGGTCGGCGGAGGTGCTGGCGTGGTCGGGGCCGGCGATCACCGCGAGTCGCCGGCACCCCACGTCGATCAGGTGCTCGGCGGCGAGCCGACCACCGAGGCGGTCCCGGCCGGTCACCGACGGGAAACCCCGCGAGGCCCGACTGACCAGCACGAACGGCACCCCGTCGGCGGCCAGCCGGGCCAGCATCGGGTCGTTGCGCCGGGCGTCGCCGATGATCAGCCCGTCCACCCGTTCCCCGATCAACCGCTCGATGCGCAGCGCCCGCGCCTCGTCGTCGTCCCAGCTGCTGCTCACCACCGCCTGGTAGCCGGCGGCGGCAGCGGCGGCGTCGATGCCCTCGAAGACGGTGGCCAGCACGATGTCGGTGATCCGGGGGACCAGCACGCCGATCACCCCGGTCTTGCCGCTGCGCAGGCTGGCCGCCCAGCGGTCCCGGTGGAACCCCAGTTCCTTGGCGGCGGCCACGATCCGGGTCGCGGTCGCCGGGCTGACCCGTACGTCGTCGCCGCGCAGCACCCGGGAGACGGTGGAGACGTGCACACCGGTGAGGCCGGCGACATCGCGCAACGTCACCCGTTTGTTCACTGTGCCTCCCGTGCCGCACCCGTACTCGTACCCGGCAACCTAGCTGAGATGACTGCCTCCGTTCACATCGAAGGTGGTGCCGGTGACCGTGGCGCAGGAGTCGGAGAGCAGGAACAGCACGATGTCGGCGATCTCCTCCGCCGAGGAGACCCGGCCCAACGGCATCCGGGCCCGCAACCCCGCCTTCTGTTCGGCGGTGAGCCGGTCGTGCATCGGGGTGGCCACCGGGCCGGGCGCGACGGCGTTCACCCGTACCCCCTGTGGTCCGAAGTCGACGGCCAGGTGCCGCATCAGGCCGAGCACTCCCGCCTTCGCCGCCGCGTACGCCGTACCCGACAGCCGGGTGCCACCGTCGCGGGCGTTGAGGCTGCTCATCAGCACCAGCGACCCGCCGCCGGCCGCCGCCATCCGGGGCACCACGGCCTGGCTGACGACGAACGCGGCGGTGAGGTTGTTGCGCAGCGTGCGGTCCCACTCGGCGAGGGTGGTCTGCGCGATGCCACCGGCGCTGACCACCCCGGCCAGGTGGGCCACCCGGCGTGGGGTGCCGATCGCGTCGACGAACTCGTTCACCGCGACCGGGTCGGCGGCGTCCACGCCGGTGGTCACGTCCAGCACGTGCACCGTCTCGCCCCGGGCCCGGGCGGTGGCGACCACGGCCGCGCCGATGCCGCTGGCCCCGCCGGTCACCAGCAGGCTCACGGCGTACCGCCGAGGATCTCGTCGCGGGCCCGCCGGTAGGCGTCGGAGAGCAGCATCTCCGGCTGGGAGTAGACGACGAAGCGGACCCCCCTGTCGATCCAGCGGCGGGCCTCCTCGGCGGAGTAGGCGAGCATGCCGGCGACCCGACCGGCCGCGACCACCCGGTCGACGAACGCGATCGCGTGCTTCTCCACCTCGGGGTGGGTGGGCTGGTAGCCCAGGCCCAGCTTGACCGACAGGTCGGCCCGGCCGAGCATCAGCACGTCGAGGTCGGCGGCGAGGATGTCGTCCAGATTGGCCAGTCCGGTGGGGGTCTCGACCAGCGCGACGACTGTGGTGTTCTGCCCGGCCCAGGTCAGGTAGCGGTCGAAGTCGCCCCGGGCGGTGCCGTGCCCGGCGGCACGGGCCGCCGAGCACAGCGTCCGGTCGCCGACCGGCGGGTAGTGGGTCAGCCGGGCCGCCTCGACGGCCTGCACGCCGGTCTCCACCAACGGCAGCACCACCCCACCGGCGCCGCTGTCCAGCGACCAGAGCAGGTCCTTCTCCTCGATCCGGCGCAGTCGGACCAGCGGGGTGGTCCCCGCCGAGCCGGCCGCCCGGACCATCGCCAGCACGCTCTGCTCGTCGGCAGCGGCGTGCTCGGTGTCGACGACCACGAAGTCGTAACCGAGGGCGCCGAGGATCTCGCCGATCGCCGGTTCCTGGAGCAGGGTCAGGCTGCCCAGGGCGACGCCACCGTCGCGCAGCACCTCGGCCAGCCGGCTCGGACGGGGATACATCAGGACTCCAGCTTCTGTACGCCGCCGCAGTCGCGGTTCACCGGCACCTCGCCGACGATCTTGAGCGCGGCGTCGACGACCGAACCGTCGTGCCAGTCACCGACCTCCGGCAGCTTCTCGATGATCTTGTTGTCGAGCAGCCACTTGCCGTCCTCGGCGGCCACCGTGGCGGTGTCCACCCGGCCGTTCGGGTCCATGTACGGCCACTGGTCGGTGCCGTACAGCTTGCTGATCGTCGCCGCCGGGGCCTTGGTCCGCTCCGCCACGATCTTGATCACGTCGTCCTTGTTGGCCGGGTCCTGGTAGTAGCGCACGCCCTCCAGCCAGCCGGCCATCCACCGGGCCGCCACGTCGGACCGCTTGCTGATGAAGTCCTGCGACATGGTGATCAGGCCCTGCTCCTGGTTGGGCGCCACCTCGTTCATCGCCAGCACCCGCTTGGCCTGCCCGTCGCTGATGAGCTGGTACGCCAGCGGCTGCACCACGAAGCCGGCGTCCACCGCACCGCTCTTGAGCGCGTTGGCGGTGTCCGGGTAGCTCAGGGTGACGATCTGCGCCAGGTCGGACTGCTTCAGCCCGACCTCACCCAGCGCCCGGTCCAGCCAGTACTCGGTGGTCGAACCCTTGGCCAGGATCGCGACCTTCTTGCCCTTGAGGTCGGCCACGCTCTTCAGCCCGCCGTCGTAGGACTGGGTCCGGGCCAGCAGGAGGTTGTCCGACGCGCACCGGTACTGCTGCCGGTCGGCCACCGCCCGCACCCGCAGCCCCTGGTTGACCGCGTTGAACAGCGCCCCACCGGTGCCCGGGATGTTCACGTCCAGCTTGCCCTGGCCCTGCACCGCCAGCCGGGAGTAGATGTCGGCGTTGCTGAACTCCACCTCGACCTGGTGCTTTCCGAAGAAGCCCTTCGCGTCGGCCACCATCATCGGGGCCAGCGAGAGGATCTCCAGGGAGTTGACTGTCACCTTGTCGGTGCCGCCGGCGCCCTTCGACTCCGCGTCGCCACCGCAGGCCGCGGTGCCTACCAGCAGGCTCGCCCCCAACAGCGCGGCGATGACACCCTTTTTCTTGATCGTCGTGATCCGCTTGATTGTCATGATTGGCCCTCCGTCCAGCTGAAGAAGCGCCGCTGCACGCGCAGCGTCACCGTGGTGAGGAAAAAGCCCATCGCCGCGATCACCGCGAGCGTGGCGTACATGTTGTCGATCTGATAGATCTGCCAGTAACGCCAGGTCATCGACCCGACGCCGTCGCTGGCGGCGAGGAACTCGCCGGCGATGGTGCCCAGCAGGGCCAGCCCGGCGGCCAGCCGGATGCCGGCGAAGATGGACGGCAGGGCACCCGGCAGCACGATCTTCCAGAGGATCTGCTGCCGGCCGGCACCCAGGTTGCGGGCCATCAGGATCAGCCGCTCGTCGACCTGGAGCACCCCGGACATCGCGTTCACCACGGCCGGAAAGAACGAGATGATGCCGGCGAGCACCACGATCGGCCGTCCGCCGGTGCCGAAGATGACCAGCAGCAGCGGCAGGATCGCCACCACCGGGATCGGGTACGTGATGGCGATCAGCGGGTCGATCAGCACCCGGACCCAGCGGGACCGCCCCATCGCGATGCCCAGCAGCGTCGCCGGGATCACGCCGAGCAGGAAGCCGAGCAGAATCCGCTGCGCGGTGATCCCGACGTTCGGCAGCAGTTCCCCGGAGGAGAAGAGGTCCACCAGGGCCTGCACGCACTCCGACGGGGCCGGGAAGAAGGTCTTGTCGATCAGTCCGGCCATGCTGCCGGCCTGCCACAGCGCCAGCACCACGACCACCGGGACCATGCTGCCCAGCCCGCTGCTGAGCAGCTTGAAGCCGCGACCGGGCGGGCGTTCCGCGCGGGGGTCCACCGCGTAGCGGACCACGGGTTCGTCGGCCGCCCGCTCCCGGGCCGGCACGCTCTGCTCGCTCATCGGTCCCCCTTCGCTTCCGCCCACTCGGCCGCCAGGGTGGCGTCGCGCAGCTGCGCCCACAGGTGACGCTTCAACTCGGTGAACCGCGGGTCCAACTCGACGTCGCGGGTACGCGGCCGGGGGAACGGCACCCGGATCTCCTCGACCACCCGGGTCGGCCGGGGCCCCAGCACGATGATCCGGTCCGCCAGCAGCAGCGCCTCCTCGATGCTGTGCGTGATGAACAGGACCGTCTTGCGGTGCCGGGACCAGACCTGGAGCAGCTCGTCCTGCAGCAGGGTCCGGGTCTGGGCGTCCACCGCCGCGAACGGCTCGTCCATCAGCAGGACCTCGGGGTCGCTGGCCAGCGCGCGGGCGATCCCGGCCCGCTGGCGCATCCCGCCGGACAGCTCGTGCGGCTTGTTGTCGGCGAACGCCTCGATGCCCATCATCGCCAGGTGCTCCCGGGCGACCTCCCGCCGCCGGCCGGCGGGCACCCCGCGCAGCTCCAGCCCGAACGCGACATTGTCCACGATGGACCGCCACGGGATCAGCGCGTAGTCCTGCCAGACGATCGAGGTGAGCGGCCCGGCGGCGCTGCGCTCACCGACGAACCGGATCTCCCCGTCGTCCGGCCGGCGCAGCCCGCCGAGCAGACCGAGCAGCGTCGACTTGCCGCACCCGCTCGGCCCGATCACGCAGACGAACTCCTGCGGCTCGATCGTGGTGCTGAGGCTGCCGACCACCGACAGCCGGCTCCCGTCGGCCCGGGGATAACCCTTGGCCACGTTGTCGATCTCGATGCGCATGGTCACTGCCCTCCGTGGGCCGGCAGGTCGGAGTAGTTGTGGTGCCACCAGTCGGCGATGTCCCGCCGCCTGGCGAACCAGACGCCGGGCAGGTCCTGCGCCCAGGCGATGAGGTCGCGCAGCGCGGAGGCCCGACCGGCCTGGCCGATCAGCCGGGCGTGCAGCCCGATCGAGATCATCTTGGGGGAGGTCTCGCCCTCCTCCCACAGGTACTCGATGCCCCGCCGGCAGTTCTCGAAGAAGTCGGTCGGGTTGCCGTAGCCGGGGCTGAAGGCGAACCGGCCGTCGTTGTAGGTGTGGGTGTACGGCAGCACCAGGTGCCGCTGCCCCGCCACCTGCACCCAGTACGGCAGGTCGTCGTTGTAGGCGTTCGAGTCGTAGCGGAAGCCGCCCTCCTCGACCAGCAGCCGCCGGGTCCGGTCCGACGGGGCGTACCGGGAGTACCAGCCGACCGGGCGTTCCCCGCACAGGTCCGTGATCAGCGCGGTCGCCCGGCGGATCTCCTCCCGCTCCTCGTCCTCGGTCATCCCGGACGGCTCCCGCCAGCGCAGGCCGTGCGAGCAGATCTCGTGCCCGGCGTCGACGAACGCCTTGGTCAGCGGCCGGTTACGGGCCAACGCCTCGGCGCAGCCGTACACGGTCACCGGGGTCTCGGTCCGGTCGAACAACCGCAGCAGCCGCCACGCCCCGGCCCGGCTGCCGTACTCGTAGACCGACTCCTGGGACAGGTCCCGGTGCTCCGCGCTGGTAGGCGTGTACGAGATCTCGCCGACCCACTCGTTGACGCTGTCGCCGTCGAGGAGGCTGTGCTCGGCACCTTCCTCGTAGTTCAGGCACAGGCTCACCGCCACCCGGGCGCCACCGGGCCACTCGACGCGGGGCAGGTCCGCGCCGTAGCCGACGAAGTCCCGCTCGGTGCCGGGTTCGACTCTGATCACCATGACGTCGTGTCCTCTCTGCTGGATGGGCCGGGCCCAGCGGGAACCGGCGGTGGACCGCCGTTCGGATTCGGTGCCCCACCCCGGACCAGCGCGGTGAGGTCTCGCAGTCGGGTCGCCCCGGGTGCCCGGGTCAGCCCGTGCAGCAGATCGGCCGCCCCGGCAGGTGCCCCCGGCGTGCGCAGCAGCGCGGTGTCCACGGCGGCCAGTTCGTCGGCCGTCATCGGGTCCTCCCGGTCGCCGTGGTGGAAGCGGGCCCGCCCGGTCAGCCGTGCCCCGCTGCGCGTGGTCACCTCCACCACCGCCGGTCGGCCCGCCGGATACCCCTGGTCCAACCCCGGGTCGTGGCGTACGGCCACCCGCTCGGCGAGCCGTGCCGCCCCCACCCGCCGGTCGTCCGGTGGGCCGTCCGGGGCGCCCGGATCCGTGCCGAGCAGCCCACAGGCCACCACCCACGGGATGCTGAACTGACGGGCCAGCCGACCGACCGGACGCCGCTCGGCCAACAGGGCCGCGCCCGCGTAGGTGTGCACGGTCACCGCCGCCACCTCGTCGGCCGGCAGGTCCCGGGCCATCGCGCGGGCCGCCGTCCAACCGGTCAGGGTGTGCGCGCAGACCCCCACCGGCTTGAAGTAGGCGTCCGGCAGCAGCGGTCGGGCCAGCAGCGCGGCGTCCACCCCGGCCCCGCCCGGCAGCCCCTGGTGGGCGGTCCGGCCGAGGTGGGGCAGCGCCGGATCGGTGGCCGGGAACCCGGCACCGGCGAGCCGGGCGACGGTCACCCCGTGGGCGGTGCCGAGGGCGGGCAGCAGGTAGTGGGCGGCGCGTCCCCGGCGGGTGTCGGCCTCCGGCCCGGCCAGCGCCACGGTCAGCGCCAGGTTCACCGCGTCGGTCAACGCGGGGGCGTCCTGACCGGCGACGATCCCGGCGGCGGCCGCCGCCGCGCCGGTGCCCCACCCACCGTGCGGGTGCACCCCGGGGCGGGGTGCGCCAAGCAGCAGACCGAGCCGGGCGCCCACCTCCCAGCCGACCGCCAGCGCCCGCAGGAACACCCGCAGGCTGCGGTCGTCGGCCTCGGCGACGGCCAGCGCGGCGGCGTACGCGTGCAGCCCCGGGTGCCCCCGGGACTCGCGTAGCCCCTCGTCGCACTGGCTCACGGTGATCGCGGCCGCCGTCACCGCCGCGGCCCGCGCCGGCTGGTCCGTCCCGCCCGGGACGGCCAGCAGGGTGCAGTGGCCGTCCGGGTCACCGGCGGTGTCGAGCCCGGCGGGCAACTGCCCACGGGCCGCGACGGCGTTGGCGGTCAGCCGGGCCGCCACCTGCCGGACCAGGACCTGGCCGCCGCCGGTGGCCAGCAGCGCGTCGGCGGCCTCCACGGCGCTGACGACGAGCGCGGCCAACACGTCGTCACGGGCGTCGCCCCGCCGGTGGCTGGTCACGGGGTGATCACCTGCTTGCCGAGGACCCGCCGGTCGGCGAGCGCCTGGTGGGCCCGGCCGGCATCGGCCAGCGCGAGGACCGCGTCGACCCGGGGAGTGAGCTGTCCCGTCGCGACCAGGCCCAGCACCCGGGCGATCTCGTCGGGGCGCTGGCTGCGCGACCCGCGCAGCTCGTACTCGTTGCGGAAGGTCTCGATGAGGTCGAGGTGCGGGTGCTCCCCGGCGTGGCCGCCGCCGACGATCAGCCGCCCGGTGGGGGCCAGGGTGCCCAGCGCGGCCTCGAAGACGTCGCCGCCGATGTGTTCGACGATCACGTCGAAGCCCGCGCCCCCGGTGATCTCCCGGGCCTCGGCGGCCCAGTCGGGGTTGCGGGTGCTCAGCACCGCGTCCGCGCCGAGGGAGGAGACGAAGTCGGCCTTCGCCGGGTCGCCGATCAGGCCGACGACCCGGGCACCGCCCAGCTTGGCGAGCTGGACCACCGCGTGCCCGAGTCCACCGGCGGCACCCGGGGCGAGGACCCACTCGCCGGGGGCGAGCCGGCCGATGGAGTACAGGGTGCGCCAGGCGGTGCCGAAGGAGATCGGGGTGGCGGCGGCGACCACCGGATCGAGGTCGCCGATGTCGAGCAGGCCGCGCGCCGGGGCCACCGCGTGCCGGGCGTAGCCGCCCCACCGGGTGATGCCGGGCATGTCGGCGTACGGGCAGAGGTTGGCGCGCCCGCCCAGGCAGCGGGGACAGGCCCCGCAGGGCGTGTTCGGCAGCACCAGCACACGGTCGCCCGGGGCCCGGTCGGTGACCCGGGAGCCGAGCCGCTCCACCACGCCGACCACTTCGCGGCCGAGCACGTGGGGCAGCCGCAGCGGCATCCGGGACACCCCGCTGCGCAGGTCGGCGTCGAGGTGGTTGACGGCGACGGCGAGCACCCGCAGCACGACCTCGTCCGGTCCGGGCTCGGGCAGGTCCACCTCGGTGCGGGTGAGCGTCTCGGGGCCGCCGTACCCGTTCATGGTCACTGCTTCGGTCTTCACGGTCGACGTCCTTCCACCATGGTGCGCAGGGCTTCCGGCACGGCGCCGGGTGCTTCGACGGCCAGGGCGAGGGCCAGCGCCACCCGGGCCTGGGTGCCGGTGAGGTCACCGGCGAAGAGCGCGCCGGCACGGGCGAGGGTGGCGCCGCCGCCGGCGTACACCGGGCGGACCCGGCCCGCCCCGGTCCGGCTGGTGATGACCACGGGTACGCCGCGCCGGCGGGCTTCCCCGACGGCCTCGGCGACCGCGGGCGGCGCGTTGCCGGCCCCGAACGCCTCGACCACGATCCCGGCGGCCCCCGCGCGCAGCGACGCGCGGAGGTGGGTGCCGTCCGCGCCGGCGACGAGCTTGATCAGGTCCACCCGGGGAAGCGTGGTGGGGACCGGTCGGTCGGCGTAGTGGCTGCCCCGGGCGGCGGTCGACACCCGCAGCACGCCGTCCGGGTCCACCAGGGCCAGCACCCCGGCGGTGCCGCCGGAGAACGCCGACACCGCCGAGGTGTGCACCTTGCGGCTCTCCACCGCGGCGTAGGCGACGCCACCCATGACCGTCGCCGCTCCCATCGGCTGCGGCGCGCTGACCACCCGGATCGCGTCGGTGAGGTTGCGCCGGGCATCGGAGTCGGGTTCGTCGGCGCTGCGTTGCGCGCCGGTCAGCACGACGCGGGCGTCGGGCCCGGTGAGCTGCCCGGTCAGGTAGGCGGCCTCTTCCAACGTGTCGGTCCCGTGGGTGACGACGACGCCGGCGAACCCGTCGGCGAGCTTGGCCCGGACGGCGTGGACGGTGGTGAGCATGTCGTCCAGGGAGAGCGCGAAGCTCGGGCGGCAGGACAGGTCGAACCCGTGGATCTCGACGTCTGCCGTGACGGTGACGTTCTTCAGCAGGTCCGCGACGGAGTCGGTCACGGCCAGGCCCTCGTCGGGGTCCCACCGCGACGCGATCGTCCCACCGGTTGCCAGAACCGCGATCCGCACCAGCCACACTCCTTTGCGCAAACGATTGCTCAACTGGGTGATGACAGTTGCACAAACGTTCGTCCTGCACAAGAGCTGCGGGAACGCAAAGCCGAGGAAGTTATCCGACGGCGACCAGCCAGGTGACGCCCCGGTGTCCGACCTGTTGCAGTGTCCGTCTTTGTCCGGTTCGGGCCGGTGGCCGGTGTCGTGGCGTGCTCGCAGCCAGGGACGTGGCAGGCTGGCTCCGTGTACCGGGAACGACCTGCGGAGGCGATCGTCGGCGCGGTGCTCTGGGCCAGCGAGAGCCGCCCGGACGCCCCGCCGACACGCGTGCTGCCCGACGGTTGCCTGGACCTGCTCTGGTCGAGCCGGTCGGGCCTGCTGGTCGCCGGGCCGGACCGCACGGCGCACCTGAGCGTGTCGACGCCGGGGGAGCATTGGCGCGGTGTCCGGCTACCTCCCGGGGTGGGCCCGGCCGTCTTCGGCATCCCCGCCGACGAGCTGCGCGACCGCCGGGTACCCCTCGAAGCCCTCTGGGGGCGGGCCGCCATCCGGCTCCCCGAGCAACTCGGCACGTCGCCGACGGCCGCCGACCTGGCCACGGTGGCTGCCGAGCGGCTCGCCCGGGTGGGTGGCGCGGACCCGCTCGGCCCCCGGGTGGCCGCGCTGCTCGCCGCCGGTGCCACGGTCACCGCGACCGCCGTCGAGGTCGGCCTCGGCCCGCGCGCCCTGCACCGACGCAGCCAAGCCCTCTTCGGGTACGGCCCGAAGACCCTCGCCCGCATCCTGCGGCTGCACCGAGCCCTCGCCCTGGCCCGTCGCGGCGTCGGATTGGCCGAGGTGGCCGCCCGCGCCGGCTACGCCGACCAGGCCCACTTCACCCGCGACGCCCGGGCCCTGGCGGGCGTCCCGCCGACCGCGCTGCTCACCCCGTGACCCCCGCCTCCTGCGGCGCCGGTCTCCCGTGCTGCCCTGCCCTACTGTGCTGCCCCTGTGGGTGCTGTCGTGCCCTGCGGTGCTGCCCTGCCCTGCGGTGCTGCCCTGCCCTGCGGTGCTGCCCTGCCCTGCGGTGCTGCCCTGCCCTGCGGTGCTGCCCTGCCCTGCGTGGCCCGGAAGTTCGCTGTCGAAGCCATCGCCGGGCAGCCGGAGGCCGGGGCGGCGTCAGCGGGCTGATCGGGACGGCCCTGGTGCGACCTGGGTGCGGCCCTGGTGCGATCCTGGCGCTCCGGCAACATGGTGAGCGCCGGCCCCACCCGGCGGACAGCGGGTAGCCGGGGCCGACCGTGTGCTGTTCGGGTCCTTTCGAGCTGATGACCCGAACGACTCACCACCCCGCCCTCTCGCAGCTGTCCGACGGGAGTACTTCGATGTCGGCGGCGATGGTGGGCCCTCGCCGTCCGGAGCACCCGATGGACCGGTTCCGGGAGGAGATCGGCCGGCTCCCGCTCGCCCCGAACCGACCCGGCGGCAGCGAAGCCGGTGGGCAGGTCGGTCAGGTGAGTCGTTGACGTCATCAGCTCGACAGGACCCGAACAGCACCAACACCCGGCCCTGCTCCCGACAGGATCCTGACCGGGTGTCGGCCCGCCGGGGGCAGTAGCGGAGCGGGCGGCCGTCGCTGGTCGAACGGGTCAGCTCGGGTCGAGGGGGGCGAAGAGGTCGACGCCGTTGCCGTCCGGGTCGTGCAGGACGGCGTACCGCTGGCCCCAGAAGGCGTCCCAGGGGGCGACCTCGCCGTGAAACCCCGCGTCGGTGAGCGTGGCCCAGTACCGGTCCACCTCGGCGGGATCGGCACACCGGAAGGCGAGGCTGGCGCGTGGGCTACCGCTGGGCGGCGTCCATTCGGGGTGGAAACCGCGCAGCATCGTCACGGTGTCCCAGGCCAGCCGCAGTCCACCCGGCAGGGGGACCTCGACGTGGTCCTCGTGGTCGGCGTCGGCCGGGATGTCCAGCCCGAGCCGACGATAGAAGTCCAGGGTGCGGGCCATGTCGGTGACCGCGGTGCTGACGAGATCGAAGCGAGGCGTCATGGGGTCAGGCTAGAACGGCGCCCGGGTCGGGGTCTTGAACGGAACGGACGGTGCGGAGGGGGGCGGAGGCATCCATGTGCCCTCGCGGTCGGGACGGACGACGTACGGTGTCAAGGGAGTAAACCGTCTTTCAGGGTTAAAAGCCCCATTGCGGGCGTGCCTGGTGGCGGTCCATGACGGCGAGGGAAGGGAGCGGCCGATGATGCACCTGGCCTACCTGGACGCGGGGTCCGGCAGTCTGATCGTGCAGGCGGTGGTCGGCGGAACAGCGGGTGCGGCGGTCGCCGCCAAGCTCTACTGGCGGCGCTTCGCGGCCCGCTTGGGTCGCCAGCCCACCGAACCCGCCGCCGACAGGCTGTCCGCCGAGCCTACCGGGGCCGCCGTAGGCCGGCTGCCCACCGGACCTGCCGAGGTCATCCCGACCGACCGGCAGCCGCGCCAGCCTGCCGACGGCTGACGGCGGGTGCGCGGATGACCACGACCGACCTCGGGATCCGGGCCGAACCGGGTTCCTTCCGCGACCCCGCCAACCGGGTCTTCCACCTCGGTGAGCAGGTGCTGCGCGGTCTCGGCCCCGGGGCCGCCGCCGACTGGCGCGCCCTCGCGGCCAGCGACTTCTTTGCCGCGCTGCTCGCCGAGGGCAAGGTCTGCGGCACCACGGTCGTCGACCCGGCGACGCTGCCGGACACCGGGTGGACCACGGTGCTGCGGCACGAGCGCATCCCGTTCGTGTCGCACCCGTACGAGTGGTCGTTCGGCATGTTGCGGGACGCCGCCCTGCTGCACCTGGAGATCCTGCGCCGGGCCCTCGAAGCGGGGTTCACCGTCAAGGACGGGTCGGCGTACAACCTCCAGTGGCAGGGTGCGACGCCGGTGTTCATCGACATCGGCTCGTTCGCGCCGCTGGTCGAGGGGGAGCCCTGGGCCGGCTACCGGCAGTTCTGCCAGACGCTGCTCTACCCGCTGCTGCTCCAGGCCCACCTCGGCGTGGACTTCCAGCCCTGGCTGCGGGCCCGGGTCGACGGCATCGAACCGGACCAGCTGCGCCCGCTGTTCCGGGGCATCCGGCGACTGTTGCCCGGCGTGCCGACGCACGTGCACCTGCACGGCGCGATGCAGGCCCGGCACGCCGCGGCCAGCAGCAGCGCCGTCGCCGCCCAGTTGCGCGACGCGGGCTACTCCCGCGGCCTGGCCTTGGCCACCGTACGCCGGTTGACGAAGCTGGTCCGTCGGCTGGACCGGCGGGTCGACGGCGGTCACTGGGTCGACTACCAGCGCACCTGTGCCTACAGCGCGGCGGACCGGGCGGCCAAGGAGGACTTCGTCGCGGCGGCCGTGGCGGCCGGCGACACCGCCCGGTTGGCGCTCGACCTCGGCGCCAACGACGGCCGTTACGCCCGGATCGCCGCCCGACGCGCCGCCCAGGTGGTCGCCGTCGAGCAGGACCCGGCCGTGGTCGACGCCCTCTACCGGGTGCTGCGCGCCGAGGGCGACCGGCGGATCCTGCCGCTGGTGATGGATCTGGCCGACCCGTCGCCCGGCGGCGGCTGGCGGGGCGTGGAGCGGGCCGGGTTCGCCGCCCGGACCCACGCCGACGTGGTGCTCGCCCTCGCCGTGGTGCACCACCTGGCGATCGGTCGCAACGTGCCGCTGTCCGAGGTGGTCGACCAGTTGGTCGGCTACGTCCGGCCCGGCGGCCGGCTGGTGGTGGAGTTCGTCCACCCGGAGGACCCGATGGCGCAGCGGCTGCTGGCGAACAAGCCGGCCGGGCTCTTCCCCGACTACCGGAGCGACGAGTTCGCACGGCTGCTGGCCCTCCGCTGCCGGGTCGAACGTCAGCAGGACCTGCCATCCGGAACCCGGACGCTCTACCAGGCGGTGGTGGATGGCTGAACCGACCCTCACCAGTACGCCGAGCCGCCGTCAGGTACCCGTCGCACCACCCGGGGCGGACGGGGAGTCCACCCCGTCCACCCGGCGGGTCGAGCTGCGCCGGGCGGGCGAGGTGGTCGCCCTGGTCGGCCTGGTGGTCACCCAACCCCTGCTCGACGTGCTGGGCCGCAGCCCCGACTTCTTCCTGTTCCACCGGGCCACCAGCGGGGACGTCCTCGCGTTGGTGGCGTTGGTCGCGCTGGTGCCCGGTGCCGTCGTGGTGCTGCTCGGGGCGGTGACCCGGCTGGCCGGCGTCCGGGTCCGGACCGGTACCCACACCGTCGTCGTCGGGTTGCTGCTGGCCGCGCTTGCCGTGCAGGTAGGTCGGCAGGTGACGCCGCTGCGGGGCGTACCGCTGCTGCTGGTGGCGGTGCTGGTCGGCGCGGGCGGGGCGGCGGCGCACCGGCGCTGGTCGGTGCTCGGTCGGGTGCTGCGGGTGGCCGCCCTCGGGCCGGTGGTCTTCGTCGGGTTGTTCCTGTTCGCCTCGCCGGCCTCGGCGGTGGTGCTGCCCCGGGCGCACGAGGGCGCCGCCGGGGTGGCCGGACCGGGGTCGCACCCGCCGGTCGTCATGATCGTCCTGGACGAGTTGCCGCTGGTCTCGCTGCTCGGCCCGGACGGGCGGATCGACGCCACCCGCTACCCGAACTTCGCCGAGCTGGCCGGCGGCGCGACCTGGTACCGCAACGCCACCGGGGTCAGCGGCTGGACGCCGTACGCGCTGCCGGCGATGCTGACCGGCCGCTACCCGGCGCAGCCTTCCGCGCCGCACTACTCGCAGTACCCGGACAACCTCTTCACCGCCCTCGGCGGCCTGTACGACATCCGCGCCCAGGAGAGCATCACCCGGCTCTGCCCGCCCAGCCGCTGCGACCAGCCGGTCGCCCCGGAGCAGGGGCTCGGCGTGCTGGTGCGGGAGAGCAGCACGCTGCTGCGCCGGATCGCCGCGCCGGTGGACAGCCGGGTCGACCCGGAGGAGTCGTACCGGGAGCAGACCGCCGCCGAGGTGGGCCTGGACGCCGCCGAACCGGTCCCGGCCGACCCGAAGTTCCGCTGGGACAGCCTCAACGACAACCAGCCCGCCCGGTTCACCAGCTTCCTCGCCGGCCTGCGCCCGGCCGACCGGCCGACCCTGCACTTCCTGCACCTGTTGATGCCGCACCCGCCGTGGACGTACCTGCCGTCCGGGGCCCGCTACGTCGCCCCGGACGACCTGCCCAACGACGGCGCGGGCTGGGTGGACCTGGCGCGGGCCCGGCACCTGGCCCAGTTGCGGTACACCGACCGGCTGCTCGGCGAGACGCTGCGGACGCTGCGCGCCAGCGGCCTGTACGACAGGTCGCTGCTCCTGCTCACCGCGGACCACGGGGTGAGTTTCACCAGGGACTGGCAGGGGCGGGGGCGGGACGCGATCGACCACGCGGCCGGCGAGGTCGCCTGGGTGCCGATGTTCGTCAAGGCCCCCGGTCAACGCGCCGGAAGGGTCGACGACCGCAACTGGGAGCACGTCGACCTGCTGCCCACCATCGCCGACGAGGTGCACGTCCGGATCCCGTGGCGGCTCGACGGGCGGTCGGCGAAGCAACCGCCGCGGGAGCGTACCGAGAAGTACTTCTACGACCGGCCCGGTGAGCGGATCGTCCTCCCCGGCGGGGTGCCGGCCCGGCCCGTGCCGCCCGCCCCGCATCCGCTTGTCGGTACGACGGTGGGGGAGAAGCCGGCCGGCGGCACCGCCACCGTGGCGGACCTGGCCGCGTTCGACCACGTCGATCCGGCGTCCGGGGAGCTGCCGGCCCTGGTCGGGGGCAGCGTGCCCCGGCAGGTGCCCGACGGCACGCTGCTCGCGGTCGCCGTCAACGGCCGGGTCGGCGCGGTCGTCCCGGTGGTGCCGAGGGACCAGGGGGGCCGCCGGTTCGCCGCCTTCCTCCCCGACGACCACCTGTTCCGGCCCGGGGCGAACCGGTTGGACATCTACCGGGTGGGTGCCGACGGCGGGCTGCGCCGGCTGACCCTTTCCTGACTTTTCGTCGACTTCCGCCGCTTTCGACCGTGCCGTCCCCGGCGTCCGACCTGGTGCGACCGGTCCACGCCCGACGGGGTTTCCGCGCCGCCGGGTCGGGAATCGGGTGACGCATACCTCACCGCAGAACCACGGCGGGCGGTATCCCCGCGACCGCGATTACGGTAAAAGCGAAGGCAATTCAACGAAGATTCGCCGGCGAAGCGAGGAACCACATGACGGAAGTGAAGCTCGACCACCCCGGTGGGCAACTTTCCATGCCGGTGCAGGGCGCGGTCGAGGGTCCTGCGGGCATCGGGGTCAGCAAGCTGCTCAAAGAAACCGGGATGACAACATACGACCCCGGTTTCGTGAACACGGCCTCCTGTTCGTCCGCGATCACCTACATCGACGGTGACGCGGGCATCCTGCGGTACCGCGGCTATCCGATCGACCAGCTGGCCGAGAAGTCCTCCTTCCTGGAGGTCTCCTACCTGCTCATCTACGGTGAGCTGCCGACCCAGCAGCAGCTGGGCGAGTTCAGCGAGCGGATCCGGCGGCACTCCCTGCTGCACGAGGAGATGCGCCGGTTCTTCGACGGGTTCCCCCGGGACGCCCACCCGATGGCCGTGCTGTCCTCGGCGGTCAGCGCCATCTCCACCTTCTACCAGGACAGCCTGGACCCGTTCGACTCCGAGCACGTGGAGATGTCCACGGTCCGGCTGATGGCGAAGGTCCCCACCATCGCCTCGTACGCCTACAAGAAGTCCATCGGGCAGCCGCTGCTGTACCCGGACAACTCGCTGGGCTACGTGGAGAACTTCCTGCGGATGAACTTCGGCGTGCCCGCCGAGCCGTACGAGGTCGACCCGGTGGTGGCCCGGGTGCTGGACATGCTGTTCGTCCTGCACGCCGACCACGAGCAGAACTGCTCGACCTCCACCGTGCGGCTGGTCGGCTCCAGCAACGCCAACCTCTTCGCCTCGGTCTCGGCCGGGGTGAACGCCCTGTTCGGGCCGCTGCACGGCGGTGCCAACCAGGCCGTGCTGGAGATGCTGGAGAAGATCGAGGCCGACGGCGGTGACGTCGCGTCCTTCGTCCGCAAGGTGAAGGACAAGCAGGACGGTGTGAAGCTGATGGGCTTCGGGCACCGGGTCTACAAGAACTACGACCCGCGGGCCGCCATCGTCAAGAAGGCCGCCCAGGACGTGCTCGGCCGGATGGCCACCCCGGACCCGCTGCTGGATCTCGCGATGCAGCTGGAGGAGATCGCGCTGGCCGACGACTTCTTCGTGTCCCGCCGGCTCTACCCCAACGTGGACTTCTACACCGGCCTGATCTACAAGGCCATGGGCTTCCCGACCAAGATGTTCACGGTGCTGTTCGCGCTGGGCCGGCTGCCCGGCTGGATCGCCCAGTGGCGCGAGATGATCAGCGACCCGGAGACGAAGATCGGCCGGCCCCGGCAGATCTACACCGGCGCCCCCGAGCGGGAGTTCACCGCGATCTCGCAGCGCTGAGCCTGGTCACCACGAAGGCCGCCGACCCCGCAGGGGGCCGGCGGCCTTCGTGCGTACGCCGGGCTCGGCGTCGGTGCCGGCTGCGCCGGGCTCGGCGGCGAGCGGTCAGCGCAGGCCGGCGGCGACGAGCAGGTTGCCCGCCGGGATCGGGGCGGTGACCCGGCCGGTCGCCATCCGCTGCTCGGCACGCTGCGCGGTGAACGCGGCGTCCCCGGCGATCGCCGAGGCGTACGCCGTCGCGGTGCGCTGGGCGATCGCCGACCAGCCGTACTGCTCGTGCACCATGGCGCGGGCGCGGCGGGCGAGCACCCGGGCACGGTCCCGGTCCGACAGCAGCGCGTGGACGGCCTCGGTGAGGTCGGCCGGGTCCTCCGGGGCGAAGGTCATCCCGGTCACCCCCGGCTCGACGATCTCGGCCAGCCCACCGGTCTCGGACACCGCGAGCGGCGCACCGGCCGCCGCCCCCTCCAGGGCGACCATCCCGAACGGCTCGTAGATGCTGGGCACCACGAAGCAGTCCGAGGCGGCCATCACGGCCGGCAGGTCGGTGCCGCCGAGGAAGCCGGGCATGGCGACCGTGCCGCCCAACCCGAGCCGGTGCACCTCGGCCTCCAACTCCGCCTTGTACGGCCCGTCCCCGACGATCACCGCACGCAGGCCGGGGTGCCGTTCCCGCAGCCGGGGCAGGCCGGCGATCAGGTGCTGGACGCCCTTCTCGTAGACCAGCCGACCGGCGAAGGTGACGAGCGGACCGTCCCCGGCGAACCGGGTGCGGGCCGCGGTGACCGCCGAGGTCGGCACCTTCCAGCGGTGCGGCTCGACCCCGTTGGGGACCACGTCGACCCGGGCGGTCGGCACGTCGAACAGCGCGCCCACCTCGTCGCGCATGTACCGGGAGCAGACGACCACCCGGCCGGACTCGGCGGCCAGCCACTGCTCGACGCCGTGGATGGTGCGGTTCATCTCGCCCGGCAGCCAGCCCTGGTGCCGGCCGGCCTCGGTGGCGTGGATGGTGCTGACCAGCGGCACGTCCAGGTGCGCGCGCAGCGTCATGGCGGTGTGCGCGACCAGCCAGTCGTGGGCGTGGATCACGTCGTACGTGCCGGACTCGGTGGCCCGCAGGGCGGCCCGGGTCAGGGTGTGGTTGAACGCCATCGTCCAGGCCAGCAGCGAGTCGGTGGCCAGCGGGAAGGTCACCGGATCCTCGGCGGCCCGGACGATCCGCACGCCGTCGGCGTACTCCTCCAGCGGCGCGCCCTCGGTGTGCCGGGTGACGACGGTGACCTCGTGCCCGGCGGCGGCCAGGGCCACCGACAGGGCGTGCACGTGCCGGCCGAGCCCGCCCACCAGCACCGGCGGGTACTCCCAGGAGAGCATCAGGATGCGTCGGGTGCGCGGGGGCACGCCGGAGCCGCCGCCCTGCTGGGGGATCTGGGGCCGGAAGGTGGGGGTGGGCCGGCAGGTCCGGTCCACAGCGGTCGCGAGCTGGTCGCTGATCCGCAGGGTGGTCACAATCGATCTCCGTCCGTGCACACGGGGTTGCGCCGGCGACGATGGCGGCGGAAGGGGTGGTGGTGGGGGTGGCCGAGGGCCGAGGACGGACCCACCGCGCGGGCGCGTCCGCGTCCAGCAAAGGCCATCAGGCGGCCCGGCGCATCTCGAAAGGGCCTATCGTGACGGACGACACCTGAAGGTGCGTGACCGCTCGGGCGGGTGGATGTCGGGCGCCGTCCGAACGGGTGGATTGACCGGCCCGACCGCGGGGCATCAGTGGCGTACGCACCGGCGGTCCCCGACTCGACCGGTGTGGTCATGATGATGGGGCCTAAGGAGCGACATGCAGGTCTGGCCGGGTGAGCGTTACCCCCTGGGCGCCACCTATGACGGGATGGGCACCAACTTCGCGATCTTCTCGGAGGTCGCCGAGAAGATCGAGTTGTGCCTCTTCGACGAGTGGGACACCGGTGCCGAGCGCCGGGTCGAGCTGCGTGAGGTCGACGCGTACGTCTGGCACGCGTACATCCCCGGGATCGAGCCGGGTCAGCGGTACGGCTACCGGGTCCACGGCCCGTACGACCCGGCCAACGGGGTCCGGTGCAACCCGCACAAGCTGCTGCTCGACCCGTACGCCAAGGCGGTCGACGGCGAGGTCAGCTGGGACCCGGCGGTCTACGACTACGAGTGGGGCGGCGACCCGGACCGGATGTCGGAGACCGACTCGGCCCCGTTCATGCCCAAGTCGGTGGTGGTGAACCCGTACTTCGACTGGGGCAACGACCGACCGCCGCGCACCCCGTACCACCACTCGGTGATCTACGAGGCGCACGTGCGCGGGCTGACCATGCGCCACCCCGACATCCCGGAGGAGCTGCGCGGCACCTATGCGGCGATCGCCTCCCCGGTGATGATCGACTACTTCAAGCAGCTCGGGGTGACCGCGATCGAGCTGATGCCGGTGCACGAGTTCGTGCACGACCACCGGCTGGCCGACCTCGGCCTGCGCAACTACTGGGGCTACAACAGCATCGGCTTCTTCGCCCCGCACCACGGCTACTCCGCGCTGGGTCGGCTCGGCCAGCAGGTGCAGGAGTTCCGGGGCATGGTCAAGGCGCTGCACGCCGCCGGCATCGAGGTCATCCTCGACGTGGTCTACAACCACACCGCCGAGGGCAACCACCTGGGCCCGACGCTGAGCTTCAAGGGCGTCGACGCCCCCAGCTACTACCGGCTGTCCGAAGAGGACAGGCGCTACTTCGTCGACTACACCGGCACCGGCAACAGCCTCAACGTACGCAGCCCGCACTCGCTCCAGCTGATCATGGATTCGCTGCGCTACTGGGTGACCGAGATGCACGTCGACGGCTTCCGGTTCGACCTCGCCGCCACCCTGGCCCGCGAGTTCTACGAGGTGGACCGGCTCTCCACCTTCTTCGAGGTGGTGCAGCAGGACCCGGTGGTCAGCCAGGTGAAGTTGATCGCCGAACCGTGGGACGTCGGCCCCGGCGGCTACCAGGTCGGCAACTTCCCGCCACTGTGGACGGAGTGGAACGGCAAGTACCGCGACACGGTCCGCGACTTCTGGCGTGGCGAGCCGGCCACCCTGGCCGAGTTCGCCTCCCGCATCTCCGGCTCGGCCGACCTCTACCAGGACGACGGCCGCCGCCCGTTCCACAGCATCAACTTCGTCACCTGCCACGACGGGTTCACCCTCAACGACCTGGTGTCGTACAACGACAAGCACAACGAGGCCAACGGCGAGGAGAACCGCGACGGCGAGGGCCACAACCGGTCCTGGAACTGCGGCGTCGAGGGGGAGACCGACGACGCCGGCGTCACCGCCCTGCGGGCCCGGCAGCGGCGCAACTTCCTGGCCACCCTGATGCTGTCCCAGGGTGTGCCGATGCTCGGCCACGGCGACGAGATGGGCCGCACCCAGCACGGCAACAACAACGCCTACTGCCAGGACAGCGAGCTGGCCTGGGTGGACTGGGAGCAGGCCGACGACGAGCTGCTGGCCTTCGTCCGGCGGCTCACCGACTTCCGCAACCGGCACCAGGTGTTCCGTCGCCGCCGGTTCTTCACCGGCCTGCCGGTGGGCGGCCGCAATGCCGAGGCGGGGCTGCCCGACCTGGCCTGGTACACCCCCGACGGCAGGGAGATGACAGGCGAGGACTGGGGCAACGACTTCGGCCGGTCGGTGGCCCTGTTCGTCAACGGCGACGGCATCCCCGAACGCGGCCAGTACGGTCAGCGGCACCGGGACACGTCGTTCCTGCTCTGCTTCAACGCCCACGACGCGCCGCTGGACTTCACCCTGCCGGGTGAGGAGTTCGGCAAGCGGTGGGAACTGGTGATCAGCACGGCGGAGCCGGACCCTGAGAAGCCGACGGTGGTCGAGGCGGGCGGCGCGATCTGCGTGCCGGACCGCTCCCTGGTGGTCCTGGAGAGGACGGTCTGACATGCCCGCACAGCCCCGACCCGACGCGCCGGTGCCGGTCGGGTCGACCTACCGCATCCAGGTCCGGCCCGGGTTCGACCTGGACACCACCGCCGAGCTGGCCGACTGGCTCGCCGACCTGGGCGTCACCCACCTCTACACCGCGCCCCTGCTCACCGCGACCCCCGGCTCCGCGCACGGCTACGACGTGGTCGACCACCGCGCGGTCAACCCGGAGCTGGGCGGGGAGGTCGGCCGGCAGCGGCTGGTCCGGGCGCTGCGGGCGGTCGGGCTGGGCCTGGTCGTCGACATCGTGCCCAACCACGCCGGGGTCGCCCAGCCGGCCGCCAACCCGGCCTGGTGGGACGTGCTGCGCCGGGGGCGGAACTCGGCGTACGCCGACTGGTTCGACGTCGACTGGGACCGGGGCCGGCTGCTGCTGCCGGTGCTCGCCGACAGCCCCGACGCGCTCGACGACCTCAAGCTGGTCGACGGGGAGCTGCGCTACCACGAGCACCGGTTCCCGGTCGCCGACGGCACCGCCGCCGGCAGCCCCCGCGCGGTGCACGACCGGCAGCACTACGAGCTGGTCTCCTGGCGGCGCGGCGACGCCGAGCTGACGTACCGCCGGTTCTTCGCCGTGTCCGACCTGGCCGGGCTGCGGGTGGAGGATCCGGCGGTCTTCGACGCCACCCACGCCGAGCTGCTGCGCTGGGTGGCCGACGGCGAGGTCGACGGCATCCGGGTCGACCACCCCGACGGCCTGCGTGACCCCGCCGGCTACCTGGACCGGTTGCGCGCCGCCGCCCCGCACGCCTGGCTGGTGGTGGAGAAGATCCTGGAGTACGGCGAGGAGCTGCCGGACTGGCCGGTCGACGGCACCACCGGCTACGACGCGCTGGCCGCGGTCTGCGGCCTGTTCGTCGACGGGCGGGCCGAGGGTGACTTCACCGCCCTCGACGCCCGGCTCACCGGCCGGCACACCTCCTGGCAGGACCTCACCCACACCACCAAGCTGGAGGCCGCCACCCGGCTGCTCGCCGCCGAGCTGAGCCGACTCGCCGCGCTCGCCCCCGACCTCGACCGGGAGGCCACCCGGGCGGCCCTGGCCGAGCTGGCCGCCTGCTTCCCGGTCTACCGGGGCTACCCGCCGCACGGGGCCCGGCACCTGGCCGCCGCCCGCGCCGAGGCCGGCCGCCGCCGGCCCGACCTCACCGCCACCCTGGACGCGGTGACCGCGCTGCTGCGCCGCCCCGAGCACGAGCTGGCCGCCCGCTTCCCGCAGCTGACCGGCGCGGTGATGGCCAAGGGGGTGGAGGACACCGCCTACTACCGGTGGAGCCGGTTCGTCGCCCTGAACGAGGTAGGTGGCTCGCCGGCCCACTTCGGGGTGGCCCCGGCGGAGTTCCACCGGTTCGCCGCCGCCCGGCAGGTCCGCTGGCCGACCAGCATGACCACGCTCTCCACCCACGACACCAAACGCGGCGAGGACGTCCGGGCCCGGCTCGCCGTGCTCGCCGAGCTGCCGGCCCGTTGGGCGGAGCAGGTGGGCGACTGGACGACCCGGGCGCCGCTTGCCGATCCGGCCTTCGCCCACCTGCTGTGGCAGACCGCCGTGGGTGCCTGGCCGATCGACCGGGAGCGGCTGCACGCGTACGTCGAGAAGGCCGCCCGGGAGGCGTCGGTCTCGACGAGCTGGGCCGACCCCGACGCGGCCTTCGAACACGACCTGCACGCCCTGGTCGACCGGATGTACGACGACCCGCAGCTGCACGCCGAGATCACCGCGTTCGCCGCCGAGCTCACCCCGCCCGGCTGGTCCAACTCGCTCGGGCAGAAACTGGTCCAGCTCGCCATGCCCGGGGTGCCCGACACCTACCAGGGCACCGAGCTGTGGGAGGACTCCCTGGTCGACCCGGACAACCGCCGCCCGGTCGACTTCGCCGTACGCCGGGAGCTGCTGGCCCGGCTCGACGCCGGCTGGCAGCCGACGGTGGCCGCCGACGGCGCGGCCAAGCTGCTCGTGGTCTCCCGCACGCTGCGGCTGCGCCGGGCCCACCCGGAGCTGTTCGCCGGCTACCGGCCGGTGGCCGCGCACGGGCCGGCCGCCGGGCACGCGGTCGCCTTCGACAGGGGTGGCGCGATCGCGGTGGCGACCCGGCTGCCGGTGGCGCTGGCCCGCGACGGCGGTTGGCGCGGCACCATCCTGTCGATGCCCGGCAACAGTTTTACCGACGTGTTCACCGGACGGGTCTACAGTGGGTCCGAGCTGCCCCTTCATGCTCTGTTGAGCAGCTATCCCGTCGCGCTGCTCGCGCCCACCGCCCTGCTGGCTCCCACCGACCCCGTGGAGGCTGCCGCATGACCGAGTTCACCGTCTGGGCGCCGGACGTCGCCCGGGTCCGGCTGCACCTGCCCGGTGTCGCCGACCACGACATGCGGGCCGGGCCGGACGGCTGGTGGCGGGTCGAGGTGCCCGACGCCGGCCCCGGCACCGACTACGCGTTCCTGCTCGACGACGACGACGACACCCCGCTGCCCGACCCGCGTTCGGCCTGGCAGCCGGCCGGGGTGCACGGGCCGAGCCGACGCTACGACCACGCCGCCTTCGACTGGACCGACCAGGGCTGGACCGGCCGGCAACTGCCCGGCAGCATCCTCTACGAGCTGCACGTCGGCACGTTCACCCCGGAGGGCACCTTCGACGCGGCGATCGGGCGGCTCGACCACCTGGTCGACCTCGGCGTCGACCTGATCGAGCTGCTCCCGGTGAACGCCTTCAACGGCGAGCACAACTGGGGGTACGACGGGGTCTGCTGGTATGCCCCGCACCAGCCCTACGGCGGGCCGGACGGGCTGAAACGCCTGGTCGACGCCGCCCACGCCAAGGGTCTGGGGGTGATCCTCGACGTCGTCTACAACCATTTCGGGCCCTCCGGGGCCTACGCGCCGAGGTTCGCGCCGTACCTGAGCGAGCAGAGCAACCCCTGGGGCCGCACGGTCAACCTGGACGGCCCGCACTCCGACGGGGTACGCCGCTACATCATCGACTCGGCGCTGACGTGGCTGCGCGACTACCACGTCGACGCCCTGCGGCTGGACGCCGTGCACGCGATGCCCGACTCCCGGGCCGTGCACGTGCTGGAGCAGATGGCGGTCGAGGTGCAGGCGCTCGCCACCCACCTGGGTAGGCCGTTGTCGCTGATCGCCGAGTCCGACCTCAACGACCCCCGGCTGGTCACCGCCCGCGAGGCTGGTGGCTACGGCCTGCACGCCCAGTGGAACGACGACGCCCACCACGCCCTGCACACCCTGCTCACCGGGGAGCGGCAGGGCTACTACGGCGACTTCGGCTCGCTGGAGTGCCTGACCGACGTGCTGACCGGGGCGTTCTTCCACGCCGGCACCTGGTCCAGCTTCCGCAACCGCAGCCACGGCCGTCCGGTGGACCGGCACGCCGTCCCCGGGCACCGCTTCGTGGCCTATCTGCAGAACCACGACCAGATCGGCAACCGGGCCACCGGCGACCGGATCTCCGCCGGGCTGTCGCCCGCACTGCTGCGGGTCGGGGCGATGCTGCTGATGACCGCGCCGTTCACCCCGATGCTCTTCATGGGGGAGGAGTGGGCGGCCAGCACGCCGTGGCAGTTCTTCACCAGCCACCCCGAGCCGGAGCTGGCGGCGGCGGTGGCCACCGGCCGGCGGCGCGAGTTCGCCGCGCACGGCTGGCCGCCCGGCGACGTGCCCGACCCGCAGGACCGGCAGACCTTCCTGCGCTCCCGACTCGACTGGGCCGAGCTGGACAAACCCGAACACCGCGAGATGTACCACTTCTACCGGCGGCTGATCGCGCTGCGCAAGAGCCGGCCCGACCTGGCCGACCCGCGCCTGCACCGGGTGGAGGTACGCCACGGCGACGAGTTCCTGGTGGTCCGCCGGGGCGGGTGCCTGGTGGTGGCGAACCTCGCCGGCCGCCGTCAGCGGATCACCCTGCCCGGGGTGGCCCGTCGGGTGCTGCTCACCACCGGTGAGGGCGTCACCGTGATGCGCGACCGGGTGGAGCTGCCGGCGGAGACAGCGGCGATCGTGGCCCTCTGAGCGCCGCGCACCCGTCGTGGCGCGGTCTCGCGCTGGTGCGCGCGGTGCGCGGCATGGTGCGTTCTGTCCTCGGCATGGTGCGCGCGGTTCTCAGGCTGACCTCGCGGCGGATCGTTACGTTGGGTATCGATCGTGGCGGGACCAACATGCCGGCAGAAGGTGTATGCCGAGCTGTCATATTTATGCCTGTGTGTCATAAGCCCGAGCGGACGTATGACCCTCTCGTCAACTAGGGGCCGGACCGGTGTCGCCAGCTCGCTCAGCTGGTGCACCTGCTGACCACGGCGCAGTCGAAACGATCCTGGGCAGACGCCTATGAAGCGGCTCCGCCGTCGGCGAGGTAGATCGGGGTACGAAGAGCACGGGCGCGAATCGCGGCACTCACCCGTGGGGCAACGTTGTCGGGAAGGCGTTGTCCGGCTTCACCGGGTGTAAAGAAACCAACACCTTCGATTTCCTGCTCCGGAAGGGTGAGACCATCGTGCTGGGTGATGGTCCCGCAGTCAAAGGTGAAGTGGACGAGGGCACGCGGCCGTTGCCCGGCCGGCGGTGCCCAGTCCACGACAAGTAGCTCTCCCACTGCCACGGTGACGCCGAGTTCTTCGCGGGCTTCGCGGGCGCATGCGTGGTGCGGATACTCGTCCTGTTCCACATACCCGCCCGGGAAGGCCCAGTGATCGCGGTAGGTGGGCTTGACGAGGAGCACATTGCCGACCGGGTCCGTGATGAAGGCGGCCGTGGCGGCATGGAAGGTGGACAGGTTCGCGTACCAGGTGCTGGGCTCCGTCCATGTCACGCGTGTGACGTTAGCCGTAGGTGTCGATGCTGGCTTGCCCTGTGTCAGAGGCGGCCTGAATGCGAGCGCGGCGGCGGCGTGGGCGCGAGCGTGCTGAGGAGGTCGTGGACGTCGGCCCTCGTTCGGTGGGGGGTTAGCGCGGTGGCGAGTTCCTGGATGCGCTGCGTCACCCGCGCGGAGGAAACTTGCGGTGCATGCCGGGCAGCCTCTCGGCCCCAAGTGCAGGCTGCGTCGAGGTCTCCTGCCCGGGCATGGGTGAGCGCGATCAGGGCGCTGTGTAGTACACGTGTCCGGGCATTCTGGGTGGTGAGGGTGATCGCGTCGGATGCGTGCCGCAACGCCTGCCGGTGCAGGCGTAGGTCGCTGAGACACTTCAGGGTGGTACCCGCGAGATGGGCCGGGCTGAAGTAACTGACCCAGCGTGGGCTGTCCTCCTTGCGCATCCGATCGACAGCCCGTTCTGCCTTGGCAAGCGCTGCTCGACAGGCCCGCCTTTCCCCGGATCGGCCATAGGCGCTGGCGGCCGTGGTGTAGAGGCGGGCGCGGACCGCAGCGGGGGCGCGGCCCGCCCCATCGACGGCTGCCTCGGCGAGTCGGGCCGCGTCCCGGGTATGCCCGAGGTAAACGGCCTGAGTGGCGAGGTTCGCCAAGAGATGGGCACCGTAGAGGCGGTCATCTGCGGCCTTGGCGAGTCGTAGGGCGATGGTGAGGTGATGCTGGGCGATGCCGTGTTCACCCGCGTCGTAGGACATGAAAGCGAGTTGGCCGCAGAGCGTTGCGGTGGCGCGCATGAGATCACGCCCGACGGCGTCTGCGTAGGCGCCATGCAGCATGGGAACTACCTGCCGGGCGAGGAGATCGGCCATGAGTGCGCGGGTGTGCGGGGAGCCGCCGCCGTGGCGTCGGTCAAGGTCGGCGAAGTGTTCGGCGAGGAGATACAGCGGTTGAATGTCAGCACCCGTGAGCGATGTTCGCCCATCGCGGGCCACCTGTGTGTCGGGAAGGTCGTATCGCCAGGCGAACGCGGCCTGTAGCGCCGCTCCGCTGTGGAATACCCCTCCGATCGGTGAGTTGACCCGGTGGGCGAGCAGCGTCCAGAGCCGTCCGGCAGCATCGATGGCACCGCTGGCAGTCGGGGGATAGGCGGCATCCGCGAAATCGGTGCCGACGAATCCGAGTTCCGTCATCTCAACGGGGCGGCCGAGTTTCCGGGCGATCGTCTCCGCCATGACGGTCTGCACATGCTCAGCTGGCCGACGTCCACGAAGCCACCAGTAGACGCTGGCCGCGTCGTAGCGCCAGCTGCCCTGAGCCCGGCCCGCATGGTTGACCTGGCGGGCGAATGCCGCATGCGCATTGCCGTAGCCAGCGGCGAACAGCAGTGCATCAAGAGCCTTGTTCGTTACCGACCGCGCCATTCATCTACCCCTGGGAGTTGAGCGGCTACCACCAGTGACGAGCGTAGAGGGAGAACCGGCGTGGTAGGGGTCCACGCAAGCCCGCGCAACCCGGGGCAGGGGCAGCGCAATCGCGCACACGGCTCGTCATCTGGTCGGTCGACCAGCAGTCGACTTCGCTGAAGCCCATCAGGGAAGCCGGCGAAGGACGCCGGAGTTGTCGACGGAGGCGGATATGCGGGAGCAGGGGAACGAGCGGGTCGCGAGTCGGGGAGAGCAGGCCGAGGCCGCCGAGCACGAGGCCGCCAAGCGTCGCATTCTCGCGCAGGCCGAGGCGGAGCGGATACCCGTCGAGGACACGACGCGCGCGGTGCCGGATCGGCGGTGGCGGCGTGGGCGCTGACGAGCTGCCGGTCGGGCGGCGGGTGGCGCGCTGGCGGGTGCGGCGGCGGATGACCCAACAGATGCTCGCGGACCGGCTCGGCAAGTCGAAGAGCTGGGTGGACAAGGTCGAACGCGGGGTCCGCGCGTTGGACCGGTACTCGGTGATCCAGGAGATCGCCGAGGTGCTGCGGGTCGATCCGGCGCTTCTGCTCGGCACCGGGCTGCCGTCGCCGGGCCGGGCCGGTGGGTTGGACGGGGTGGACGGGCTGCGCGCCGCCCTCGCCCGCTACGACCTCACGGCGGCCGTGGTGCCGTCGGCGACCCTGGAGCGGCACGTCGCACACGCCTGGCTGACCTACCAGCACGCGCACTACGCGCAGGTGGTGCGGGCGCTGCCGGGGTTGCTCGACGCCGCGCGGAGCCGGCACGCGACAGCGCCCCAGGGGGCAGCGGAGCTGTTGGTGCAGACGTACCGGGTCGCCTCGGCGGTGCTGGTGAAGCTCGGCGAGGCCGACCTCGGGTGGTTGGCCGCCGACCGGGCGATGGCCGTGGCCGGTGACGACCCGGCACTGGCGGGGACGGCGGCCGTGGCGGTGGGGCAGGCGCTGCGTGCGCTGGGCCGTGGTCGGTTGGCGCTCGCGGTGACCGTGGTCGCCGCGCGTCGCGTCGCCCCCAGGCCGGTACGCGACGCCCCGGCGGCGCGGCAGGCGCTCTGCGGGACGCTGCTGCTCCAGTCCGCCCTTGCCGCCGCCGAGCACGGCGACACCCGCCGGGTCGACGAGTTGATCGACCTGACTGCCGGGATCGCCAACCGGGTCGGGGGCGGTGACGATCCCCACCGGATCTGCTTCGGGCCGGTCGCCGTCGAGCTGGCCCGGGTGGTGGCGGCTGTCGAGATGGGTGACGGTGGGGAGGCTGTCTACCGGCACGAGCAGGTGACCCGTCGGGAGGGGTGGCGGCTGCTGCCGGCCGAGTACCGGGCCGCCTACCTGGTCGACGCCGCGCGGGCGTACCTCCAGGTCGGTGATCTGTTCGGGGCCGGTCGGGTGCTGGTCGACGCGGACGGCATCGCGCCGGCCGAGGTGCGGTGCCGTCCGGTGGCCCGTACGGTGATCGCCGAGCTGGCCCGGGGTCGGCCGACGGCGGCCGGTGTCGCGCGACTGGCCACGCTGGTCGGCCTCACCACCCGGTGACCGGGCCGCACTCCGGGTGCCCGGTCCCGGCCCGCGCCTCCCGTAGTCGGCGGGCCACCGCCCGAGCCCGTCGCGTCGACCGGGGCGGCCCGTGGTGGTGGCCCGGCCGGTCCGACCGGCCGGGCCACCCCGAAGACCGGCGGTTACAGGGTGACCTGCCGGCCGCCGAGGGTCACCACGAGCCGGCCGTCGGCGGCGAAGGACCAACCGATCGCCCCGGTGTACGACGCGCAGCGGGAGCCGTTGCTGCCGTTCCAGAACTGGTTGGAGCTGTCGCTGTTGCCGACGATCTTGTCGTTCGAGCCGCTGCCGCTGCGGCACGAGGTGTTGCTCCGGAACACCGAGCTGCCGCCGTCGAACGAGAAGTTGCGCTCGGTGTTGTCGATGCTCAGGTTGTTCGAGATCGACATCGAGCCGAGGTTGCGGTTGTAGGTGAACCCGTGCTTGCCGTTGCGGTAGGCGATGGTCCGCCGCACGACGTGGTTGACGCCGATGTCCTCACCGCCGAGCTTGAAGCCGTTGCGGTCACCGTTGCCGTTCTGGGTGCCGTTGCTGAGCGTGCCGTTGTTGTAGGCCAGGGAGTCCTCGATGGTCACCACGCCGATCGGCCCGGTGTCGGTCTTGGTGTAGAGGTCCCACCCGTCGTCGATGTTGTTGTGGGACACCGCGTACCGGAAGACGTTGCCGCTGCCGACGGTGAGCTTGGCGGCGAAGCCGTCGGCGTCCTCCCCGTCGGAGTCGGCGTTGTCGTGCGACTCGGCGCTCAGCACCAGGTTGTTGGCCGGCCACTGGTCGCGCGGGGTGCTGGAGGCGATCCGGGAGAGTTGCAGCCCGCTGTCGCGGTTGAAGCGGGTCACCGTACGTTCGATGATGTTGTTGCTGCCACCCACGAAGATCCCGTTGTCACCGGCCCGCTCGACGACGATGCCCTGGACGTGCCAGTACGACCCGTTGAGGGCGAGCCCCCGGTTGGCCGGGTCCTCGCTCATCGCCGAGAAGTTCAGCACCGGCTTCTCACCCGGGTAGGCGAACAGCTTCTTGCGGGCGCTGGCGGTGCCGTTGTTGCCGGGTGCGATGGTCACCGTCTGCGCCAGGTTGTAGGTCCCGGCGCGGACGTAGATCGTCCCGCCGGCGGTGACCCGGGTGATGGCCGAGGCGAGGGTGGTCGGGTTCGCCTGGGTGCCGGCCGCACCGGCGCTGCCGTTCGGTGCCACGTACAGCGTGCTGCCCGACGGCGGGGGCGTCGTGGGCGGTGGGGTGGTCGGCGGCGGGGTGGTCGGCGGCGGTGTGGTGGGCGGGGGTGTGGTGGGCGGTGCGGTCGTCGGGGGCGCGGTGGTGGGGGTGCCGGTGGTGGGGGTGACGCCGCCGGTGCAGGCCACCCCGTTGACCGCGAAGTTCGTCGGGACCGGGTTGCTGCCGGTCCAGGTGCCGTTGAAGCCGAACGAGACCGTGCCGTTGGTGGCGACCGCCCCGTTGTAGCCGGCGTCCCCGGCGCTGACCGAGCTGCCGTTCTGGGTGAACGTGGCGTTCCACCCCTGGTCGACGCGTTGCCCGGCACCGAACGTCCAGGTGGTCGTCCAGGCGCTGAGCGGGTCGCCCAGGTTGGTGAGGTTGACGCTCGCGGTGAAACCACCGGACCACTGGGTGGACACCGTGTAGTCGATCCGGCAACCGGCGGCGGCCTGGGCGGCGTTCGCGGTGATCACGACACCGGCCGCGGTGAGCGTCGTCGCGGCGACCGCGGAGACCCACCACGCCGTACGGCGCTGTCGAAAGCTCATGGTTCTCTCCTGTGGGGTGGGGTACGGAGCCCGCGGGGAACCGGCGACACCGGTGCCCGTCGGTGTCGAGGCAGGCGGGTGCTGCCCGGACGCCGTCGTGGAGCGGGGCCTGCTCGCGCCGGACCGGCCCGGATCATCGGGCGCGAGGTGCCTGCTCGGTACGACCAGCGTCGTCCCGGAGATGATGACCAGCGCAGCGACAAAGTAAGCGCTTTCCGTCAACGTACTGAGCATTCTCGATGTCGTCAATCACGGCGTCGTGCTGGACCTGGTGACCCACCGCCGCCCGCTGCCCCCGCCGCTGTCGGCTGGCCCGGCTATCCTGCGCCGACGCCGGGACGCCCCGGCGACGGCTCGGAGTGGGAGGTCAGGTGACGGCAGGGGACACTGCCCCGGCGGCGTACCAGGTGGCCGTTCGCGCGGTGGCACAGGAATCGGGCGCGGGCCGGATCGCCGCACTGCGTCGGCTCGGTGCGCTGGCGGCGGGGCATCCCGGGCTCCGGCCCCGGGCCATCGGGTCGGTCGCCGACCACCTACGGACCCCGTACGACGCCGACGGGTGGGATGCCGACGCCCGGCGGGAGGCGGGCCGGGTGCTCGCCGCGCTGCTGCGCGCCGGGGCGACGGCGAACCCCCCCGGACGGGCCGGTGGGCGGGGCCGCCGATCGGCAGCCGCCGTCACCCGCCGTCGCCCTCGACCTGCGGGAAGCGACCCTGGTGGACCTCCGCGAGGTCCTCGGCGAGGTCAGCCGGTCACCCTGGCGATGAACGCGGCGACGTTCGCCACAGTCCGCTGGGCCTTCTCCTCGGCGGTGAGCGACTCCGGCAGCCGGGCACCGGGGCCGGCGTCCTTGCGCCCCCGCACGTACAGGGAGCAGGCGAGGTCGGTGCAGATGTAGGTGCCCACGGAGTTGCCCTGCTGACCGGCGCGACCCGCCTTTGCCGCGACCATCAGGGAGACGCCGCCGGCCGGGCTGGTCAAGCAGATCGCGCACATGCCGCGCGGTGGCTGCCGGGTGGTGGGGGTGGGGCAGCGCAGGGCCAGCGCCGTCCGGCGGCCGTCCAACTCGGCGACGAGGTAGGCGCGGTCCGGTGCCCGGGGATCGCGCCAGCCGAGGTAGTCCAGGTCGGCCCAGGGTTGCTGGGCCAGGTCGCGGGGCACGTACAGCCGCTTGGTCTCGCCCTTCGTGCAGTTGACGAACGCGGAACGGATCTCCTGCTCGGTCAGTGGTTCCATAGCGGCAACGGTAATTTGCCTAAAACCTTTAGGCAAACTCATAATGAGTTATGGCACGTACGGGCTTGACCACCGAACGCCTCACCCGGGCCGGTGCGGACCTGGCCGACGAGGTCGGCTTCGACCGGGTGACCGTCTCGGCGCTCGCCCGGCGCTTCGACGTGCAGGTCGCGAGCCTCTACTCGCACCTGAAGAACTCCCAGGACCTGCGCACCCGGATCGCCCTGCTCGCCCTGGACGAACTCGCCGTGCGGGCCGCCGACGCGCTGGCCGGGCGGGCCGGACGGGACGCGCTGGCCGCCCTCGGCGGCGTCTACCGCGACTACGCCCGGGAGCACCCCGGCCGGTGGGCCGCCGCGCAGCTCCGGCTCGACCCGGCCACCGCCGCCGCCAGCGCCGGTGGCCGGCACGCCGAGCTGACCCGGGCCATCCTGCGCGGTTACGCGCTGACCGAACCCGACCAGACGCACGCCGTCCGGCTGCTCGGCAGCGTCTTCCACGGCTACGTCAGCCTGGAACTGGGCGGCGGGTTCAGCCACAGCGCCCCCGACACCGAGCAGACCTGGACGCGGGTCCTCGACGCCCTCGACGCCCTACTGCGCAACTGGCCCGCGCCCTGACCGCCACCTCGCATCGTGGCCTGCCGCCGTCAGCGCGCGCTCGTGTGTTGCCTGCGGTCAGGGAACCGGCCACTCGTGGACCGGGCTGTTGCTGTGCATCAGCTCGACGTAGTGGCGGACCACCTCGCGCAACGCCTCCGGCCGGTCGAGATGGTCGGCGGACTCCAGCCGGTGCAACGTCGCCACCTGCCAGCTCGCGCCGTTGCGCCCGGTCAGGCAGCGCTGCTCGATGATGCCGAGCAGTCGGTCCCGTTCCGCCGGGTCCACCCCCCACCCGTCCAGCCCCTGGTGGGCCAGGGGCAGCAACCGGCGCAGCACCAGCTCGGTCGCCGGCAGGTAACCCAGGCCCGGCCAGTAGACCTGGGCGTCGATGCCGTGCCGGGCACCGCTCGTGAAGTTCTCCTCCGCCGCGCTGAACGACATCTGTGACCACAGCGGCCGGTCGGCCTCGGCCAGCGCCCGGACCAACCCGAAGTAGAACGCGCCGTTGGCGATGGTGTCCACCACGGTCGGCCCGGCCGGCAACACCCGGTTCTCCACCCGCAGGTGCGGCCGGCCCTTCCACACGTCGTACACCGGCCGGTTCCAGCGGTAGATGGTGCCGTTGTGCAACCGCAGCTCGGCCAGCCTCGGCACCCCACCGGCGGCAAGCGTCTCGGCCGGGTCCTCCGGGTCGCAGACCGGCAACAGCGCCGGGAAGTAGCGCACGTTCTCCTCGAACAGGTCGAAGACGCTGTTGATCCAGCGTTCCCCGAACCAGACCCGGGGGCGAACCCCCTGGGCCTTGATCTCCTCGGAGCGGGTGTCGGTGGCCTGCTGGAACAGCGGCACCCGGGTCTCGCGCCACAGCTCCCGGCCGAAGAACAGCGGCGAGTTCGCGCCCAGCGCCAGCTGGATCCCGGCGACCGCCTGGGCGGCGTTCCAGTAGGCGGCGAAGTCGGCCGGGCTGACCTGGAGGTGGAACTGGGTGCTGGTGCAGGCCGCCTCCGGGGTGATGGTGTCGGCGGTGGTGGCCAGCCGCTCCACCCCGCTGATCGCGATCCGCAGGTCCTCCCCCCGGGCGGCGAAGATCTGCTCGTTGAGCAGCGCGTAACGCGGATTCGCCGACAGCGCCCCGGCGGTCAGGTGCTCCGGCCCCAGTGTGGGCAGGATGCCGATCATCACCATGTGGGCGTCGACCGTGCGGGCCTTCTCCTCGGCGGCGTTCAGGCTGGCCCGGACGTGAGACTCGAACTCGGCCGTGCCGGTGCCGACCAGCCGGCGCGGCGCCACGTTGATCTCCACGTTGAACTGGCCCAGCTCGGTCTGGAAGTCGGGGTCGGCGATCGCGGCGAGCACGTCGGCGTTGCGCATCGTCGGGCGGGAGTCGTCGTCGACCAGGTTCAGCTCGATCTCCAGGCCGGTCATCGGCCGCTCCACGTCGAACCGGGACTCCCGCAGCATCTCGGCGAAGACGTCCAGGCACCGGCGTACCTTTTCCCGGTAACGGGCCCGGTCCTCCCGGCTGAAGGTGCGCGCTCCGACTTCCTCGCCCATGGCCACCGCCCTGTCACCGTTGGTCCCGTCAACCTCGCACGTCCCGGGGGAACCCGGAAGACCCGAAGGACCCTCTACGTACCCACCGACGACCCGGGTGATCCCCGTCGCCTCGCGGCCGTCGCGGACCGGCCGGCGACGGCGGCTGGATAGCATGGCCCGATGCGCGAGAAGACGACCCGGTTGTTCGTGGCGGCGGCGATCGCCGAGGCGTGCTCCTGGCTGGCCCTGCTGGTCGGCATGGCGGTCAAGTACGGCCCGCCGGGCAACGAGGTCGGCGTGCAGATCTTCGGCCCGATCCACGGCGCGCTCTTCGTGACGTACGGGATTCTGGTGCTCGCCGTCGCCCGGCTGCACCGGTGGTCCCTCGGGGTCACCCTCGTCGCCCTGGTCTGCGCGGTGCCGCCCTTCGCCACCCTGTTCTTCGAGCGCTGGGCCACCCGCCGGGGTCTGCTGCGCGCCACCGAGCCGCAGCGGCCACTGGCCCCGGTCGGCTGACCGTAGGCGACCGACCTCCGCCGGCGTGCCCGGACCCCGGACCCCGGCCCGCCGGTTCGCCGTCGTCAGGTGAGGACCACGGCGGCCGCGACCAGCAGCACCAGCACCGCCCCCAGCACCGCCTGGATCAGCAGCGGCGGGCCGAGATGGCTCCACACCGTGGCGGTACGCGGGGTGAGCAACTGCCCGGTGGTCAGGTTGACGATCCGTTCGATGCGCGGCGGCAGGTCGACGTCCTGCGGGCGCAGGGTGAGCTGCACCCAGTCCGACGGGTGCACCGCGCTCTGCGGCAGGTGCCCGTGCAGCTCCACCTCGTAGAGCTGGCCGTGGTCGTCGCGTACCCGCAGCGGGGTGACCAGGAACTCCGGCCCCTTCTTCAGGTCCTTCCAGGTGCGCCGCGCGCCACCGCCGCCGATGTTGGACAGCACCGTGCGTACCAGCATCACCAGCAGGCCCGCCACGCTCGCCGCGGTCAGCACCGCCACCAGCACCGGCTGGCCGATCCTGACCTCACGGGAGTAGCCGTCCATGAACCGGACCACCCGCCCGGTGAGTATCCGCTGCGTCGGGCGTACCACCCGATTACGGAGATCGCTGTCCATGTTCACCACCGAGAGTCCGGTTCCGTTCACCGATGGTATCCGGCGTTCGACCCGGACGACGTGAATGAACCGGGGGTCACGTCCCCCGGGACACCGGGATTCCGGCCGAGGTGACATCCCGGGCGGGCCGGGTAAGCGGGCGGCCGAGCCGGAAAGGGGTCGAGCATGCAGCTGTCCTTCCTGCGCCCGCTCTACGACCGTCCCGGGCCGTGGTGCTCGGTCTACCTGGACGCCTCCCGGGACACCCAGGACGCGCGTCCGGCGTTGGACCTGCGCTGGCGGGCCCTGGCCGAGCAACTCGCCGCCGACGGCGCGGACGAGCCGACCATCGCGGCACTGGACCGGGTGGTCCGGGGCCACGACCCGATGCCGGGCGACTACGGGCTTGCCGCGTTCGCCAGCCGGGGCACGGTGGTGCTCTCCGAGTACCTGTCCGCGCCGCCGTTGCGTGACCTGGCCGCGTACACCCCGCTGCCGCACGTCATGCCGCTGCTCGCGCAGCGCGGCGAACAGGTGGCCTGGGTCCGGGTGCTCGCCGACCGGACCGGCGCGGACGCGGTCGCGGTAAGCGCCGGCGGGGTGCCCCGACGGACCCACGTCACCGGCCGGCAGACCTATCCGCTGCGTCGGGTGCAGCCCGGCGGCTGGTCCCAGTCCCGCTACCAGCGGGCCGCGATGGAGGCCTGGCACCACAACGCCGGGGACGCCGCCGCGGCCACCGCCGAGCTGGCCGACCGGGTCGGCGCGGACGTGGTGGTGGTGGCCGGGGACGTCCGGGCCACCGGGATGATCGCCGCACAACTGCCGGCACGCTGGCAGGACGTGGTGGTCCGCACCGACGCCGGCTCCCGGGCCGGCGGCGCCGACCCGGCCGCGATGGACGACGTCACCGTGCAGACCATCGCCGAGGTTGCCGACCAGCACGTCACCGCCGCGCTGGACCGGTTCGGCACCCAGCAGGACGTCGGCGCGGGGCTGGACGCCGTGGTGGCCGCCCTGCAACGTAACCAGGTCGACACCATGCTGCTCGTCGACGACCCGTCGGCCGTCGGCGAGCTGTGGATCGGCCCCCGGCCCACGGACATCGCCACCGCGCCCGGCCTGCTCGCCGCGGTGCCCGACCCGCAACGGGTCCGCGCCGACGCGGCCCTGGTCCGGGCGCTGGTCGGCACGGACGCCGAGCTGACCGTCCTCGGGCCGGACGAGGCCCCCGAACTGGCCGACGGGGTCGGCGCGGTGCTGCGGTACGTCGACCCGGCGACCCCGGGACGCGACCATGGCTGACCGTACGGTCGCGCACCTGGTGGTGGACCGGTTACGGGCCTGGCGGGTGCCCCGCGTCTTCGGCTGCCCGGGTGACGCCATCGCCCCGGTGGTCGAGGCGGTGGCCGCCGCCGGCGGGGACCCGGAGTTCGTCCCCGCCCGGCACGAGGAGACCGCCGCCTTCATGGCGACCGGACACGCCAAGTTCACCGGCGGCGGCATCGGGGTCTGCCTTGCCACCCAGGGGCCGAGCGCGGTGCACCTGCTCAACGGCCTGTACGACGCGAAGCTGGACAGCCGGCCCGTGGTGGCGATCGTGGGGGAGGACGTCTCCGGCCCCCTGGGCGAGGTGCACGAGGAGATCGGGTTGAGCCGGCTCTTCGGCGACGTGTGCCACCAGTTCGTCCGCTACGGCCGCAGTCCGGCCCAGGTGCCGTCCCTGCTCGACCAGGCGTTCCGGACCGCCGCGGCGACCCGCAGCCCGACCTGCGTGGTGCTGCCCCGGGCGTTGCAGGTCGCGGCCGTACCGGAGCTGGCACCGCACGCGGCGGGGGTGCTCAACGCGACGCCCGGCGAACCGCTGGCCCGGGTGCTGCCGCACCAGGCGGACCTGGACGCCGCCGCGGCGTTGCTCACCGTCGGGCGACGGGTGGCGATCCTGGTCGGGCAGGGTGCCCGTGGTGCGGCGGAGCAGATCGCGGTGCTGGCCGACCGGCTGGGCGCGGGGGTGGCCACCTCGCTGCTGGGCAAGCCGGTGCTCGACGAGCGGTTGCCGTTCCACACCGGGGTGCTCGGCGAGGTGGGCACCCCGGCCGCCGCGCAGCTGATGGGGGGCGCGGACACCCTGCTGCTGGTGGGCACCAACGACCCGTGGACCGACTACCTCCCGCCGCCCGGCCAGGCCCGGACCATCCAGATCGACATCGACGGGCGGCGGATCGGCACCCGGTACCCGGTGGACGTGCCGCTGGTCGGCGACGCCACCGAGACGTTGCGGGCACTGGTGGGTCAGGTCGCCGACCGACCCAACCGGCAGTGGCGGGCCACCGTCGAGGGCTCGGTCGACCGCTGGCGTACGGAGGCTGCCGCCCGCGCCGCCGAGCCGGCCGAGCCGGTCAACCCGCAACTGGTGCTGCACGAGCTCTCCGCCCGGCTGCCCCGTACCGGGGCGGTCGCTGTGGACGTCGGTACGGTGCTCTTCTGGTACGCCCGCCACCTGGCGCTGCCACCCGGGGTCGACGCCCAGCTCTGCGGCACCCTCGGCTCGCCGGGGTGCGCCCTGCCGTACGCGCTCGCCGCGAAGCTGGACCGCCCGGACGCACCGGTGGTCGCCCTGCTCGGCGACGGTGCGATGCAGCTCAACGGGCTCGCCGAGCTGATCACCGTGGCGCACCGCTGGCAGGACTGGGCCGATCCCCGGCTGGTGGTGCTGGTGCTCAACGACCGCGACGACCGCGACCCGGGCACCGGCCGGTGGGTGCCCGGCGTGGCAGCGGCACCACCGCGCCCGGCTGCGGTGACCGGCCGCCGGCCCGACGTGCCGTACGCCGGTTGGGCCCGGCTGCTCGGCCTGCACGGCGTCCGGGTGGACCGGCCGGAGCTGGTCGGCGCGGCCTGGGACGAGGCGCTCGCCGCCGACCGGCCGTGTGTGCTGGAGGCGGTGGTGGACCCGACGGTGCCACGGCGGGTGCCGGAGCCGGCCCTGGCCGACCTGCGGAGCCTGTTCGCCGACGGGGACGCCACCCGACGGATCCGGGACCGGATCATGTCGGCCGAACGGTCGGTCGTCGAGGCCGACGATCTCGTTTAGCCCCCGCCACCAGGGCATCTGACCCCCCGAGGCTCCCGGCGGGGCGTACCGGCTGGCGGTCGACGATTGCGCCCGTCGGTGCGGGATGCCCCGTTTAGACCCCGGAGGGACGGGAAGCCGGGCCGCGTGGTGAGTGAACGGGGCAGGGTGGAGCCGGTGCCGGAGGTGCCGGTGGGAACGACGACGGGCACCGGGCTGGCCGGCGACCGGGTGGTCGCGCCGGGCAGCACCGCGCGGGTGCTGGTGGCCGCCGCCGCCCGGGCGTTGCGCGGGCTGGACTGCGCCGACCTGGGGCCTGCCACGCCGTCGTCCCGGTTCATCGCCGCGCCGGAAGCGGTCCGGAGGGCCGCCGCCACCCGGGCCGCCGGCCGACTGGCGCTCACCGCCGCCCAGGCCGGTGCGGTGGACGGCGAACGGGTGGCCCGGTGGATCGTCGACCAGTACCCCCGGCAGCGGTACCCGGCGGTGGTGCTGGGCTCGCCGCACGCCGCCGCCGTGCACCTGGCGGTGGCGCTCGGGGCGCCCTGGTTGCCCGCCGGGTTCGAGCTGACCGCGCACTGGACCCACGGCGCGGTGGACCGGCCCGCAGCCGCCCTGGACCAGGGTGCCGCGTTCGCCGCCCGGATCCTCGCCGGCAACCCCGACCTGCACGTACGCCAGGTGCACTGCCCGGCCAGCCGGGGCGCGCTGGCCGGCGTGACCGTCAGCCTGCTGGCCCGGTGGCGGGCGCTGCCGGTGGCGTACGCCCGGTTCCTGGCCGACCGGCTGACCTGCGGGTCGGTGGTGCTGCTGGTCGGCGACGTGCGCAGCTGGCCGGTGTCGGACCCCGGGCAGGGGCACAGCTTCCAGCTCGGCTCCCCGACCAGCGGGCTGGAACCGGTGGACTTCCACCCGGACTCGCCCGCCCTGCGTCAGGTGCTCCGGGCGGCCGGCGGGGTCGGGACCGGATGGGAGCCGCCGGCGGTGACCGCCGCCCGCGAACCCGCCGAGCACGGGGTGGAGCCGGATTTCATTCGGGCGCTGGGTCACTGGGCCCGCACCCGGGGGCACGAGCTGCGTCAGGTGCAGGTGCCGCACCCGGGGGCGCTCAGCGCGGCCACCGCCGACCTCTACCGCCGGTGGCTGCGGCGGGCCGGCAAGACCGGTGACCGGTTGGTGGTCGAGTGCGGCCGGTTGCTCGACCCGTGGCAGGTGGTGCGGGCGGGACTGGTGCCGTACTGGTGCGAGAACGCGACCCGGCGCAGCGTGGAGGACGCGGAGTGGTGGCTCGCCGGCAGCGAGCCGTTCAGCTCGGTGGACGTGCTGCCCGAGTCGCCGGGGATGCGGTCACCGGCGTTGGCCGGGCTGCCGCAGTGGCTGGCGGTGGCCGCCTTCGGCCGTCGTCGCCGGGCGCTGGACCGCACCGCAGCCCGGGGCTACCCGGTCGGTTCGGTGGCCACCCGGCGGGCCACCGAGGTGCTGCGCGGGCAGCCGTACGATCTGCCGACCCCGCCGCCGCTGAGCGTGGGGGAAGCGCTGGCCGGGCTGCGCGAGGCGGGCGTGCCGCTGGGGCTGGCCGTGTCCTGACCGGCCCGGTCCGGCCGTTGGGCGGCACCGTCACAGGGGCGGGAAACCGACGCCGGTAACCCGGAAAGGGGACACCCGGGGTGTCCGCGCCGGCCGGCCGGACCCGGCACGCCGAAACATCCTCGCGAACCCGGGGGCGCGTGGTTGAGTACCTGAGGAGCGGGAAGACCGCCCGCCGCGACGGCTCGACCACGCCGCGTGGCGACCGGTCGTCGTCCCCGCGCGGCCGGTGATCCCGGCGCGGCACGTGACCCAACTTCCGACCCGGTGCGTGGTCCCACCACGCGCACGACCGGCTCGATCCGGGCGGGGGACCTTCCTGAGGGAGGCGCGGATGTTCGGACAGACCACCACGACCACACCACCACCACCGACCGAACGGGGTCTGGAGGACCTGGACGCCGCCGCGATGGCGTACGCCGCGCGGATCGCCGGCCTGCCACCGGAGCGCCGGGGCGAGGCGCGCGAGGACCTGGTCCGGTTCGCCCTGCCGTTCGCCGGCCGGCTGGCCCGCCGCTACCGGGGGCGGGGCGAGCCGCTTGAGGACCTGGAGCAGGTGGCCCGGCTCGGCCTGGTCAACGCCGTCGACAGGTACGACCCCGAGCGGGGTTCGTTCACCGCGTACGCGGCGATCACCATCGTCGGGGAGATCAAGCGGCACTTCCGGGACCGCACCTGGGGGGTGCACGTGCCCCGCCGGCTGCGTGACCTGATCCTGGAGGTCGGGCAGGCCACCTCGGCGTTGACAAGTGAGCTGTCCCGGGCGCCGAGCGTGGCCGAGTTGGCGGCCCGGCTGGAGACGCCGGAGGAGGAGATCCTCGCTGCCCTGGAGTCGGCGGCCGGTTACAGCCCGGCCTCGCTCAACGCGCCGGTCGGCGGGGAGAGCTCCGCCGAGTTCGGTGACCTGGTCGGTGAGTCGGACAACGCGTTGGAGTCGGTGGACGACCGGGTGACGGTCAGCGGGCTGCTGCACCGGTTGCCCTGGCGGGAGCGGCGCATCCTGGCGATGCGCTTCTACGGCAATCAGACCCAGGCGGAGATCGCCGCCCGGTTCGGCATCTCGCAGATGCACGTGTCCCGGCTGCTGTCCCGGGCGTTGACCTGGCTGCGGCAGGCGATGCTCGCCGACACCCCGCCGCCGTGGCAGAACGGCACCGCCGAGACGGAGACCGGCCGGAACCGGATCGTGGTCAAACGCACCGCGGAGCGGACCGTGGTGGAGGTCGGGGGCGAGATCGACCGGGACGGCGCGGACCAGTTGCGCCGGACGATGTTGGAGGCGGTCGCCGGGCAGCCCCGCGAGCTGGTGGTGGACCTGGACGGCGCGGGTGGGGTCGACGCCGGTGGCATCGCCGCCCTGGTGGCCGGCCGGGACGCCGCCATCCGGACCGGGGTGCCGGTGCGGTTGACCCGGGTCCGGCCGGCGGTGGGGCGTTCGCTTGCCGCCGCCGGCCTGCCCGCCGCCGTGGACGCCTGAGCGTACGGACGTCGCCGGGCCGGCACCGTCGCACGGTGTCGGCCCGGCGGGCTGCTGTCGTCAGGCGGAGTCGTCGTCCCTGCCGTGCGGGTGCCGCCACCGCTCGGCGCTGCGGGGTTCTCCCCCGGTGTCGGGCTGGTCGGTCTCCGGCGCGTCGGAGTGCGCGAAGCCGGGACGGCGGACGTCCTCCGGCTCGGGCACGTCCACCGGGCGGGCGCCGGACTGTGGCGCAGGTTGGTACGCCACCGCGTCCCCCGCCCCGTGCGCGCCCTCGGCGGCCGGTGACTCGGGGACGTGCCGTTCGTGGTGCAGCTCCTCGTGCAACTCCTGCGGCGGTCGGGTGGTGCGTTGCGGCAGGTCCCGACCGAGGTCGGCGACGTTGGGACCGTACTTCGCGTCGAAGGCGGGGCGCTCGGAGCGGATCCGGGGCATCCGGTCGAAGTTGCGCAGCGGCGGCGGGCAGGTGGTGGCCCATTCCAGGGAGTTGCCGAACCCCCACGGGTCGTCCACCGTCACCAGCGCGCCGTACCGCCAGGACTTCCAGACGTTGTAGAGGAAGAACAGGGTGGACGCGCCGAGCACGAAGGAGCCGACGGTGGAGATCGTGTTGAGCGTGGTGAAGCCGTCGCTGGGCAGGTAGTCGGCGTACCGCCGGGGCATGCCCTCGTCGCCCAGCCAGTGCTGGACCAGGAAGGTGGCGTGGAAGCCGACGAACATGGTCCAGAAGTGCAGCTTGCCGAGCCGTTCGTCGAGCAGCCGGCCGGTCATCTTGGGAAACCAGAAGTAGACCCCGCCGAAGGCGGCGAAGACGATCGTGCCGAACAGCACGTAGTGGAAGTGCGCCACCACGAAGTACGAGTCGGTGACGTGGAAGTCCACCGGCGGGCTGGCCAGCAGCACCCCGGTCAGGCCGCCGAGCAGGAAGGTCACCAGGAAACCGATGGCGAACAGCATCGGCGTCTCGAAGGTGAGCTGCCCCTTCCACATGGTGCCGATCCAGTTGAAGAACTTCACCCCGGTGGGCACCGCGATCAGGTAGCTGAGGAAGCTGAAGAACGGCAGCAGCACCTGACCGGTGGCGAACATGTGGTGCGCCCAGACGGTCATCGACAGCACGGTGATCGCGACGGTGGCCAGCACCAGGCCGGTGTAGCCGAAGATCGGTTTGCGGCTGAAGACCGGAATGATCTCGGTGATGATGCCGAAGAACGGCAGCGCGACGATGTAGACCTCGGGATGGCCGAAGAACCAGAACAGGTGCTGCCAGAGCATCGGTCCGCCGGTCGCCGCGTCGTACACGTGGGCGCCGAGCAGCCGGTCCGCGCCCAACGTCAGCAGCGCGGCGGCCAGCAACGGGAAGACCAGGATCACCAGGACGGCGGTGAGCAGCATGTTCCAGGTGAAGATCGGCATCCGGAACATGGTCATGCCGGGGGCGCGCAGGGTCAGCGTGGTGGTGATCAGGTTGACCGCGCCGAGGATGGTGCCCAGCCCGGAGACGACCAGGCCGACCACCCACAGGTTCGCGCCGACGCCCGGGGAGTTCGTCGCATCGCTGAGCGGGTTGTACGCCGTCCAGCCGAAGTCGGCCGCGCCGCCCGGGGTGAGGTAACCGCCGACGACCATGATGCCGCCGAACAGGTACAGCCAGTACGCGAACGCGTTGAGCCGGGGGAACGCCACGTCCGGCGCGCCGATCTGCAACGGGACGATGTAGTTGCCGAAGGCGAACACCAGCGGGGTGGCGAAGAGCAGCAGCATGATCGTGCCGTGCATGGTGAAGGCCTGGTTGTACTGCTCGGGGGAGAGGAACTGCATCCGGGGCCGGGCCAGTTCGGCCCGGAGGAGCAGCGCGAGCACCCCGCCGATCAGGAAGAACCCGAACGAGGTGCTCAGGTAGAGCAGGCCGATCTGCTTGGCGTCGGTGGTGCCGAGCAGCCGTAGCAGCTTGTTCCCGGGCAGCGCCGGGCGGACCGGGCCGGGAAAGCCGCCGAACCGGGCCGGGGCGAGGATCGCCGGCCCGCGATCTTGTGCGGGTTCCGTGGTTACCCGTCTGGGCATGGCTCTCTCACCCCGTCGTTGACGACAGAAAGGACGGGCGCGGCTACCCGTCCCTGTGCCTATGTAACCAGGCGAGAGGGGGAATTTCGGTCAATTCGCGGGCAGGAGCGCCCAGACCACCTTGCCGTCGGCCAGTGGGGAGCTGCCCCAGCGCTGTGCCATCTCCCGGATCAGCAGCAACCCCCGGCCCCCCTCGGCGGTCAGGCTCGGGCGGCCCGCGCGGGCCGCCGTCCGGCTGCCGTCGGCGACCGCCACCCGCAGGTAGGGCTGGTGCAGGGTCAACGTGATCCGCATCGGGGTGTGGGCGTGTCGCACCACGTTGCCGACCAGTTCGCTGAGCACCAGCGACGCCGGCTCCGCCAGGTGCGGCACGTTCCACCGGGAGCAGGCGTCCCCGACCAGTTCGCGGGCCCGCCGGCAGGCCCCCGCCACCGGCTCCAACCGGGCCCGCAGCCGGGGTGCCGCGGACGCCCCGGCCAGCCGGGTCGCCTCCGCGCAGTCCTGCCGCACCGGCACCACCCGGCAGGTGGTGGAGGTGGCCAGCCAGGCCGCGGCGTCCGGCGGGGGAGAGCAGAGCACCACCGGTACGGCGGGCCAGTCGGCGGCCTGCCGGGCGGTGGCGGCGAAGACCGACAGCGCCAGCCGGTCGGCGACGGTCACCCCGCCCAGGTCGACCACCAGCGCGTCCGGCTGGGTGGTCAGGCAGCGGTCCAGCGCGGTGTGCACGGCGCGCATGGTGCCGAGGTCGAGCGCGCCGGTGAGGCGTACGACGGTCACGGGTGACTCGTCGCGAACCTCGCAGGTGATGCGGCTGACCATGCGGCCCCTCGATTCCGTTCGTGGTGCTGGGCAGATCCGCCAGGTACCCGCGGCCCGGCGGGACGAAACCGGGTCCGGACCGTGACGGTCCGGACCCGGTCAGGGTGGCTACGGGTGGGTCAGACGGGCTGCAGGTGTGGCGCTCGGGCGCCCGCGCGGACCGTCTCGTAGAGGGTGACGTACTTCTGCGCCATCACCGCCGGGGTGAACCGCCCGGCGGCCTCCCGTCGACACTCGTCCGGGTCGAGTCGGCCCGCCGCCAGCAGCAGCTCACCCAGCTCCTCCTCGTCGTCGGTGAGCAGACCGGTGCGCCCGTGCGCGATCAGCTCGGGCAGGCAGCCCCGGCCGGTCGCCACCACCGGCGTGCCCAGCGCCAGCGACTCCACCACGGCGGTCCCACCGGGCTCCTCCCAGCGCAGCGGGAACAGCGACGCCCGCGCCCCGGCCAGCAGGTCGTCGCGCTCCCGACCGGCCACCGTGCCGACCCAGCGGACCAGGTCACCGTCGATGTGCGGGGCCACCTGGTCGTAGAAGAAGCGCACGTCCGGGTTCTGCCGGGCCTCGTCGCCCGCCGCCGCCAGATCCGCCGGCCGGTGGTACGGCCCGACCGGGCCGGCGAGCACCAGCGGCACCCCGGTCCGCCGGGCCAGCCGGGCACCGACGTCCTGGCCCTTGCCCGGGTTGATCCGGCCCAGGATGATCGCGTAGTCGCCCTTGGCCGGCCGGGGCGCCCGGTCGGCGTGCACGGCCAGCGGGGTGGACAGGTGAACGTGCCCGACCGAGTGCTCCCGCAGCGCCCGGGGCGCGCGGGCCAGTTGGGAGGCGGAGACCCCGTTGACCCGGACGCGGGCCCCGGCGGCGAGGTTGCCGTACAGCTCGGGGTGCTTGGCGAGGTCCCAGTGCAGGGTGTGCAGCACCGGCGGGGCGTCCGGTCCCATCGCTGCGAGGGTGGCCAGCCCGACCGCCTCCACGTGGTCGTGCACCAGGTCGATGTCGGCCCGCCCGTGCACCTGCCGGACCACCCCGGCCAGGTGTGCCTGGGCCACTCCGCACACCTGGTTGTACGGCCGTTGCAGGGCCGCGAACTGCCCGTCGTCGAAGACCGAGAACTTCTCGTCCACCGGCAGGGTGCTCGACCCCACGGAGGCCAGCACCACCTTCACCCCGAGCCGACGCAGCTCCGGCACCAGGGTGGCGACGACGTTCTCGATGCCGCCGTAGCCGGGAGGTGGCACGGACAGCCAGGGGCCGGCGTTCATCAGCACGGTGAGGCTCATGACGGGGGTTTCCTCTCGGTGCGGCCGGAGTCGCGGGCGGGCGTCCACCCGCTCGTGGGGCGGCACTGCTTCGGTCGCGGCCGGGGGATCCGTGTGGTCGGTTCGGCTCGGGTGGCCGGTTCGGCTCGGGTGGTCGGCTCGGCGCGTGCGGTCACGCGGCGGCCACCCGCCGGTGCGGCACCCGGTGCCGCAGGTCGGCCAGGGGCGGGCGTTCCTGCACCGAGACGTCGTTGACGACGATTTCCCGGTCCAGGTTGGGCAGCGCCTCCGAGCCGCCCCGACGGAACTGGGTCAGCAGGGTTCCCGGGCTGGTGCCCGGGGCGGCCCAGCCCCGCCGCTGCAACCGCGTCCAGGCGGTGTGCATGATCTGCGCGGACATCCGGCCCAGGGCCGCGGTGTCCTGGTGCCGGTGTTTGCGCTCACCCAGGTCGACCTGGGCGAGTGCGTCCAGGCCGACCAGCTCGAGCAGGTCGATCAGCATGGCCGTCTCGACTCCGTAGCCGGTGACGAACGGCACCCGCTCCAGCACCGTGCGCCGACCGGCGTACTCGCCCGCCAGGGGCTGCACGAAGCCGGCCAGTTCCGGCCAGAACAGGTTCAGCAGCGGCCGGGCCATCAGCTCCGTCACCCGCCCGCCCCCGTCGGCCTCCACGCTGGTCGCCCCGACCAGCGGCCGGTGGTAGAAGCCCTTCACGAACTCGACCGAGGGATCGACAAGCAACGGGCCGATCAGGCCGGTCACGAAGTGCGGCCGGAACTCCCGCAGGTCGGCGTCGACGAAGGCGACGACGTCGCCCCCGGCGGCGGCGAGGCCGGCCCAGAGCGCATCGCCCTTGCCGGTCAGCCGGGGCAGGCCACGGGTCATCTCGTCCTGACCGACCACCTCAGCCCCGGCGGCCCGGGCCACCTGGGCGGTCCGGTCGGTCGACCGGGAGTCCACCACGATCAGCTCGTCGACCAGCGGAACCCGGTCCATCAGGTGCTCCCGGATCGTCGAGACGATCGCCCCGACGGTGGCCTCCTCGTTGCGGGCGGGAAGCACCACGCTGACCCGGTTCTCCCCCTTGGCCCTCATCAGCCGTAGCGCGGGCCAGTCCTGCGCCGACGTCGTCCGATATGTGGCCCACGCCTCCACGACAGGCGAGACGATCGGTTCTGTATCCCGCACTGGCACAACCCCCCAGATCCTGGCGGAAAACCCGGACGTGGTTTTCCCATCCCCGCTCAATCGCTAACCGGTTATCCCTAACAGCTTGATCACACCGGCTCCACCTGCCGGTTCCGGGCAGGTGAACGCTGTGTTGCGGCCCGGCTCCGGGTTTCGCGGCTCCCCGCCGGGGGGAGTGCTGTCGGCGATGGTCGTGACAGCGTCGAGAGGGCCGATGGAATGCGTACCTGCCGGGTGGGCCTGGTCGGGGCCGGTGGGGTGGCGCAACGCCACGCCCGCGTGCTGGGGAGGTTCACCGACGTGGAAGTGATCGGCGTCACCGACGTGGCCCGGGACGCGGCGACGGAGCTGGCCGCCGCGCACTCCGCCCGGGTCTTCACCGACGTCGACGAGCTGCTGGCCGCCGGCCCGGACGCCGTCTACGTCTGCGTACCCCCGTTCGCGCACGGGCCGGTGGAGGAGGCGGTGATCGCGGCCGGGGTGCCGATGTTCGTGGAGAAGCCGGTGGCGGTCGACCTGGACACCGCCGAGCGGATCGCCGCCCTGGTGCAGGACCGGGGGCTGCTCACCGCCGTCGGGCACCACTGGCGGTACCTGTACGTGGTGGAGCAGGCCCGGCAGCTGCTCGCCGACCGTCCGGTGCGGATGGTCAACGGAGCCTGGCTGGACAAGGTGCCACCGGTGGCGTGGTGGGCGGTGCGGGACCGCTCCGGTGGCCCGGTCGTCGAGCAGGCCGCCCACGTGCTGGACCTGATCCGCGCACTGGTCGGCGAGGCGGTCGAGGTGACCGCGTACGGCGACGGCAGCCCGCCGCCCGTCGACGGCGCCGACATCGACTCGGTGACCGCCGCCACCCTGCGCTTCGCCGACGGGGCGGTGGGCACCCTCGCCGCCGCCTGCGTGCTGGGCTGGAAGCACCGGGCCGGCGTGGAGATCCTCGCCGACGGGCTCGCCCTGTCGCTGGGCGAGGACGGCCTGTCGGTCCGCGACGCCGACGGGGAACGCCACCTGCCGGCCGACCCGGACGGTGCCCGGGTCGCCGTCGACCGGGCCTTCGTCGACGCGGTCACCGGGGTCGGCGACGACATCCGGGTGCCGTACGCGGAGGCGCTGCGTACCCAGCGGCTGGCGGTCGCGGTCGCGCAGAGCGCCCGTACCGGCCGTGCCGTCACGCTGCCCACCGGCCCGGCCGCGCTCGCGCCGGTGGTCGGCGGCGTCCCCGGTGCGTCGGCGGGGGTGGCCGTCGATGCGTGACACGGTGGTGGTGGTCAGCGGCCCGGGGCGGGTCGAGGTGGCCGAGCAGGACGCCGGTGAGCTGCGCGACGGCACGATCCGGGTACGGACCCGCTACAGCGGGGTCTCCGCCGGCACGGAGCTGAGCTTCGTCAAGGGCACCAACCCCTACCTCAACGTCACCTTCGACGCCGGCCTCGGCCTGTTCCGGCCCGGGGCGGCCAGCACCCCGTACCCGGTGACCCGGCTCGGCTACATGCAGGTCGGCGAGGTGGTGGAGAGCCGCACCCCGGCGATCGCCGTCGGCACCGTCGGCGCGATGACGTACGGCCACCGCACCGGGTACGTCGCCGACCCGCTTGCCGAACGGTTCGTGCCGCTGCCCGACGACCTCGATCCGATGCTCGGCGTCTATGTGGCGCACATGGGTCCGATCTGCGCCAACGGCCTGCTGCACGCCGCCGCCGACCTGTGCGGCACCGACGTGCGCACGCTCGGCGACGGGGTACGCGGCCGGCGGGTGGCGGTGGTCGGCGGTGGCGTGGTCGCCCTGCTCACCGCGCTGTTCGCCAGGCGACACGGTGCCGCCTCGGTGGTGGTGGTCGACCCGACCCCGCAGCGCCGGCAGGTCGCCGAGGCCCTCGGTCTGGAGACCCTCGACCCCGAGGCCGACGACCCCGCCGTGGTGCTCAAGACCCGGTGGAACCACAGCGCCGGCGACCGGGGCGCCGACGTGGTGTTCCAGTGCCGGGGCCAGGACTGGGCGCTGCACCTGGCGCTGCGCCTGCTCCGTCCGCAGGGCACCGTGATCGACCTGGCCTTCTACCAGGGCGGGGCGGACGCCGTCCGGCTCGGCGAGGAATTCCACCACAACGGCCTGGCGCTGCGCTGCGCCCAGATCGGCCGGGTGCCCCGCGGCCTCGCCCCCACCTGGGACCGGGAACGTCTCTCCGCCGAGACGATCGACCTGCTCCGGCAGTACGGCGACCTGATCCGCAAGCACCTGATCTCCGCGGTGGTCCCGTTCGAGGAGGCCCCCACCCTGCTCACCGACCTCGCCGACCGCCGTCGCCAGGAACTCCAGGTGATCCTCACCTGCTGACTTTCGCCCCACCCCCCACATCGGTGCCCCGCGCCGGCCTCGGTGCCCCGCGCCGGCCTCGGTGCCCCGCGCCGGCCTCGGTGATCAAGAGGTTTACGTCAGCGTGGACGATTCTTCTGACGTAAACCTCTTGATCACTGCTGGGAAGGGGAGCCGTCCGACCTTGTTAACCTTGAGCGACGGTGGGAACCATCCGCGGTGAGGCGCTCCCTCGTGGACGGACCCTCGACCTCCTGAGAGAAGCGGCTGCATCATGGACCTGACCGGCGCGCGGTGGCACAAGAGCACGAAGAGCGGCGGCAACGGTGGCAACTGTGTCGAGGTCGCGGGCAACCTTCCCGGCGTCGTCCTGGTGCGGGACACCAAGGACCGGGACGGCGGGGTGCTCGCGTTCGCCCCGGCGGCGTGGCGGGGCTTCGTCGACTTCGCGAGTCGGCGGGGGTCGGCCGGTGCGGCCCGGTGACGGAAGTGCGGGACGTTGAGCCGTAGCGCTCCCCGCCCAGAAGGCGGCGTCAAGATGTCCGCCCACTTCCCGCGTATGTGGGGTTGACGCGGCTACGGAGCCTCAAGATCATGTTGCGATCTGGCGCACTCTCCCCGGCGTGTCGTCTCCCTTTCGGCAACCCGATCATGGGGCGGGGCCCTGCGTACCGTCGCCGTGGGGGAGGGACGGCTTCGCCCCTCCGGCTCCGTGCCGTTGTTCGGAAGGTCGCGCCCAGGGGCGGCCCCTGCCGGGGTCGGCCTCGTTGGTCATCGACGACCGTCAGGCTGGGCCCTGGTCGGCCGCCTGCCTGCCAGCTTCCGGTGTGTCGCCGGCACCCCCCGTTGACCTGCCCGGATGGGCCGGGAACAGGACACCGGGATCGCCACGCGCGGACCGGGCAGCTTTTTTCGGGTTGGTTCGCGTACCGTTGCGGCTCATGGGTGTGTCGCAACGGTTGAAGAGCAGGTTCCGGCGGTTCCTCCAGCGCCCGGGGACGACGGTCGACCTGGCTCCGCTGGAGAAGCTGCTACCGCGGATCGCCGCGCGCGAGGACGAGCTGTCGGCGCTGGACGACGCCGCGCTGACCGAGGCCGCCGGTGCCGCCACGGAGTACGCCGAGATCTGCGCCGTCGGCCGCGAGGCCGCCCGACGCGGCCTCGACCAGCGGCCGTACGACGTGCAGCTGCTCGGCGCGATGGCGCTGCTGTCGGGCAAGGTCGCCGAGATGGCCACCGGTGAGGGCAAGACGCTGACCGCCACCATCGCCGCCTACGGGCACGTCCGGCTGGGCAACGGCCCGGTGCACGTGCTCACCGTCAACGACTACCTGGCCCGCCGGGACGCCGAGTGGATGACGCCTGTCTACCGGCTGCTCGGGCTGACCGTGGGCTGGGTCAACGAGGCGTCCACCCCGGCCGAGCGCCGGACGGCGTACGGCTGCGACGTCACCTACGTCTCGGTCAGCGAGGCCGGCTTCGACTTCCTCCGCGACCAGCTCGTCACCGACCTCGCCGACCGGGTGCAGCCGCCGCTGGCCACCGCCGTGGTCGACGAGGCCGACTCGATCCTGATCGACGAGGCCCGGGTGCCGATGGTGCTTGCCGGTTCCGTCACCGGCGAGCAGGATCCGGTGCACGCCGCCGCCGCGCTGGTGCGTGGCCTGCGCAAGGGGAAGCACTACACGGTCGCCGAGGACGGCCGCAGCGTCGCCTTCACCACCGAGGGTCTGGCCGCCGTCGAGGCCAAGCTGGGCGACATCGACCTGTACGACACCGAGCACGTCGGGCAGCTCTCCGCGGTCAACGTGGCGCTGCACGCGCACTCCCTGCTGCACCGCGACGTCGACTACATCGTGCGGGACGGCTCGGTGGAGCTGATCGACGAGATGCGCGGCCGGGTGGCCCAGCGCCGTCGCTGGCCGGACGGTCTCCAGGCCGCCGTGGAGGCCAAGGAGGGCCTGGACGCCACCGCCGAGGGTGAGGTGCTGGGCACCATCGCCGTGCAGGCGTACATCGGCCTCTATCCCAAGCTGTGCGGCATGACGGCGACCGCGGTGCTGGTCGGTGACCAGCTCCGGGAGTTCTTCGACCTCGAGGTGGCGGTGATCCCGCCGAACACCCCCTGCGTCCGGGAGGACGAGCCGGACCGGATCTACGCGACCCGGGCCGAGAAGGAGGAGGCGCTGGTCGACGAGATCCGGCGCTGCCACGAGGCGGGCCGCCCGGTGCTTGTCGGCACGCTCGACGTGAAGGAGTCCGAGGGGCTCGCCGCCGGCCTGCACGCCGCCGGGGTGCCGTGCGTGGTGCTCAACGCCAAGAACGACGACGAGGAAGCGGCGATCATCGCCGAGGCCGGCGCGTACGGCGCGGTGACCGTCTCCACCCAGATGGCCGGTCGGGGCGTGGACATCCGGCTCGGCGGCAGCGGGCAGGTCGACCAGGAGCGGGTGGCCGAACTGGGCGGGCTCTACGTCATCGGCAGCGGCCGGCACGACAGCCGCCGGGTCGACGACCAGCTGCGCGGCCGGGCCGGCCGGCAGGGTGACCCGGGCGGCTCGGTCTTCTTCGTCAGCCTGGAGGACGACCTCGTCGTCCGGCACGCCGGCGACACCATCCCGGCCTCGCCCCGGATGAACGCCGACGGCCTGGTCACCGACGAGCAGGTCGACTACGCGGTGGAGCACGCCCAGCGGGTCGCCGAGGGCGTCAACCACGAGATCCACCGCAACACCTGGCGTTACAGCGTGGTGATCGAGCAGCAGCGGATCGCCCTGGCCGAGCGCCGGGAGCGGCTGCTGACCTCCGACGTGGCCGCGCTGATGCTGCTCGACCGGATGCCGGACAAGGCCGGTGAGATGGACGAGGACCTGCTCGCCCGGGTGGCCCGGTCGATCGCGCTCTACCACACCGACCGGCTCTGGGCGGAGCACCTGGCCGAGCTCTCCGAGGTGCGCGAGGGCGTACACCTGCGGGCGCTGGGCCGGCTCGACCCGCTGGACGAGTTCCATCGGGCAGCGGTGCCGGCGTTCACCAACCTCATCCCGGAGATCGAGACGCGCACCCTGGCCACCTTCGAGGAGACCGAGTTCGACGAGGACTGGGAGCCGGACGCCGCCAAGCTGGTCCGGCCCAGTGCCACCTGGACGTACCTGGTGCACGACAACCCGTTCGGCTCGGAGCTGGACCGGCTGATCGCCTCGGTCGGCCGCCGGCTCGCCGCAGCCCGCTGAGCGTCACCGGAACCCCTCCGGGTCGGTCCGGCCCGGAGGGGTTCCTTTACGCGGTTTGGATGCGGTTTTGCGAGGGTAATAGCCCGGGGCTCACGATTCGGGGAGAGATCACGACGATGACACAGGCGACGACGCCGGTGACGGGCAGCAGGTGCGCTACGGAGCCTGTGGTGCGGTGAGACTGGGCATGCGGGAGCTGACGATCGACACGCTCGGGGTACTGGAGACGGCCGCCCTGTTGCGGGAGTTGACCGCTGCGCTGATCGCGGTCGACGACTTCGACGAGGCACTGACCGAGCTGGTCCGGGTCACCGGGGATGCCGTACCGGGGGTGGTCTGGTGCGGTTTCACCGCACTGCGGGCCGGGGAGCCCGCCGGGGTGGCCGCCTCCGACCCCCGGCTGGCCGAGCTGGACGACCTGGGGCACGGGGCCGAATCGCCCGCGATGAGCGCGATCAGCCGGCGCGAGATGATCATCGCGGCGGATCTCACCACCGAGGAACGTTGGTCGGCCTGGACCGACCGGGCCCGTGGGCTCGGCGTACGAGGGGTGATCTCGGCCCCGGTGGACGTCGACGAGCAGGCGGTCGGCTCGATCAACTTGTACGCCGACCGGGCCGGAACGCTCGGCACCCGGCACCAGCTCACCGCGATGCTCCTCGCCGAGCACGCCGGGCTGCTGCTGGCTGCCGTCCGGGACCGGGCCAGGCGGGCCGAGCTGGCCGGTGAGCGCGATGGTGCGCTGCTCGGCGAGAACGTGGTCGGTCAGGCCGTCGGAGTGATCATGACGCAGCGGGGATGTCCGGCGCCGGAGGCCCTCGACGTGCTGCGCAGCGCCGCGTCCTCACTGGACATCCCGTTGCGGGAGGTGGCGGAACGGTTGGTCACCACCGTCTCCCGTCCCCGCGAATCCTGACCGGCCGGACGGCCCTCACCTTTCGGTGTCGTTTCTCCCCGGCCCCGCGAATCCCGGCCCGATCGTTTCGTCGCACCGGCCCCCGGGTAGCACCCTGGACCGGTGAGCTGAGCCGAGCCTGGGGAGGAACCGATGGAGAGCCGCCTGAGGGTGCAGGGGCATCCCATCCAACCGATGCTTGTGACGTTCCCGTTCGGACTCTTCGTCAGCGCCACCGTCTTCGATCTGGCCGACGTGGCGGGCGGCCCGGCCTTCCTCGGTGAGGTCGGCTACTGGACGGCGATCGCCGCACTGGTGGCCGCCGGGCTCGCCGCAGTGGCCGGCATGATCGACCTCTGGGACGTACGGCCGGGCCCGCACCGCCGCACCATGGTCACCTTCAACATGGTCAACGCGGGCATGGCGGCGCTCTTCCTGCTGGCCTGCCTGATCCGGGCGGACGCCCCGCAGCGCGGCGCAACCGGGATGCTGCTGGCGACCGAGTTGGTCGCCCTGGCGGTCGGTGGGGTCGGCGTCGGGCTGGGCGCCCGGCTGATGCGCCAGTTCGAGTCCGGCCGGCGGGAGCCCGTCGGCTTCGACACCCTCGACGGCGTGCCGGCCGGTTCCACGGTGGAGATCCTCCGCCCCACCCCCTGAGCCTCCGCGCCACCCCCTGAGCCTCCGCCCGAACCCCTGGGTCTTTGTCCGACCCCTCGTCGTCACCCTCGGGGAGCCGCCCGTGGGCCCGCAGAGCGTTTCACCCGCCGAGGGGAACCGCTCTGCGGCGATCCGGGGTGGATCGTCGCGCGCGGGTTATCGGGTTGCCGGTCGCGGGCCGCTGCCGCAGGGTGGGCGGATGGCCGAACGCAGTGCTGCCGAGTTGATCGCCGAGGCGACTGCCGCTCCCGTGGACGGCTGGGGTTTCGGCTGGCTGGACGGGCGGGCGACCGAGGAACGTCCGCCGTGGGGATACGCCCGCCAGGTGGCCGACCGGATGGCGACGGCGGGCGCGGCGTTGGACATCGACACCGGCGGCGGCGAGGTGCTCGCCGAGGTGCCGCAGCCGCCTGCGCTGCTGGTCGCCACCGAGGCGTGGCCCCCGAACGTCGGGGTCGCCCGGCGGACGCTGCGCCGGGTGGGTGGCCGGGTGGTCCAGGTCGGCCCCGGCTCCCGCCTGCCGTTCCGCGACGCCGCCTTCGACCTGGTGACCAGCCGGCATCCGGTGGACACCGGGTGGGCGGAGGTCGCCCGGGTACTGCGGCCCGGTGGGTGCTACCTGTCCCAGCAGATCGGCGCGGGCACCATGCGGGAGCTGAGCGAGGCGGTACTGGGGCCGCTGCCGCCGCCGGCCACCCGGCACACCGCCCAGGCGGTCGCCGCCGCCCGGGCCGCCGGCCTCGACGTGGTACGCCTGGAACGGGCCACCCTGCGGGCGGTGTTCCACGACATCGGCGCGGTGGTCTGGTTCCTGCGCAAGGTGGTCTGGACCGTGCCGGACTTCGACGTGGACCGGTACCGCCCACAGCTCGAACGGCTGCACACCCGGATCCGGGCCGAGGGCGTGTTCGTCGCCCATTCCCGACGCTTCCTGATCGAGGCGGTCAGACCGACGACGAGGGACGCGTCCGGGTCGGCCTGACCGGCCCTCGCCGGCTGCTCGGTGAGGGGTCCCGGAGTGGCGGGTCAGCGGGTGGCGAGCAGGGTGAGCATCTCCGGCAGGTCGAAGAAGCGGGCCGTCTCCACCGCCGACGGGGTGCCGTGGTCCGGGTCGGCTCCGGCGTCGAGCAGCGCCCGTACCGTCTCGGCGTGGCGTCGGAACACCGCCGCGGCGAGCGCGGTCTGCCCCCGGTCGTTGACCCGCGTGTGGTCCGCGCCCCGGGCCAGCAGCGCCGCGACGGTCTCCGGGTGGGTGTGGTACGCGGCCAGGATGAGCAGCGTGTCGCCCTTGTCGTTGGTCATGTTCACCGGCAACCCGGCATCGACGTGGCCGCCGAGTTCCGCTGCCTCACCCGTCCGGGCCAGGTCGAACATCCGGTGGGCGAAGGCCAGTGTCTCGGCGTCGAACTCCTCGGTCACCGGTCCAGCCTAGAGGTCCGGGCACGGGCGGGGTGGCACCGACCGAAGAGGGCAGGGACATCACGCCGGTGGAGGGATCGCGTGGCACGGCGCTGGCGCATTCCGCGTCCCAGTATCCGGTATTACCTACTAAACCTATAGGCTTTACCGTCTAGAGTGTCTTCGGACGCATCACACGGGAGTAGCCATGACCAGCATCCTCGCCACCGACCTGCTCGCCGTCGCCGGCCGGTACGCCGATCCGGCCACCTGGGCGGTGCCACTGCGCTTCGACCCCACCGAGCGTTGGTACGCCCGGCTCGCCTCGACCGGCGAGTACGAGGTCTGGGCGTTGAGCTGGCTGCCCGGCCAGGGCACCGACCTGCACGACCACGGCGGCTCCTCAGGTGCCTTCCTGGTCGTCGCCGGGGAGCTGATCGAGCGGACGGTCTCCGGTGGGCGGCTACGCCCACACCGCCTCACCGCCGGGGCGAGTCGCCGGTTCGGCCCTCGACACGTGCACGAGGTGACCAACCGGGGGGACCAACCGGCGGTCAGCGTGCACGTCTACCGACCCGCACTGCGCCACATGACCCGTTACCACCTCGTCGACGGCCGGCTCGAGGTCGCCGAGGTGGCCCTGGCCGGTGTCTCCTGGTGACACCGGCCGTTCCCGTTTCCTCGCCCGTCGGCTCGCCCATGGAAGGACCGCGACGATGCCGCAGCACCCCACCCGTACCGAGAGCTGTCCGGCCCCACCACCGGGCTCGCGCGGCATCGACGAGATCCTCGCCGAGGCCCGCACCCGACTGCGTCGGCTCGACCCCGAGCAGGCGCACCTGGCCCACCGGGGCGGGGCGTTGATCGTCGACATCCGGCCGGCCGCCCAGCGTGCCGCCCACGGCACCGTACCGGGCGCTCTGGTGATCGAACGCAACGTGCTGGAGTGGCGGCTCGACCCGCGCTGCCCGGCCCGGCTGCCCCAGGCGGTCGGGTACGACCTGCCGGTGCTGGTGATCTGCCAGGAGGGCTACACCTCGTCGCTGGCCGCCGCCGCGTTGCAGGACCTCGGCCTGCACCGGGCCACCGACGTGGTGGGCGGCTTCGTCGCCTGGCGGATCGCCGGCCTGCCGACCCTGGGTCCGACGCCGTCGCACCGTTCCCCGTCCCTCGCGCCGCCGGTGACCGCCGGCCGGACGCCGCACTGACCGTCGCGCCCCACCGGGCGTGGCGGACGCACCGCCACACAGGAGGCTCCCATGTCCCTCGTCGCCCTCACCGCGCGTCCGCATCCGCCGGGCCGCCCCGACCGGGTGGCGCCGGGCCGGCCCCGGTCCACGCCGTCGCTGACCATCACCCTCGACCTGACCGCCGGGCCGCTGACGCCCAGGCTGGCCCGCCTGGTCGACCTGCTCGGCGAACTGGCCGAGACGGGGGAGGGGGTGGTCCGGCTGAGCGAGCCGACCGCGCCGCGCCTGTTGTCGTCGTTGCCGACCCCGCGCCCGACGCCGACCGGCGGGGAGCCGACACCGGCCACGGACCATCCGGAGACCCTGCGGATCCTCGTCGGCACCCGGGTGGTGCGCCAGGGTGACCGGGAGATCCCGCTCACCCGCATCGAGTTCGACCTGCTGCTCTTCCTCGCCGAGCATCCGCACCGGGTCTTCACCCGGCTCCAACTGCTCGCCAGCGTCTGGGGGTACGAACATGCCGTCGTCCGCACGGTGGACGTGCACGTCCGCCGGCTGCGCGCCAAGCTCGGCGCGGAGGCCCCCCTGGTGACCACCGTGTACGGGGTGGGCTACCGGCTCGCCGACGAGGCGAGGGTGCGGGTCGACCGCTTCCGTTGACCACGGCACCATCGCGCGACGCACCCGGCTCGTCCGACCGGGTGCGTCGCGTCGTGTCGGCCGTGGTGCGACGGGCGGGCACCCCCGTACCGGGGCGGTGCGGCGCTTCTGCTGTAATCATCTGGCTCGTACGCAGAGCGAGGGATCGGCTGCGAACTGTTCGTCAATTGTCACATTCATGCAACGCGGTCGCCCCTTGACCCTCGTCCAGGGGCCGGGAAGCATCGATGCAGCGGCGTCCCGGGCCGTGGGAGATACCCGGACCAGCCCAAGGAGGACCATGTCGGTCAGCCCCGCATCGTCGCGCGCCGGATGGCATACGTCCCAACCCTCGGTCCCCGGTCGACCCCCCGGCGGCCAGCGCCGCCCCGCCACCGCCACCGCCGCCCCCGTGCTCACCGTGACCCTGTCCATCCCGCTGGCCAGCGAGGAGTCGCTCACCCCGCCGGCCCGCCGGCTGTTGGAGGCGGCCCGGGAGATGCTGGAACGTGGGGAGGGCACCGTCGCCACCACAGGTGTCCCCGCCGAACGGCGAGCCGACCAGCCCCCGGCCGGGCGGTCCCCGGGCCGCACCCTCGCGGCCACCATCCCGATGCTGCACATCCTGGCCTCCTCCCGTTCGGTGCTGCGCGACGGCGAGCCGCTGCCGCTGACCCGGCTGGAGTTCGACCTGCTGCTGCACCTGGTGGCCCACCCCCGGCGGGTGTTCACCCGGCTGCAACTACTCAACGCGGTGTGGGGCTACGAGCACGCCGGGGTGCGCACGGTCGACGTGCACGTACGTCGGCTGCGTGGCAAGGTCGGCGTCGACGTCCCGCTGGTGACCACGGTCTACGGGGTGGGCTACCGGCTCGCCGACGACGCCCGGGTCACTGTGGACCGCACCGGCTGAAACCCTCGCCCGAAGGCGCGTTCGACCGCCCGTCGAGCAGGCCGCCCGGGTCGGCTGCCGGCCCGCGGGGCACCATGGTCGGATGCGCGTCCGCCCGATCTCGCCCGACCGGCTCGTCGCCGAGCTGACCGAACGGCTCCTCGCGGTCGGGTCCGTTCCCACCCCCGACGGGTCCGCTCCGCCCGCCCACCTGCGGGTCGCCGTCGACGGCCCACCCGCCGCCGCCCCCGACCGGCTCGCCGACGCGCTGATCGACCCGCTGCGCGCCCGCGGTCGCCCGGCGCTGCACCTGCGCGCCGGGGACTTCCTCCGGCCCGCCTCCGTGCGCTACGAATTCGGCCGGACCAACCCCGACGCCTACTACGAGGGCTGGACGGACGAGGCCGGCCTGCGCCGGGAGGCGCTCGACCCGGCCGGCCCCGGCGGCACCGGGCGGGTGCTCCCCTCGCTCTGGGACGCCGGGGCGGACCGGGCCAGCCGGGCGGCCTACCAGGAGCTGTCGCCGGGCACGGTGCTGTTGGTCAGCGGGGCGTTGCTGCTCGGTGGCGGGCTGCCCTTCGACCTCACCGTGCACCTGGCCCTCTCACCGGCGGCGCTGGCCCGACGCACCGATCCGGCCCACCGGTGGACCCTGCCGGCCTTCGCCCGGTACGCGGACGAGGTCGTCCCGGCGTCCTTCGCCGACGTGGTGGTCCGGGTCGACGACCCGCGCCACCCGGCACTGGTGCAGCGGGACGACACCGACGGCTGAGCCCGGCCGTCTGGTCGGCGTCGAGGCCGGAGAATCCGGCGGTTTGCCGGGCCGCAACTGTGGGTACTCGCCCGGCTCACAGGGCACGGATGATCTCGCCGTGCCGTCCGCGTCCGGGGCATGCCCACCCGCGCGCCAGGCCCAGGAAAGGCAGGCAGCGATGCTCGTCCACGACACCCTCGGCACCGACCGCACCGCGGCGGAGGCCGACCAGATCCGGACTGCCCTGCGGGCCCGCTACGCCGAGCTGTCCGCGGAGTACGAGCAGGCCGTCGCGCAGAGCCAGGTGCTGCGGCTGGTGGAGGTCGGCGACACCGCCGGCGACGACCAGGCCGACAGCGGCACCAAGACCGCCGAGCGCGACACCGCCCAGTCCCTGCTGCGCACCATCCTCGACCGCCGGGCCCAGTTCGAGCACGCCCTGACCCGGTTGGACGAGGGCAGCTACGGTTTCTGCGAGCGCTGCACGGCGCCGATCCCGGTGGAACGGCTGGAGATCTTCCCGGCGGCCACCGCCTGCGTGAGCTGCAAGCAGAACCGGGAGCGGCGGGCCGCCTGAGCGGTGGCCGATCGTCGCCGCCACTTCTTCCCAAGTGGGTGGATCGTGGCCGGGCCGTTCCGGTCCGGTCAGGTCAGGTCAGGTCGCACGGTCCGGTCAGGTCGGACGGTCACCTCTCAAGGGCCGGCCATGTCTCACCCCGTCAGGGTGAGGGCGGCTCATCCTGACGACGCGCAGCATGGGTGGTGCCGGCCGGGTCATCCGGCCGGGACACAGCCTGGCCGTGCACGCGGCCGGGACACATCGGGCACGGAGGTGACCGAGATGGCGGTACGGGTGGTGGCGGATCCACGACGGGGCGCGGTGCTGCACGTCGTCGGTACGGGTGGGGACACCCGCCGACCGGAGCGGACCGGCCGGACAGGCAGTCCGGCCCGACAGGAGCGGGGCCCGTCGGGGCCGCCCCGACGCGCCGAGGACCGGCGATGGACCGGCGATCCGAAGGCCGGGGGGTGACCTCATGGCGGAGCAACTGATGTCGGCATTCGAGTCTTCCGTGGACAAGACCAACCTGATCCTCAAGGACATCGAGCAGGCGTACGGCTGGCCCCGGGCGCGACGTAACCAGTCGTACGCGGCGTTGCGCACGGTGCTGCACCTGCTGCGTGACCGGATGACCGTGCAGGAGTGCGCGGAGTTCGCCGCCCAGTTGCCGGTGCTGGTCCGGGGGATCTACTTCGACGGTTGGCAGCCGGAGAACGTGCCGGTCAAGTTGAACCGGGACGACTTCCTCTACGAGATCCGGCAGGGCTTCCCGTACGACGTCGAGGGCGGCCCGGAACGGGTGGCGCAGGTGGTGCTGGACACCCTGCGTCGGCACGTCACCCAGGGCGAGTGGCAGGACGTGAAGTCCGGCATGCCCCGGGACCTGCAACAACTGATTCCCTGACCCGGGCGGGCGGGACCTCCCGGCCTCAGACCCGACGATCCGTTCCCGCACCTCGGGCGGGCCGGATACGGTGTGGTTAGAGAAGATCGTATGGGGGGTACCACCCGCCTGACAGACCCCGCCCCGCGGCGGGGCGGCACACCCGAGGGAGCACCCATGGCACTGAACGACGACGACATCCAGACCACCAGCGGCGGCGGCCTCGAGGGACCGGCCGACGGTGGCGCGACCCCGGGGCAGCACGACGGTGGTGCCGACGGCGGTGCGGAGGGTCCGGCCGACGGCGGGGCCACGCCCGGTCAGCACGACGGTGGCGCTGACGGCGGTGCGGAGGGTCCGGCCGACGGCGGGGCCACGCCCGGTCAGCACGACGGTGGCGCCGACGGCGGTGCCGAGGGTCCGGCCGACGGCGGCGCGACCCCGGGTCAGCACGACGGTGGCGCCGACGGCAGCGCCCGCTGACCGACACCGTGACGACCATCGACCCGCCGGGCGGCCACCGCCGCCCGGCGGTCCCGTCGGCCCCGACCCGGGCGCTGGCCCGTTGCGTCAGCGTCGAGCCGGCCAAGTTCGCCGCCGCCCACTGGGGCCGCGCGCCGCTGCTGTCGCGGGCCGCCGAGCTGCCCAACGCCGACGGCTTCGTCGACCTACTGAGCCCCGACGACGCCGACGAACTGCTCAGCCGGCGTGGTCTGCGTACCCCGTTCCTGCGGGTGGCGAAGGACGGCCAGCTGGTGCCGACGGCCCGGTTCACCGGCGGCGGCGGGGCGGGCGCGGAGATCGGCGACCAGGTCCGCGACGAGCGCATCCTGGAGCTGTACGCCGGCGGCGCGACCCTGGTGCTCCAGGGGCTGCACCGGCTCTGGCCCGCCCTGATCGACTTCGCCCGTGACCTGGGCACCGCGCTGACGCAACCGTTGCAGGTCAACGCCTACCTCACCCCGCCTGGCAGTCAGGGCTTCGCCACCCACTACGACACCCACGACGTCTTCGTGCTCCAGGTCGACGGTCGCAAGCACTGGCGGATCCACCCGCCGGTGCTCGCCGACCCGCTGGAGAAGCAGCCCTGGGGTGGCCGGGCCGACGAGGTGTCCGCCACCGCCGACGGGCCGCCCGCACTCGACGTGGTCCTCGACCCCGGCGATGCTCTCTACCTGCCGCGTGGCTGGCTGCACAGCGCCCAGGCGCAGGAGTCCCGCTCGCTGCACCTGACCGTCGGCATCCGCGCGCTGACCCGGTACGCCCTGGTCGAGGAGCTGCTGGCGCTGGCCGCCGAGGATCCCCGGCTGCGGGCCGGGTTGCCCTTCGGCACCGACGTCGCCGACCCCGACGCCATCGAGCCGGAGCTGACCGAGACGGTGGAGGCGCTGCGCGACTGGCTGCTCCGGGCCGACCCGGTCGCGGTCGCCGCCCGGCTGCGTGACCGGGTCTGGTCGGCGGCCCGCCCGGCCCCGATCCGCCCGCTCGCCCAGGCCGCCGCGCTCGCCGACCTCACCGCCGACAGCCGGATCGCCTCCCGGGACGGGCTGCGCTGGCAGCTCACCGCCGCCGCCGACCGGGTGGCGCTGCGGTTGGCCGACCGCACCATCACCCTGCCCGCGCAGTGCGCCCCGGCGCTGCGCGCCCTGCTCGGCTCCACCGGCCTGCGGGTGGGCGACCTGCCCGGTCTCGACGACGACACCGACCGGCTGGTGCTGGCCCGCCGCCTGCTGCGCGAGGCGGTCGCCGTCCCGGCCTGAGCGCCCGCGCGCGCTCAGCGGGCCGACACCAGCAGCAGCACCGTGGTAAGAAGCCCGGCGACCAGGACGATCGCCAGCGGGCGGGGACCGAGCAACGCGTGCCGCCGATCCGCCAGCCGCTTCGCCGGCGCCAGCCCGGCCACCGGGCCGAGCAGCGTCACCACCAGCGCCAGCACCGGCATTCCCACCGCCAGGTCGCCGCCGTGCCGCTGGCCGACCGCGCGGGCGGCGGCCCCGAGGGCGTACGCGACGACCGCCCCGGCCACCCCGCAGAGGGCGAGCAGCGGGTTCACCGACCCCGGCAGCTCACCGCGCTGACCGGTGCGGTCCAGCAGCTCGCGTACCCCGTGCAGCAGCGGCACCGGGTCGCCTGTGACGTCCCGGGCCGGTCCCGGCGGGTCACCGAGTCGGCGGGTGCCGAGCCGGGAACGCAGCTCGGCCCAGAGGTGACCCACCTCGGCGTCGACCCGTTCCAGCAGCGACCGGGCGTCGGTCACCTCCTGCTCGGCGTCGTGAAGTTGGGCGACGGCCTGGTGCACGGCCCGTTCGGCGGCGGTGCACTGCTGGTCGTGCCAGGCCTGCGCCTCGGCCCGCTGGGCGGCCACCCGACCGGTCAGCTCGGCGAGCCGGCGGACGTGGGCGGCGTAGGTGTCACTGGCGACCGGTTCGTTCATCGGGACGGACCATAGGGGATGATCACCTGTCCGGTGCGGTGCACCGCCCGGTCGAAGAAGAGCCCGCGCCACGGACGCGGGTACCAGTCCGGCCCGCCGGAGCCCGGGTAGAGCGCCGAGCCCAGCTCGCCGCCCTGCACGTCCAGGGCCACCCAGGCGCCGATCTGGTCGGTCCGGGCCGCCGGCCCACCAAGGTCCGCCCGCATCCGGGCCACCCCGCGCCACCAGGCCAACACGTGGGTACGCCGTTCCGGCCCGTCGTGCAGGATCCGGCGCAGCCGGTCCAGGCCGGTCGATCCGGGCGAGCCGGTCGCCAACGCCCCGGCCGCCGCGTCGACGGCGAACAACAGCAGGTAGTGCGGGGTGCTCGGGGTGCCCGGTCGGGTCAGCGTGGTCGCCGTCTCGGCCATCAGCTCGGCGACGGTCTCCTCGTCGTACCAGGCGGCGTCGTCGGCGAGGTCCTCGTAGAGGGCGCGGGCCGCCGGGTCGGCGTCCGGGTCGAGGCAGGCGATGGAGAACCGGGCGCTGCCGGGGCGGTGCTGCCGGGCCAGCGAGCGGGCGGCGGCGTCGAGCACCGCGCACGCCTCGTCGACCCGGGTGCCGAGGACCGCGAGGTTGCGGCCGGGCGCCCGGGGCAGCCGCAGCGCCGCCGACCGGGACTGCACGTCGATGATCTCCCCGAGGACGGCGACCGGGCCGCGCGGCCCGAGGTCGTTCTGCGGTGGGGTGAGGGCCCGGAAGTCGGGGGCCTCGGCGAGGCGGGGGATGGCGTCACCGTCGAAGAGCCGGGCCGGGGCGGCGTCGGCCGGGCGCATCCGCCACAGCCGGTGCTGCAGATCGCTCCAGGTCTCCCAGTCGCTGGCCGACGGGATCCTGGCCACCTGGTTGCCCTCGGTCATGCCCGACTCGGCGTTGACCACCGCGTGGTGTCGGGGCAGCGCCTGCGCGGCGTCGTTGCGCTCGGCGAGGATGCGCAGCGCCTTGGGCAGCGCGATCCTCAGGGTGAACTGGGCGACCAGGGCGGGCCGTCCCCACAGCGCCTCGATGCCCCGGACGTCCTGCGAGGCGAGCACCAGGTGGATGCCCTGCGAGCGGCCCCGCCGGGCCAGGTCCTCCAGCAGGTCGGCGGCCTCCCGGGCCACCACGTCCCGGCCGGCGAGCAGCGCCTGGAACTCGTCGACCACCGCGACGATCCGGGGCCAGTGCCCGGTCGGGTCCACCGCCCGCAGCTCGGCCAGCTTGGTCACCTCGTGCTTCTTGGCCGCGTCGGCCCGGCGGCGCAGCTCCTCGGCGAGGAACCGCAGCAGGGCCAGGCCGAACTCCCGGTCGGTGTTCACGTTGATCCCGACCAACCGCATGTGCGGCAGCCAGCTCGGGTCGCGGCGGCCCTGCGCGAACCGGGCGAAGGACACGCCCTCCTTGAAGTCGAGCAGATAGAACTCCAGCTCGGCGGGGGAGTAGCGGGCGGCCAGCGCACCGATCCAGGCGAAGATGAGGTTGGTCTTGCCGGTGCCGGACGGTCCGCCGATCAGCGCGTGCGGAGGATAGTCGCCGAGGGTCAGCAGCACCGGACGGCCGTGCGGTCCCTCGCCGATGGGCGCGGTCAGCCCGTGCGCCGAGTCGTCCTTCCACATCTGCTCCGGCGGGGGGAGCAGGTCGGTGAAGGGCGTCGGCGGCGGGCCGGCGTTGACCCGGGCGGCGACCTCCCGGCAGGTCTCGGTGACCAGGGTGGCCGGTGGGGGCGGGTCGAGGCGTACGGGTGGGCCGGGTGGTGCGCCGATGCGGGCCTCGCCCGGCCCGGTGCGGATCCGGGTGAGGCTCGGGTCGTCGGGCAGGTCGATGCCGCGTACCACCAGGTGCACCCCGCAGGCCGCGCCGGTGCGGACCACCCGGTCGAGCTGGCCGCGCTCGTGTCGGGACAGCTCGTCCCCGCCGAGCAGCACCGCCACCCGCCACGGTTCGGGTCGCCGGCCGGTCGCCACGGCCAGGGCGCGCAGCGAGCCGTACTCGCCGGCCAGCACCGTCTCGTTGATCCGGCGGATCTGCTCCACCAGGTCGTCGAGGAGCCGGGCCAGGCCACCCGGCCCGACGAAGGTGAGCAGCCCGGCGGTGCCGAGCGGAGCGAAGCCGGCCAGCCCGCCGCCGAGATGTTCGGGGTCGTAGCCGTAGAGCCGTACCGCGCCCGGGTCGGCCCGGCCGACGCCGCGCAGCAGCAGCGCCGACACCACCGCGTCGGCGCCCTCCCGGTCGTCACCGTGCAGCTGCACGTGACCGGCGTCGAGCAGGGGCACCAGCGCCGGGACCGGTTCCGCGCCGGGGATCCGTAGGGCGCCGACGCGCAGCGGCCCGGGGCTCTCGCCCCGTCCGGCCGGGGTGACCTGCCACCCCGACCAGGGCGCGGAGGCCGCGCCGGGGGCCTCCCGACGGGCGGCCTCGGTCGCCCGGTGGGCCAGTTCGGCGAGCCGCGCGGCATGTCGCCTGTCGATGTCGGCCAGCCGTCGGTCGCGTTCGGCGCCCACCCGCTCGGGCACCGTCGCGGCGGCCCGCCGGACCCGGGTCAGCCGGTCCCGGGCGGCGGTCAGCTCCCACTCGGCCGTGGCGAGCCGGCCACGGGTGACGCCGAGCGCCTCGGAGAGCATCCCCCGCACCCGCGCCGCCAACTGGGTACGCAGGTCAGCCATGGGGCCTACCGTCCGACCACGGACCCGTCCGGCGGGCAGCGGTGGGCTCGGCCCGGGGCGGTGGGCTCGGCTCGGGGCGGCGGCGCGGGGCCGGTTCGGGCCGACGCGGTGGGCGTGAGTCGGTGTGATGCTCGGCGGGCGGCCGTGGCGGGGACCGGTCGGGTTCCGGTGCCGGCTCCGGCGTCGGCTGTCGCTGCGGGGCGCGTTCCTCGCGGGGCAGGTCCCGGCCCAGCCGGTCCAACAGCACGCCGGTCAGCACGCCCGCGGTGACGGCGGGATCGGCGGCGTGGGGCTGCTCGCCCCCGCCCTCGTCCCGGCGCGGCGGGGGCATCCGGCAGACCCGGGTGAGCAGGGTCTCCAGCACCGGCGGCGGCAGGCCGGGCAGCAGGTCGCGGACCCGGCCGTCCAGTTCCCGGCGCAGCCGGGGCAGGTCGTCGGCGCGGGGCGGATGCCCGAGCAGTTCCCCGGCGAGGTCCCGCAGCAGCGGCGGGGCGATCGCGGCCAGACCGAGGCCGACGTCGGCGTGCGCGGCCCGCAGCTCCCGGTGCAACCGGTCCCGGTCGCCGGAACGGATGCCGGTGACCACCCGACGCAGCAGTTCCCGGGAGTCGGCGACCCGTTCGTCCGGCTGCTCCGGTGAACCCTCCCGGCCGCCGGTCAACTCGGCCACCCGCACCGCCCACCAGCGCTTGACCGTGGGGTCCTCCTCGGTGGCCGGTGGCGGGGCGGCCGGTGGTGGGTCGGCGTCGCCGCGTGGCCCGTCGTGCCGGGGGGCGGGGCCGGTGGCCCGGGGCGGGGGCGGGCCGTCGGGGGCCAGCCCGATCGCGGCCAGATAGCCGGTGAGCTGTTCCTGGGCGACCCGCAGGGCATGCCCGGCCGATTCGGCGTGCTCGGTGGCGGCGGCGAGCTCCGGCACCCCCATCGGGTTTGCCGATTCCTGGCGGACCCAGCGCAGCCGCTCGGTGGCCTGGCCGAACTTCTCAAGCGCCAGGGCGAGCTGGGCGAGGGGGAACTCCTCGGCGGCGGCCCGTACCTGCGCTCCGACGTCCTCGACGATGGACACGACGACCCGCTACAGCGACGACACGTAGAGCTGCGCCTGTTCCACCGCGACGAGCGTCGCGGCGAGACATTCCTCCAGCTCCTGGCCGGCCTGGGTGAGCGACGCCTGGGCCGCCTCGACGGTCTCGTGCCCGCTGCCCTCCAACGCCCCGGCGAGGGTCTGCTGCGCCTCGGAGAGCTTCTCCCCGGCGGCCTGCACGGCTGTCTGCCCGTCACCGATCTGTTGAAGGGCGATGTCGATCGCGGCCTTCAGTTCGGCGACGCTCGCCACGGTGACCTCCTGGGGGCGGGGAGATCTCCATTACAACGTATACCGCCGGGGGAGAGAACATCCGCCCTGGCAGTGTTGCCGCCCGGTTGTCCGGTTACCGCCCTGACGTGCGCGAAGTCGCCGGACTGGTCTCGCCGGAAAGACGCCTGGTCCCGTCGACGGGACTTCCGGCGGGCCCGCCGGAGCCTGATCCCGGCCGGGCCGGGGAGCCGACCGCCCGCGGTCAGGAGGGCAGCCAGCGGGGGCCGTACACCTCGGCGCCCAGTTCGCCCACCCGCCCGCGCAGCTCCCGGTCGGCCGTCACCACCAGCCGACGCCGGTCCGGCGCGTCGCGTACCAGGTCGACGATGGTGTCGTCGCCCGAGCCGGGTGCGGCGACGGTGCGTACCCCGGCGACTCCCGGCACGTCCCGGGCCGCGCCCTCCACCACCAGCACCACCTCGACGGGCGCGGGCAACTCCGGGGGTACGCCGGCGGCGGCCACCGGGACCAGCCGGTCCCGTAGCCGGGCCGCCGCGCCGGCCCGGTCGTGCCACCAGCCGTCCGGTCGGGAACCGACCACGTTGGCACCGTCGACGATCAGCAGCGGGTGGATGTCCATGCCCCCACCCTGCCACCTCAGGGCGTTTGTCGGGGCGACCGTCGGGTAGCCACCGGCGATCGTGTCGCGCCTGCGTGTCGCCCTCGGCGACCCTGCCGGGCCCAAGGAGCGGAGGACAGCCATGATGGGACCCGGTGACTTCGGCTCCGACCCGTGGGACGAGTTCCTGGCCCGGTACTTCGGCCGGGGCGAGGGTGGACGCCGCCCGGCGCACCGGGTCGACATCACCCGGCTGATGACCGCCGACGCCCGGGAGATGCTGGCCGACGCCGCCCGCCGGGCCGCCCAGAAGCACAGCACCGACCTGGACACCGACCACCTGCTCTGGGCGGCGTTGCAGCGTGACCCGCTGCGGGACCTGGTCCGCCGGGCCGGTGCCGACCCGGACGCCCTGGTCAACGCGCTCGGCGGACGCGGCGACGGCGCCCCGCGCGGCGAGGTGCCGCCGAACCTGTCGCTCACCCCGGCGGCCAAGCGGGCGTTACTCGACGCCCACCAGTTGTCCCGGGCGATGGGGGCGAACTACATCGGACCCGAGCACATCCTGATGGCCCTGCCGCTCAACCCCGAGTCGCCGGCCGGCCGGATGCTCGCCGCCGGCCGGATCCAGCCCGAGTCGCTCCAGGCGGCCGGGGCCGAACGTGGCCCGATGGCCGGCCCGAAACCCGACCGGGGCACCCCCACCCTCGACCAGTACGGCCAGGACCTCACCGATCTGGCGGCCAACGACCAGATCGACCCGGTGATCGGCCGCGCCGACCAGATCGAGCAGGCGGTCGAGATCCTGTCCCGGCGGACCAAGAACAACCCGGTGCTCATCGGTGAGGCCGGCGTCGGCAAGACCGCCATCGTGGAGGGTCTGGCCGAACGGATCTGCGACGGTGACGTGCCGCAGACCCTGCTCGGCAAGCGGGTCGTCCAGCTCGACCTGGCCGGCCTGGTCGCCGGCACCCGCTACCGGGGCGACTTCGAGGAACGCCTCAAGAAGGTGATCGACGAGATCCGGGCCCACCGGGACGAGCTGATCATCTTTCTGGACGAGATCCACACCCTGGTCGGCGCGGGCGGCGCGGGCAGTGAGGGTGGCATGGACGCGTCCAACATGCTCAAGCCGGCGCTGGCCCGTGGCGAACTGCGGGTGATCGGGGCGACCACGTTGGACGAGTACCGGCGCAGCATCGAGAAGGACGCCGCCCTGGCCCGCCGGTTCCAGCCGGTGCTGGTGCCCGAGCCCGACGTCGAGGACACCGTGGCCATCCTGCGCGGGCTGCGGGACCGGTACGAGGCACACCACCAGGTCCGGTTCACCGACGAGGCGCTCGTCGCCGCCGCCGAACTCTCCGACCGGTACGTCACCGACCGGTTCCTGCCGGACAAGGCGATCGACCTGATCGACCAGTCCGGTGCCCGGGTACGGCTGCGGACCCGGACCCCCGCCTCGGACGTCCGGGAGCTGGAACAGCAACTGGAGGACGTCCGCCGGGACAAGGAACAGGCGGTCGCCGACGAACAGTACGAGAAGGCGTCCGCGCTGCGTGACCGGCTCGCCGAAGTGGAGGCGCAGATCGGCCGGGCCCGGGGCGACGGCGGGGACAGCCAGGTCCCCTCGGTCGGCACGAAGGAGATCGCCGAGGTGGTCTCCCGGTCCACCGGCATCCCGATCAGCCAGCTCACCGAGGAGGAGCGGGACCGGCTGCTGCGGCTGGAGGGGCACCTGCACCAGAAGGTGATCGGCCAGGACGACGCGGTCGCCGCCATCGCCGAGGCGGTCCGCCGGTCCCGCACCGGGCTGGCCGACCCGAACCGGCCGATGGGCAGCTTCCTCTTCCTCGGCCCGACCGGTGTCGGCAAGACCGAGCTGGCCCGCGCGCTGGCCGAGGCGCTCTTCGGCGAGGTGGACCGGATGGTCCGGGTCGACATGAGCGAGTTCCAGGAGCGGCACACCGTGGCCCGGCTGGTCGGTGCGCCCCCCGGTTACGTCGGCTACGAGGAGGCCGGCCAGCTCACCGAGGCGGTCCGTCGCCGCCCGTACGCGGTGGTGCTGCTCGACGAGATCGAGAAGGCCCACCCGGACGTGTTCAACATCCTGCTCCAGGTGCTCGACGACGGCCGGCTCACCGACAGCCAGGGCCGGACTGTCAACTTCAGGAACACCGTACTGATCATGACGAGCAACCTGGGCTCGGAGCTGATCACCGGCGCTCAGCGTACCGTCGGGTTCGGCGTCGGCGCGCAGGGCGACCAGCAGGAGGCCGACGAGCTGCGGGAGCGGTTGATGCGCCGGCTCCAGGAGAACTTCCGCCCGGAGTTCCTCAACCGGATCGACGAGACGATCATCTTCCAGCGGCTGGAGGCCGAGCAGCTGCGCCAGATCACCGGCCTGCTGCTGGAGGAGACCCGCCGCCGGCTGCACGCCCAGGACATCCAGGTCGACTTCGCCCCGGCCGGCACCGACTGGCTGGCCGAGCACGGCTACCAACCGGAGTTCGGGGCCCGCCCGCTGCGCCGGGTGATCCAGCGGGAGGTCGACAACCGGCTCTCCCGGATGCTGCTGGAGAACCGGCTCTCACCGGGGCAGAAGGTCACCGTCGACGCGCGGGACGGACACCTCACCTTCGACGTGTCCGCCGGCGACCGCGACCACACCGCCGCCAGCACCTCGCATCCCCGATGACCGGAGGGCGGAGATGACCGAACCCGAGGAGACCGGGGACGACGCCGAGCGGACCGCACCGATCCCGGCGCCTCCGACGGCGAACCCGGGCCGGGTCCAGGTGCCACCGGAGGGCCTGGACCAGTGGACCGACGACGGGGACCCGGCACCGCCCGGGCCACCGGAAGAGGAGGCGTGATGGCACGCGAACAGCGACTCGACCCCGAGGTCGAGGTGCTCTGGGAGGACTTCCACGCCGAGGTGAACGTCCCCTCCGAGCAGCTGCGGCAGTGGCTGCTGACCCGGGGGTCGGGGGAGGAGGCGTTCGGCCCCGGCCCGGACCTCGACCTGCCCGAGCCCGGCCGGCAGATCCTGGCCGTCCTGCGCAAGCGCAAGGTCGACCTCACCCCGGCCGACGTCGAGGTGATGCGGGCCGCGGTCGACCGGATCCGGGCCCTGGTGGAGGAGAAACCCGGCGCCGGCAACGCCGACGACGAGTGGCGGCACGCCCTGCTCGACCTGGGCCACGACGTCCTCGTCGAACGCTGACCCGGACCGTCGCTCGCTGATCCGGTTCGGATGCTGGCCCGGTTCGGATGCTGGTCAGCCATGGCGGGGGCACCCGGGACGGTGTCCCGGGTGCCCGGTGTGCCCGGTCGTCGGTGGGGCTACCCGGACCCGAGGCTGGGCAGGTGCAGGCCGGCGGCATCGGCGGCGTCCTGCCGGTCGGCGCGGGTCTGCTCCTCCCGGGTGAGCAGCGTCGCGTACTCGGTGATGTCGGCCGGGTCGGGCACCTCGGGCAGGCGACGCAGGAACGTCTCGACGTCCCGGGCGGCGGCGGCGTGCGCGGCGGCCGCCCGGCGCAGCAGTTCCCGCTGGTCGGCGGCCGGATAGAGATCGGTCATGCAGGGCTGATACCCGTCGTCACGCCGTTCGCACCCGCCCGGCCGGTCGGGACGCACCGGTGTCCCGGGCCCCGAACTCGGGATGCCGCAGCAACCAGGCCAGGTATTCGGGGTGCGCGGCAAGCGAACCGGTGTACGCGGCCACCGCGTCCTCCAGCACCGCCTCGGCGACCCGGTCCGCCGGGGACTCGGGGTGCCAGCCGAGCAGCAGCCGCCACCGCAGCGGGGTGCCGGCCAGCCGGCGGGTCACCAGGCCGGCGACCGGGCGGAAGGTGGCCTGGCACAACGCCACCGCCTCGCCGGCGTCGACCAGATCCATGCAGCCGCGGACGTCGGTCTCGTACACCTTGCGGGGGGTGAACCCGGCGCGGGCGCACGCGGCGGCGAAGCAGTCGCCGAAGCAGCCGTCGCCGGGCGCGGCCACCCACTGCTCGTGCCGCAGCTCGGCCAGGCCGACCTCGTCGTGGTCGGCCATCGGGTGACCGGCAGGCAACAGCACCAGCACCGGGTCGACCGCCACCTCCCGCCAGGACAGGCCGAACTCCGCCGGCGGGGTGGCGTCGCCGCAGATGCCGGTCAGTGCGAAGTCGAGCCGGCCACCGGCGACCAGGGCGCCCAGCTCGTCGGCGGACCACGACGCGTAGGTGGTGATCTGCGCGTGTGGCTGCTCGGCGGCGAGCCGGTGCACCAGCCGGCCCAGGATCGGGCTGTTCACCCCGCCGAAGCGGTACCGGCCCAGGGCGTCCTCGGCCCCGGCCAGCCGGGCCGCCTCGTCCTGCAGACCCTTCATCGCCGGCAGCAGGACCCGGGCCCGGGACAGCACCAACTCACCCAGGGCGGTCGGCCGGGCTCCCCGACGATCCCGTTCGAACAGCGGACCGCCCAGCGTCCGCTCGATGCGCTGAAGCTGGGCGGTCAGGGCCGGCTGGGCCAGGCCGAGGGTGGACGCGGCCTTCGTCACGCTGCCCGTCTCGGCGATCGCGCAGACCACCCGCAGGTGACGCAGCTCCAGATTCATATGGTGACGGTATGGCCACACGTCGATAGACGGAAGGCCCTGGACGCAACCGGGCCGACAGACCTGACGGATCGGGGCCGATCGATCACCGTCCGGATCGGCGGGTGAGGTCGCTCAGTTGGGTACGGCGTCCGGTCACCGCGTCCCGCAGCTTGTCCACCACTCCGACGGCCGGTTCGACGATCCGGTTCCACGGCGGGGTGGCCGGGGTGCCCGGGTGCGGTCGGGTCGGGGCCGCCTCCTCGGCGATCTCCCACCGGTTGCCCAGTCGGATCAGCTCCGCGTCGGTGGCCACCTCGCGCAGCGGGGTGATCAGGTCGGCGACAGTGCTGACGTGCCGGCGGATCCGGGCCGCGACGTCGGCAAGCGTCGGATCGTTCGGGCCGCCGAGGGCCTTCAACGCGGTGAGCAGCGCCGCGTCCGCCTCCAACTCCCGGTCCACCCGGTCGGCGGCGGCGGGCAGCGCGGCGCGGGCGGCGGGCAGCAGGTACTGCTCCTCGGCCGACAGGTGCCGCGACACCATCGCGGTGAGCACGTGGAGCACCTCCCGCCGCCGCGCGACCGGCAGGCTCGGGTCGGTGACCTGGTCGACCAGGTCGAGCAGGTGCCGGTGTTCGGTGTCGGCGAGGTCGGCCATGCTCCGCCCGCCGGGACGGTAGGCGTCGTTGGCGGCCGGCGGCAGCGGGGGCAGGGGAACGGCGGACATGACGCCCTCCTCGACGGGGGCCGGCGCGGGTCGCCGGCCGGGTGCGACGGGCGGAACGGGGACGCCAGCGGCACTACCCGTACCCGATGGTCGGCAAACCCGGGACGGCCGTGGCGGGCGGTCCCGGCCGGGGTCGACGGCAGGTCGGCCGGGTGGTCAGCAGTGGGGACCGGCCGGGCCGTCGGCAGCGGGGCCGGTGACTGGTAGAAAGAGGCGATGACGAGCGACGCCGCCTCCGCCCCGCCCGACCCCACCGCCGAGGTCGTCGACCTCTGCCGTGACCTGCTGCGCATCGACACCACCAACACCGGTGACAACGCCACCAGCGCGGGTGAACGCCGGGCCGCCGAGTACGTCGCGGAGAAACTCGCCGAGGTCGGCGTGGCCGCCGAGATCCACGAGTCGGCGCCGGGCCGGGCCAACGTGGTCGCCCGTATCCCCGGTGTGGACCCGGGGCGCGACGCCCTGCTGGTGCACGGTCACCTGGACGTGGTGCCCGCCGACGCCGACGAGTGGTCGGTGCACCCGTTCTCCGGGGAGATCCGCGACGGCTACCTGTGGGGCCGGGGCGCGATCGACATGAAGGACTTCGACGCGATGGTGCTGGCGGTGGTGCGGCACTGGCAGCGCACCGGCGTCCGCCCACCCCGGGACATCGTGCTGGCCTACACCGCCGACGAGGAGGCGGGCAGCGACTACGGCGCGCACTTCCTCGTCCAACGCCACCGGGGCCTCTTCGACGGCTGCACCGAGGCGATCGGCGAGGTCGGCGGCTTCTCCTACTCGATCAGCGACGCCCAGCGGCTCTATCTGATCGAGACCGCCGAGAAGGGCCTGGACTGGCTGCGGCTGCACGCCAAGGGTCGCCCCGGGCACGGCTCGTTCATCCACGACGACAACGCGGTCACCGCGCTGGCCGAGGCGGTCGCCCGGATCGGCCGGCACCGCTTCCCGATCACCGTCACCCCGACCGTACGGGCCTTCCTGGCGGAGCTCTCCGACGTGCTCGGCGTCGAGCTGGACCCGGACGACCCGGAGACCGCGATCGCCAAGCTCGGCCCGATCGCCAACATCATCGGCGCGACCATCCGCAGCACCGCCAACCCGACCCGGCTGGCCGCCGGTTACAAGGACAACGTCATCCCCGGCCGCGCCACCGCCACCATCGACTGCCGCAGCCTGCCCGGCCAGTCGGAGATGCTGGAGCGGCAACTGCGCGAGCTGGTCGGCCCGGACATCGAGATCGAGTACATCCAGCGCCAGCCGGCCCTGGAGACCACCTTCGAGGGCGACCTGGTCGAGGCGATGTCGGCGGCGCTGCGGGCCGAGGACCCGGGGGCCCGTCCGGTGCCCTACATGCTCTCCGGCGGCACCGACGCCAAGGCCTTCGCCCAGCTCGGCATCCGCTGCTTCGGCTTCGCCCCGCTGCGGCTGCCGGCGGACCTCAACTTCTCGGCGTTGTTCCACGGCATCGACGAGCGGGTACCGGTGGACGGACTACAGTTCGGCGTGCGGGTGCTCGACCGGTTCCTCCGCAACTGCTGAGCAGTACCGGTGCCGCACCCACCCCATTTGTCGAAGGGACCTCCTCATGACCGACCAGCACGGTGAGCTGGACGCCGCCCTGGAGCGCGTGATCGACGCGGCCCGCGCCCACCTGACGGCCGTCCGTGCCGCCCAGGGGCGGATCGACGACGACGACGTGTGGCAGGCGTACGTGGCGTTGAACAACGCCTCCTTCGCCTACGACGAGCAGCTGCTCGACGCGTTCGGCGAGGTCACCCCCTGGGACGTCGAGTCGATCGACCCGGACGAGGCGGACGAACGGTTCGGCGGTGCCGCCGAGGGCGCCGAGGCCACCGACCCGCACCCCCAGGTGATCTCGGTGCGGCAGCGCCGCGACTACCGGGTGCCCAGCGTCTCGGCGCTGCTGCGGGTCGCCGAGGTGGCCCGTCGGGAGGGTACGCCGGAGGGGGACGAGCCGGCGCCGGTCGAGGGGGTCGGCGAGGCGGTGCTGGAGCTGTTGCAGAGCGGCGACGGTTCGCTGAGCGCCCTGGACGTGCCGGAGCTGGAGCCGCTGGACGGCGTGGTGATGGTCAGCGAGGTCGGCACCCCTGTCGACCTGGAGTCGTTCGACGACGACGATCCGGTGGGCCCGTTCACCCCGGCCGCCGACGACCGGCTGGTGGGTCGGCTCGACGAGCACCCGTTCCTCGACGAGGACGAGCACGACCACGCCGGGCACCAGCACTAGCCGGGGCGCAGGCCCGCCCGGGGTCCGGCGTGTCCGGCCCCGGGCGCAGGCCGACGCCCGGCGACCGTTGCCCGCGCAGGTCGGGTGCGGATCGGCCGGTGACCGGCGCCGGGGCGGTCAGTAGGACAGGCCCGGTTGGGGTTGGTTGACCCGACGGCGACGCAGCATCACCTTGCGGGTGCCGTCCCGGAAGAGCTGCACCCGGGCCAACTCCCAGCCGGAGAACTCCGCCTGGATCGCCAGCTGCGCCGCGGCGGTCAACCGGTCGACGTTCGGCGGCAACCGCAACGGCGCGTATTCGTAGTCCATGACACCTATGCTGCCCAGCCCGGCGGCCCCGCGCCACCCTTTGCCCGGTGCGCCGCGCCACCGCCGGCGTCGTGCCGCGTGGTGGCCCGGGATCGGGCGGTCGCCCGGTCCCGTCGGTCAGCCCGACACACAGTCGGTCGCCCCGTGCTGCCAGGAATGGTCGTAACGGCCGGCGATCCGCTCGATGAACTCCTCGACCGCCCGCTCGTCGAGGGTGTCCAGGCGGCCCAGCCGCTGCCAGCCGGTCAACCCGATGCCGTGCCCCAGCGGTGGGTAGGGGGCCACCACCACGTCGCGGGGATGGCGGCGGCCGAGCCGTTCCAGCTTCTCGACGTCGCCGGGCGGGACGTCCGGGGCGTACTGCACCAGCACGTGGCCGTGTTCCAGGGCGTGCACCTGGAGTTCCTCCGGCACCGCGTCCCGGTAGATGCCCGGCACGACCACCCGGGGCGAGTGCGGCCCCGATGTCGGCGGCAGCGTCCGGTACGGCTCGTGCGGCGCCCCCTCGTACGCGATGTGCCGGTCGCCCTCGAACGGTTGGGCCGTGCCGGGCAGCCGGTCGCAGGGCAGCGCGGTGTCCCCGCCGACCAGGCCGACCAGCACCCCCACCCCGAGGCTGGACATGGTCGCCACACTGAGCACGGTGACCACCACGCTGACCACCGGGCCGAGCCATCTGCGGTTCACGTGGCCAACCTTCCCGCGCGGTAACGATTACGTACGACCACCCCGAGCGGAAGCAGGACGTTGAGCGACGCGAAAGCCGCCAGCGCAATTCCTTCCCACCAGTAGGCGCTGCCGAACGGTGCGCCTATCAGCACCCCGGCGGCCCAGCCGAGTGTCACTTTCGCCCCCGGTAGCAGAAAATGGATGGCGAACCAGACCATCCAGATGACTCCGGCCACATACAACAATCGGTACCAGCGGGACACCCGCAGATCCCGGGCGTGCGCGTCCCGCAGCACGTTCCGTTCGGCGGGGGTCAGCCGGCGAACCCATTTCTTGAGGCTGAGCCGGGTCACCTCGTGCAGGTTGCGGCAGCCGGTCGCCGTCGCCATCACCAGGTACATGTCGGTACGCAGGTAGGCCAGGGTCTGGAAGGCCAACTTGACGGCCTGGCTGAAGACCACCATGGCGAGGAACCGGACCATTCCCGGCGGCAGCTCCAGCCAGCCCCGCGACCAGGCGAAGCGCGGGGCGACCGCGGCGAACAGCAGTATCCCGTCGATGGCCATGCCGGCGAGGAACGGGCCGTAGCGGCGTTCCGGCGGCAACGCCCACAGCCCGGTCAGGTCCGTCTCCAGGACCGGGAAGATCCCCCGGCGTTCCAGCCGCAGCTGCGACCGGACGCCGACGGCCGCGCCGGCGAAGGCGTGCCACGCCTCGTGCACCACAGTGAGCAGGGCCACCGTGACGTTGGTGATCAGGAGGCTGAGCACCACGTCGGGAAAGATGAAGGTGTCCTCGTAGGTGGGCAGCAGCGACGGCTCGGCGGCGAACATCGCCAGGGTGGCCAGCAGCGCGCCGACGTAGATCGTCCAGGCCACCCGGCCGAACAGCGGCCGGACCAGCCGGGCCGGGATGCGGGACACCGACCAGGGGCGGGCCTGCGCAGGCGGCGGGCCGTCGTCGGCCTGCGCCCTGATGATGCCCGCCTCGACCAGCACCTCGACGAAGTCCAGCGCGTCCACCGGCTCACCGGTCTCGCGCTCCACCTCGTCGGCGGCCTCGGCGACGGTCCGACCGGCCGCGAACAGTGCCACCAGCCGCGCCCCCACCTCGGGCACCACCACGAAGTTTCCGCTGGCCAGGTCACCGACGACGTACTCGTCGTCCTCCTCCTGGCGGACCACCAGGTGCGCCACCGGCGGTCGGCTGTCCAACCCGAGCGCGGTCACCGTTCCTCCTGCAACCAGCCGCAGGTGTCGCACTTCGTGCCGGGCCGGGGATTGACCACGTAGTGGTAGGTCAGGTCGGTCAGGCTCAGGTGGAACATCCGGCCCCGGGTGGTGGTCGGGATGCCGGCGAGGTGGTGGACGGCGTCGAGGGCGGCCAGGTGCCCGGTGAGGTTGGCGGTGGGGGCGATCACCGCGTGCCCGGTGAAGGCGAACAGCTCCTCCGGCTCGGCACCGTGCTCCTCGCGCAGCCGGTCGGTGACGCTCGGCAGGCACGCCTCGCAGCAGGTCTGACCGGGCACGAAGAGACCGATCACCGCCATCGGGCCGGCGTACTGGGCGAGCATCCAGGGCGTTCCGGTGGCCAGGGCGGCCCGGTTGGTCCACTCCCGGATGGCGTGCCGGGGCTGGTCGGCACAGAGCACCAGCAGGTCCCGGTCGCGCATCAACGCCGCCACGTCCTGCGTCGAGTCGACCCGCGCCTCCTCGCCGGTCACCGTGACGTGGGAGTTCATCCGGCGCAGCCGGGCCACCGCGGTCGCCACCTTGGCGGCGCCGATGTCGTCCTCGGTATAGAGCAGTTGCCGGGTCAGGTTGCCCGGCTCGACCACGTCGAAGTCGACGCAGTGCACCGTGCCCACCCCGGCGGCCACCAGGGAGGCGGCCACCGCCGTACCGGAGCCGCCGAGCCCCAGCACCACCACCCGGCCCGCCTTCAGCCGGGCCTGCACCTCGTAGCGGGAGGTGCGCGGGGTGAGATCCACCCAGGCGTGGTACGTGAACGCCCGGTCGTACCGGTCGATCTCCTCGGGGCTCAGCTCGGGCGGGGGCGGCGCGGCGGCGTCCTCCACGTACCCGGCGTCGATGATCGTCTCCAGCGCGTCGGTCGCCTCGTCGGCAGTCATCCCCGAGTGCCCGGCGCGCAGCGCCGCCACGATCTCGGCCCGGGTCCGGGTGCCGTCCATCAGCCCGAGCAGCGTCCAGAGGCTGCCGTCCTCGTCGTCGATCTCCGCGCCGATCCCCACCTGTCGGCCACCGATGTTGATCAGTGTCGGGTGCAGGCGTACCGGCTTGTGGATGCCCTTGATCCGGGGCCGCAGCATCGGGCGATGACCTCCTGGAGGATGGCCGGCCGGGGCGCGGCACGCCGCGCCCCGGCCGAAACGGGGTGGGTCAGCCGCAGACGTCGTTGCGGCAGCCCGGGTCGGTGATGATGGCGACGGTGGTCTCGAGCCGCTCGAGCTTGCGCACGACGACCTTGGCGGGCTTGCGCTTGACGTCGGTCTTACGGTCCACGGGTCCTCCAGCGAAATGGGAGAAACGACGCGGCGGGGGTCGCTCACGCCGCAATCATTAGAGCATCGTCATTGGTTCGCCACAATGTTTGCCGGGATCCGATCGGATTACCCGCGACGGCGGGAATCCCTTTTCGGACAGGACCACCGGAAACTGGACGGAGAAAGCTGGGCCAAAAGCGCGCCAGGGGAGTCGAAGCCGCCTATTCGGACGGAACATCCAAGGGCGGGTGGATCGAATTATGGGGGTGTGACAGTTGGTAAAGGATGATCGGCGAAATTGACGCGCTCCGGTGCGCTTTTGGGGCGTTCCGCCACCTTGTGTGAAGGGCAGTCGCGGGCACCGCCACCCGGCAACCGGGCGTGGGCGGGCGGCGCGGATCGACGCACCTGCCAGCGCCTGCGTCACGACGGCGTCCGTGCGGGCGGGGGGAGGAGCGGGTCAGCCTTCGCGTTCGGGGTAGCCGGCCGGGACCGCGGACACGTCGTCCAGCGCGGTGGTGATCTCCTCCGGTAGGACCATCCGTTCCACCTGCAACGCGCCGAGCAGTTGGCCGACCGTGCGGGCGCCCAGGATCGGCGCCGTCACCCCCGGCCGGTCCCGGATCCAGGCCAGCGCCACCTCCAGCGGCGACACGCCCAACCCGCCGGCGGCGATGCTCACCGCCTCCACGATGCTGGAGCAGCGCGGCTCCAGGTAGGTGGCGACGAACGGCTCGAAGTGCGCCGACGCGGCCCGGGAGTCGGCCGGGCGGCCGTTGCGGTACTTGCCGGTCAGCACCCCCCGCCCCAGGGGCGACCAGGGCAGCACGCCCAGGCCCAGCGCGGCGCAGGCCGGCAGCACCTCCCGTTCGACCCCCCGCTCCAGCAGCGAGTACTCCATCTGGGTGGCGACCACCGGGGCCCGCCCCGGCCAGGCCGCCTGCCAGGCGGCGGCGCGGGCGGTCTGCCAGCCGGAGAAGTTCGACACCCCGACGTACCGGACCCGACCCGACGCGACCGCGTGGTCCAGCGCGGCGAGGGTCTCGTCCAGTGGGGTCTCCGGGTCGTAGCCGTGCACCTGCCACAGGTCCACGTGGTCGGTGCCGAGCCGGCGCAGCGAGCCGTCCAGGGTACGCAGCAGATGCCCCCGCGAACCGTCCCGTCGCCGGCCGCTGCCCGGACGCAGGCCCGCCTTGGTGGCGATCAGCACGTCCTCGCGGGGGACCAGGGTGCCCAGCAACGACCCGAGCACCGACTCGGCGTCCCCGTCGGCGAACACGTCGGCGGTGTCGACCAGGTTTCCGCCCGCGTCGAGGAAACTCTTCAACTGGGCCGCCGCGTCGTCGGCGTCGGTGTCCCGGCCCCAGGTCATGGTGCCGAGCGCGAGCCGGGAAACCGCCAGCCCGCTTCGGCCGAGCGGTCGTTGCTGCATGGGTGAACCTTATTTCGAACCCGCCGCAACCGATATCCTCGCTCCCGGCATCTCTGCCTGTCGGGTCGCCGATCCGACCGTCACCACCGCCCCGGGTCGCTCGTTGGGCACTCCACGCGCCGATCCGGTCGCTCGTCGTCCACCCGCGCAGCCCGCCCAGTGTCCGGGGCCCGGTGGCCGGTGGGCGGCGGGGCCGACGGCATTGCGTAACCTGATGCGACCTGTGGTGCGGGATGGGGAGGATCAGTGCGACTCGGGCTCAGCCTCGGATATCAGACGGCGTGGAGTACGCCGGCGGACCACCTGGCGCTTGCCCAGGAAGCGGACCGCCTCGGTTACTCGGTGGTGTGGGCGGCGGAGGCGTACGGCTCGGACTCCCCGAGCATGCTCGCCTGGATGGCGGGCCAGACGCAGCGGATCGACCTGGGTAGCGCGGTGATGCAGATCCCCGCCCGTACCCCGGCGATGACCGCGATGACCGCGGCGACCATCGACGCGCTCTCCGGTGGCCGGTTCCGGCTCGGCCTCGGCGTCTCCGGCCCGCAGGTCTCCGAGGGCTGGCACGGCGTCCGGTTCGCCAAACCGCTCGCCCGCACCCGCGAGTACGTCGACATCGTGCGGTTGGCGGTGGCCCGCAAGGAGGTCGCCTACGACGGCGAGCACTACACCCTGCCGTTGCCCGACGGCCCCGGCAAGGCGCTGCGGTTGGGCTTCCATCCGCCGCGCGCGCACATCCCGCTCTACCTGGCCGCGGTCGGCCCGAAGAACCTGGAGCTGGCCGGCGAGATCGCCGACGGCTGGCTGGCCGTCTTCTACGCCCCGGAGTTCGCCGAGGAGCAGCTCGCCTCGGTGCGGGCCGGTCGGGCCAGGGCGGGCAAAGAACTGGCCGGTTTCGACGTGGTGCCGTCGGTGCCGGTGGTGGTCGGCGACGATGTGGCCTCCTGCGCCGAGCTGGTCCGCTGGTACGCCGCCCTGTACGTCGGCGGCATGGGCAGCCGGCAGCAGAACTTCTACAACCAGTTGGCCACCCGGATGGGCTACGGCGACGCCGCCCGCCAGGTGCAGGACCTCTACCTGGCCCGCCAGCAGCGCGACGCGGCGGCGGCGGTGCCGATGGAGTTCATCGACCGGACCTCGCTGCTCGGCCCGAAGGAACGCATCGCCGAGCGGATGCGGGAGTACGCGGCAGCCGGGGTGACCACCCTGTCGGTCACCCTGTTCGTGGCCGACCGGGACAGCGGCGTGCAGACCCTGCGCACCGTCGCCGAGGCCCTCGACCTCTCGGGAGTCGGCGAGTGACCTGGGTCGAGGCCATCGTCCTGGGCATCGTCCAGGGGCTCACCGAGTTTCTTCCGGTCAGTTCGTCGGGGCATCTGCGGATCACCTCGGCGATCTTCTTCGACCGGGACGCGGGCGCGTCGTTCACCGCGGTCACCCAGTTGGGCACCGAGGCGGCCGTCCTCATCTACTTCGCCAAGGACATCTGGCGGATCACCCGTACCTGGCTGGTCGGCATCAGGGACTCCTCGGTGCGCTCCAGCCTCGACTACCGGATGGGCTGGTACGTGATCGTCGGCTCGATCCCGATCGGGCTGCTCGGTTTCCTGTTCAAGGACCAGATCCGCACCGCCGGACGCAACCTGTGGGTGGTCTCCACCACGCTCATCGTCTTCGCCTTCGTGCTGGCCTTCGCCGAGTACTGGGGTCGGCAGACCCGTACCCTGGCGAACTTCCGGATGCGTGACGGTGTGGTGATGGGCTTCGCCCAGGCGATGGCGCTGGTCCCCGGGGTGTCCCGCTCCGGCGGCACGCTCACCGCGGGGCTGCTGCTCAACCTCACCCGGGAGGCCGCCGCCCGGTACTCGTTCCTGCTGGCCATCCCGGCGGTGGTGATGTCCGGCATCTTCAGCGTCGGGGACGTCTTCGAGCCGGCCGCGCCGGGCACCTCGGTGCCCTCGGTGGCGCAGATGGTGGTGGCCACCATCATCGCCTTCGGGGTCGGCTACGCGGCCATCGCCTGGCTGCTGCGGTACGTGGCACACCACACCCTGTACGTCTTCGTGCTCTACCGGGTGGCGCTCGGCACCTTGGTGCTGGCGTTGCTGCTCACCGGCACGATCAGCGCCACCTGACCCGACGCCGACCGATGGCCCCCGACGCCACCACAGGTGTCGGGGGCCGTCGCCGCCCCGGCTGCGCCTAGGGTGGGGGCGTGGCGACCCTTCTGCTTCTGCGACACGGCCGGACGACCGCGAACGCCGACGGCGGACTGGCCGGCCGGCAACCGGTCGAGCTGGACGACACCGGCCGGGCCCAGGCGGGCGCGGTCGGCCAGCGGCTGCGCGGCCTGCCGCTGGCGGCGGTGGTGACCAGCCCGCTGATCCGCTGCCGGCAGACCCTAGAGCTGGCGCTGCCGCAGGCCGAGCCGGTGGTCGAGGAGGGGCTGATCGAGTGCGGCTACGGCTCCTGGGAGGGGCAGTCGCTGAAGAAGCTGGCCAAGGAGCCGCTCTGGCCGGTGGTGCAGCAGCATCCCAGCGCCGCGGTCTTCCCCGACGGCGAGTCGATGGCGCAGATGTCGGCCCGCGCGGTCGCCGCGGTGCGTGCCTGGGACGCCCGGATCACCGCCACGCACGGGCCGGAGGCGGTCTGGCTGGCGTGCAGCCACGGCGATGTGATCAAAGCCATCGTGGCCGATGCCCTGGGGGTGCATCTCGACCTGTTCCAACGCATCGTGGCCGATCCGGCCTCGGTCACCGCGATCCGCTACACCCCGCTGCGGCCGTTCCTGGTCCGGCTCAACGACACCGGTGGTGACCTGGCCGCTCTGGTGCCCCCGCCGGCCAAGCGGCGGCGTCGTGCCACCCGGCCGGTCGACTCCGACGCGGCCGTCGGCGGGGGTGGGGGAAGCGCCGGGTGAGCCGGGCCGCCCGCCGCCGCGCGGGCCGGGCGGTTTCGCCCTCGGCTGATTCGGCGTCGGTGCCTTGCGCGACGGTTCCACGCTCCGGATAGGGTCGTGGGTATGACCCACCAGGTGCACGCCTTCGAGCCGCCGGAGCGGTTCGTCGCCGGGACGGTCGGGGCGCCCGGGGAGCGCGCGTTCTTCCTCCAGGCCCGCGGCGGCGGCCGGCTGGTCAGCGTCGCGCTGGAGAAGGTGCAGGTGTCCCTGCTCGCCGAGAAGCTGGAAGAGCTGCTCTCCGAGGCGCAGCGCAGGTTCGGTGTCGAGCTGCCCGAGGCGCCCGCAGCCGTCGGCGACAACGACCCGTTGGACAACCCGGTCGACGAGGAGTTCCGGGTCGGCACCCTCGGGCTCGCCTTCGACGTGGACTCCGTCACCGTGGTGATCGAGGCGATCGCCGCCGGCGAGGCGGAGGCCGAGGTCGAGCTGGACGACGACGACGACGAGGACGACGACGACGAGGAGCCGGACGAGGATCTCGACCGGTTGCGGGTGCGGTTGACGCCGGAGGCGACCCGCGAGTTCATCGAGCGGGCCCGTCGGGTGGTCAACGCCGGCCGCCCGCCCTGCCCCCTCTGCGGTCAGCCGCTCGACCCGGCCGGGCACCTCTGCCCCCGGCACAACGGCTACCACCGGTGACCTCGTCGGAGGTGCAGCGCCAGGACGCCAGCGCCGCGCTCCGGCTGCTGTGCGACGGTGAACTGGTGTTGGAGGGTCGGCTGGTCGACGCCTCCAACACCACTGTCCGCGCGATGCTGACCCTGGACGGCCGGACGGCCCGGTGCGTCTACAAGCCGGTGCGCGGTGAGCGCCCGCTCTGGGACTTCCCCGACGGCACCCTCGCCGGCCGGGAGGTCTCCGCCTACCTGGTCTCCCGGGCCACCGGCTGGGACCTGGTCCCGCCGACGGTGCTGCGGGATGGGCCGCTCGGGCCGGGGTCGTGCCAGCTCTGGATCGACGAGCCGGACGACGCCGAACCGCTCGTCGGGTTCGTGCCGGCAGAGGCGGTGCCGCCACGGTGGTTCCCGGTCGCCGCCGCCCGGGACGACGACGGTGCCGCGTACGCCCTGGCACACGCGGACGATCCCCGGTTGGCCCGGCTGGCGGTGCTGGACGCGGTGCTCAACAACGCCGACCGCAAGGGCGGTCACGTGCTTGTCGGCGCGGACGACCGGGTCTACGGGGTGGATCACGGGGTCTGCTTCCACGTCGAGGAGAAGCTGCGGACCGTGCTCTGGGGCTGGGCCGGTCGGGAGCTCCCCGCGGACGCGGTGCAGGTGCTCGACGCCCTCGCCGGGCAGCTCGCCGGTGAGCTGGGCGAGGAGCTGGGCGCGCACCTGACCCTCGGCGAGATCGCCGAACTGTGCGCCCGGGTGGAGCGGCTCAGGACAGCAGGCCGTTATCCGTTGCCGCCGCAGGAGTGGCCGGCGATGCCGTGGCCGCCCATCTGAGTCGCTGTCACGTTGATCACTCGGGCGCTCCCTCCGGGTGGCCGGACGGCTCGTTAGGCTGACGGTCATGGAGTCTTGGGCGGGACACGAGGTGCCACGGCTGCCGGGTGACGGCGGGCCACTGAGCTTGTACGACTCGGCGCGGCGCGGTGTCCACCCGAGCCGGCCCACCGGCCCCGCCACCATGTACGTCTGCGGCATCACCCCGTACGACGCCACCCACCTGGGGCACGCCGCCACCATGATCACGTTCGACCTGGTGCAGCGGATGTGGCGCGACGCCGGGCTGACCGTCCGGTACGTGCAGAACGTCACCGACATCGACGACCCGCTGCTGGAACGGGCCGAGCGTGACGGGGAGGACTGGAAGGTCCTGGCGATGCGGGAGACGGCGCTGTTCCGGGAGGACATGGAGGCGCTGCGGATCATCCCCCCCGCGCACTACGTCGGGGCGGTGGAGTCCATCCCGGACATCGCCGACCGGGTCCAGGAGCTACTCAAGGACGGTGCCGCGTACCGCCTGGACGACGGCACCGGCGACGTCTACTTCGACGTCGCCGCCGCCCCGGCGTTCGGCTACGAGTCGAATCTGACCCGGGAACAGATGCTGGAGATCTTCCCGGAGCGCGGCGGCGACCCGGACCGGGCCGGCAAGCGCGACCCGCTCGACCCGCTGCTGTGGCGCGGCGCCCGCGACGGCGAGCCGTCCTGGCCGGGCGGTGAGTTGGGGGCCGGTCGACCCGGCTGGCACATCGAGTGCACGGTGATCGCGCTGAACCTGCTCGGCGACCGGCTCGACGTGCAGGGCGGCGGCAACGACCTGATCTTCCCGCACCACGAGTGCTCCGCCGCGCACGCCGAGCGGCTCACCGGCGAGGCGCCCTTCGCCGACCACTACGTGCACGCCGGCATGATCGGCCTGGACGGCGAGAAGATGTCGAAGTCCAAGGGCAACCTGGTCTTCGTCTCCCGGCTGCGCGCCGACCGGGTCGATCCGATGGCCGTCCGGCTCGGCCTGATCTCCGGCCACTACCGCGCCGACCGCGCCTGGACCGACGACGTGCTGGACGCCGCCCACCAGCGGCTGGACCGGTGGCGGCGGGCCGCCACCGCCCCGTCCGGGCCGTCCGGCGCGGCCTTCCTCGCCGGGGTACGCGAGCGCCTCGGCGACGACCTCGACACCCCGGGCACCCTGGCCCTGGCCGACGACTGGGCGGACGCGGCCCTCGCCGGTACCGGTGACGACCCGCAGGCCCCCGCCCTCTTCGCCACCACCCTCGACGCCCTGCTCGGCATCAGCCTCTGACGGTGCCTGCCGCCCCGACCGGTCCGACCGGAGGCTGGCCTGTCCCCTGCGCAGGTGATGAGCTGTCGTCGGCGGCAGTGGTGGTGACTGCTGATCCGACCCTCCGCCGTTGACGGTGCGGACCGACGGGCGATCGGGGCGGTGGGCGTGCTTCACCGATCGGTCTGCGCGGGTGCCGGCGGGCCGGTCTGCCGCACCCCGAGGGGTGTTCACCGTTCCTTCCACCGTGGAGCGGGCTGGCGCAGCGCGACACGGGTCTGGGTCTGCACCACGCCACAGCTCTTCTTGAGCCGACGCAGGAGCGAATCCAGGGCGGCGGTGTCCCGGAGCCGGGCTCGCAGCAGGTAGTCGTACGGTCCGGTCATGTGCACCGCGTCGATGATCTGCTCGATCGGGGCGATGGCGGCGACGAACGTCTCGTAGTCGGTGCCGCCGTCGAGACGTACGTCGATGAAGACCTCCAGTCCACCCCGAAGCTCCGGCGCGTCCTGGCCGGTGACCACGGTGTAGCCGAGAATGATGCCGTCGTCTTCCAACCGACGGACCCGGGCGGCGGCGGCATTCGTGCTCAGGCCGATCTGTCGGCCGATCTCACTGAACGAACACCGCGCATTGTCCGTCAAGATGCCGAGAATCTGCTCGTCCAGCCGGTCCACACCGAGAATCCTAGCCTGACACCGCATTTTCCTCGGTCACCCTCGTTGTGGTCACCCAGACTCGGCTCATGCGTGATGACCTCGTGGTTCTTGCCGTTGCGGGATGCGCCGCCGGGCTGGGGGTGGCGATGCCCCTGGGAGCGATCGGGGTGCTGATCCTGCGGGAGGGAATGCTGCGTGGTTACCGCAGCGGGCTGGCCGCCGCCACCGGGGTCGCCACCGTCGACACCCTCTACTGCCTCGGCGCGCTCCTGGCCGGGGCCGCGCTCTCGCCGGTGATCGCCTCGTGGGGGGACACTCCCCGCTATCTGTCCGGGGCGGTGGTCATCGTGCTGGGCTGCTATCAACTGGTCGCTCTGCGGCGCTCGCCTGCCGCGGCGCGCCCGACGAAGGCCGGCTCCGCCCCGCCCGCCCCGCCTGCTGCTGGCCCTGCTGCGGCTGCTCCTGCTTCGACTGGTCCTGCTTCGGTGGAGCCTGCTTGGGTGGAGTTGGCCCCTGCCGGTTCTGGTTCAGGTGGTCCTGGGGTAGGTGGACCTGTCACCGCTGGTCCGGTTGCGGCCGATGCTGCGGCGGCTGGGCCCGGCGCGGTGAGCACCGACGTGGGTCGTCCGGGGGTGGGCAGTCCCCGATCGACGCCCCGGTATCGATCGGTCTACGCCCGGTTCGTGGTTCTCACCGCGATCAACCCGTTGACCCTGGTCTACTTCTTCGCGCTGGCCGGGGTGGTGACCACGTCGGCGGGCAGCTGGATCGGGCCCACCGTGTTCGTCGTCGCCACCGGCCTCGCCTCACTGCTCTGGCAGACCGCGCTCGCGGCGATCGGCGCGGCCCTGGGCGCCACCGTCCCCGTACGGGTCGCCGACGCGCTGGGGGTGGTCGCCTCGCTGGTCGTCGTCGCGCTCGGCGCGACCGTCATAGTGGCCACCGCGAGCACCTGACGTATGCGCTTCCACCCCGGTTGCTCCCGCTGGAGCACCCCGTTCGGTAGGTGCTCCCGTCCTCCCGCCGCCATGAACCATGATCCAATAGCCGTTCTAACGACGACACGCCGTCCACACTGCGCGAAACGGCAATTGGATCATGAGGGCATCCGGTTGCTGGGGTGGGCAGTCAGCCGAGGACCAGGCCGGGGTCGGGGTCGGGGTCCGGCGTGGGGGCGGGCACCTGGTACTCCTCGGTGAGCGTGGTCATCGGGCCGGGCCAGGTGGCCTGGGCGACCTCGATCGGCTTGCGGTGGGCGTCGTAGGCGACGTGCAGCAGGTGCAGCACCGGCGTGTCCGGGCGGATCTGGAGGGTCTCCGCCTCCTCCCGGCTGGGTTGGCGGGCGCTGATGGTGTCGGCGGCGGTGGCGTACCGCCGGCCGGTGGCCTCCTCGGCCTCCTGGTAGAGCGGTCGGCCGAACGCCTCGGCCCGTTCCAGCGAGGTGCCGGCGGTGTCCCTGGGCAGGAACCAGGAGGCACCCACCTCCACCGGTGACTCGTCGGTGCGCACCAGGTGCCGACGGCAGAGCAGCTCGGTGCCGTCGGCGACGCCGAACGCGTCGGCCACCTCGGGTGGGGCGGGCGCCCTACCGACCGATACGAGCTGCTGACGGTACCGGGCGGCGAGGTCGGCGTGGTAGCCCCGGAAGCCGCCGTACCGGCCCCTGGAGAGCCGGTTGAGTCGCCGCCGGGTGCCCCGGACGTACGTACCGGAGCCGGGTTTGGTGATCAGGACGCCCTCGACCCGCAGCTGGTCGACGGCGCGCTGCACGGTCTGTTTCGCCACGCCGAACATCTCGGCGATGGCCGGGATGGACGGCAGCCGCTCGCCCGGCCCCCAGTCGCCCCGACGCACCTGGGCCTTGAGCTGCGCAGCGATCTGCCGGTGCGGGAACTCGGCGGCTCCCGGGTTGATCTGCACGCCCGCCTCCTCCTGACAGCTAGGTTCCTAGGATGCCCTAGAGGCCGTGACCGCGCCACCCCGGACACGCGAACGGCCCGCACGAATCACTGGCGGTCGCCGGCCGGACGCGACCGTCGAGCCGACAGAGCATCGCTGTCGGCTCGACGGTGACGGGTCGGGTGTGCGGGGCTGCTACCAGGAGCCGGCGGTGGGGCCGGCCGAGCCACCCCGACGGCGCAGGTACTTCTCGAACTCCTGGGCGATCTCGTCACCGGTCAGCGGGGTGATGCCCGCGTCGCCGACCCGTTCCTCCAGCTCGCGGACGTACTCACCCAGCTCGGCATCCTGCTCGGCGGCGCTGCGGACCCGCTGCTCCCACTCGGCGGCCTCCTCGGCCAGGTCGGCCATCGGCACCGGCAGGTCGAGCACGTCCTCGACCCGGTGCAGCAGGGCGAGGGTGGCCTTCGGGCAGGGCGGGTTGTTGGCGTAGTGCGGCACGTGCACCCAGAACGACACCGCGTCGACCTCGGCCCGGGTGCAGGCGTCCTGGAGCACCCCGACGATGCCGGTGGGGCCGTCGTAACGGGTGGGGGTGAGCTGGTAACGCTGGGCGGCCTGGGCGTCGGAGGCACTGCCGCTGATCGGCAACGGCCGGGTGTACGGCACGTCGGCCAGCAACGCGCCGAGCAGCACCACCCGCTCCACCTCCAGGCTGTGGCAGATCTCCAGCACCTGCTGGCAGAAGGTGCGCCAGCGCATGCTCGGCTCGATGCCCCGGATGAGCACCACGTCGCGCTCGGTGCCCTCGGGGCTGGCCACCATGAACTTCGTGGTGGGCCACTCCACCCGGCGGGTCTCGCCGTCGGACATGGTGATGGTCGGGCGGCTCACCTGGAAGTCGTAGAACTCCTCCGGGTCGATCTCGGTGATCTCCCGGGCCTGCCAGACCTGTTCCAGGTGTTCCACGGCGGCGGTGGAGGCGTCCGCGGCGTCGTTCCAGCCCTCGAAGGCGGCGATCGCCACCGGGGAACGCAGCACCGGCAGCCCGTCGAACTCGGTCACGCCGTCACCTCGCCCCGCTCGTCGCCGACGGCGCCGGGGGTCGGCCCGGTCACCCGCCCGCCGTGCACGGTGGCGTCCCTGATGTCCTTCACGTCCGCCAGCCTACGTCCCGGCGCGACGCACGGCCCGTCGGCCGCGCCGGTCCGTCCGCCCACCGCGCCCGCGAAGCGGGACGAACGGCACGGTGAGGGGATCGGCGCATAGGGGGACGGGCGCGGGCGCGGCCGACGGAAGGCTCCTCGCACCACCCTGGAACCCTGGTGGGCAGCGAGGTCGGGGCTGGGCTGGCGGCCATCGAGCCGCTGAGGGTGGACCTGATCGGGCTGAACCGCTCCACCGGCCCGGCCGAGATCCGCCGCGACGGCATCGAGACGATCGAGGCGGTGGGGCAACCTCGTCCACGGGCCGCCCCACCGCGCGTCACTCGGGGATGACGAACTGGGCGGTGCTGGTGGTGTCGTAGCTGACGCCGTTCTTCTCGGCGTGGTGGATGCAGTGGACCGTGGCGGTGCGGGACTGGACGGGGACGCCGGTGACCGGGACGGTCGGAGACCAGAAGGTCACGTCGACGAGCGCCCCGTTGTTCTCGGAGTCGTAGTCGTTGGTGGCATAGGCGAGCACGGTGGCCGAGCAGCGGACGTTTATGTAGTTGGCGTCCACCCGGTCGTTGCCCCAGGTGGCGAGCCGCGAGTATCCGCGGACCTTGATCCCGCCGACGCGTAGCGGCCAGGTTCCCTCGTGGCCGACGCTCTCCAGTTGGATGACGCCCTGCAGGTTGTACGCGGGTGCCGGTGGAGACGTGGGCGGGGGCGGGACGGGGTCGCCACCGCTGCCGCCACCGTCGCAATTGAGGGAACACTCAGGTTCCGAGGCGTACGTCGGCATGGCCATCGCGCCGGTGCCCACAAGGCAGGCCAGCAGGGTGATTCCGACGGTTGCAACGCGTCTGAGCACGTCATCTCCTATCAGTGGGCCCGAGGAATGGGCCCGGGGTGTGCGATCGGACCCGTAGGTTATCGCTGCCATTTTCGGAAACGCAATGGATACCGGCCGGTACGGCCGGGCCCGGAGCTGCTCCGCTGGGTCGGCCATGAAGCATGGGTGGGAGTAGTTGCTGTTCAGTGGGGGTGTGGCGGGTCCCGGCGCGCCGGGACAACGACGAAATTCAAGCTGTTCCGGCAGATGGTGGCCGGGTGCGTGGTGTGCTGTTGAATCGGGCGTGTGGCGAACTGGTGGTAATTGTCTGGGGCGGAGGGGTATGCGGGTGGCCCGACTGGTTCTTCCGTGCCGCCGGGCCTCGCGTGAGTAGACCTGACTCAATTCGTTAATCGTTTGCCGTGTAAATGCCACCGAAGGGGTGTGGTGCGGGCGCAAGGCGCGATATCGGTGACATCGGTCGGTCGCGAAGCGTGTCGACGCCCGACGGCGGTCGAGTTGGCGCTCAGTTGCCCGCGCGGTTCGGCTGGCGGGGAGCGGCTGGGTGACCTGCGCGCCGCGGCCGCTGCCGCCGGCGTCGACCACCTGTTCGGGCCCGCCGTCCTCGTCGAGGTCGAGGCGACGGCGATCCTGGACTGAGCGGCCAGCTCAGGGGCGTCGCGCCGGCTATGATCGCCCATTGCGCGATCGCCCATTGCGCCGCAGTGGCCCGTCCGATGGTTTGGAGAGACGCGATGAGCACGGACGACCGCTCAGCCGGGCCGTACGCTGCCGACAGCCACGATCTGATCAGGGTGCAGGGCGCGCGGGTGAACAACCTGCGTGACATCAGCATCGAGCTGCCGAAGCGCCGGTTGACCGTGTTCACCGGGGTCTCCGGCTCGGGCAAGAGTTCGCTGGTGTTCGGCACGATCGCCGCCGAGTCGCAGCGGTTGATCAACGAGACCTACAGCGCCTTCGTGCAGGGCTTCATGCCGACGTCGGCCCGGCCCGAGGTGGACGTGCTCGACGGGTTGACCACGGCGATCATCGTGGACCAGGAGCGGATGGGGGCGAACGCCCGCTCCACGGTGGGCACCGCCACCGACGCCACCGCCATGCTGCGCATCCTGTTCAGCCGGTTGGGGCAGCCGCACATCGGCCCGCCCAACGCGTACTCGTTCAACGTTCCCTCGGTGCGGGCCAGTGGGGCGATCACCGTCGAGCGGGGCGCCGGGCGGACGAAGACCGAGAAGGCGACCTTCCACCGGCTCGGTGGGATGTGTCCGGGCTGCGAGGGGATGGGCGCGGTCACCGACATCGACCTGTCGGCGCTCTACGACGACACCCGGTCGCTCAACGAGGACGCGCTGACCATCCCCGGCTACAGCATGGAGGGCTGGTACGGGCGGATCTTCCGGGGCTGCGGCTACTTCGATCCGGACAAGCCGATCCGCCGGTACACGAAGACCGAGTTGCACGATCTGCTGTACCGGGAACCCACCAAGATCAAGGTCGACGGCATCAACCTGACGTACGCCGGGTTGATCCCGCAGATCCGGAAGTCGTTCCTGGCCAAGGACGTCGACACCCTGCAACCGCACATCCGGGCGTTCGTGGAGCGCGCGGTGACCTTCACGACCTGCCCCGAGTGCGCCGGCACCCGGCTGGGCCCGGAGGCCCGGTCGTCGAAGATCGACGGGCGGAACATCGCCGACGTCTGCGCGATGCAGATAAGCGACCTCGCCGACTGGGTACGGGGCCTCGCCGAGCCCTCGGTGGCCCCGCTGCTCACCGGCCTGCAACGGCTCCTCGACTCGTTCGAGGAGATCGGGTTGGGCTACCTGTCGCTGGACCGGCCGACGGGCACCCTGTCCGGTGGGGAGGCGCAACGGACCAAGATGATCCGTCACCTCGGATCCTCGCTGACCGACGTCACCTACGTCTTCGACGAGCCCACCGTCGGGCTGCACCCGCACGACATCCAGCGGATGAACAGCCTGCTGCTGCGGTTGCGGGACAAGGGCAACACGGTGCTGGTGGTGGAGCACAAGCCGGAGGTGGTGGCCGTCGCCGACCACGTCGTCGACCTCGGCCCGGGTGCCGGCTCGGCAGGTGGCGAGGTGGTCTTCACCGGCACCGTCGCCGGGCTGCGCGCCAGCGGCACCCTGACCGGGCGGCACCTGGACGACCGGACCGCGCTGAAGCCGACGGTGCGCACCCCGTCGGGCGTGCTCCAGGTGCGCGGCGCGGACACGCACAACCTGCGCGACGTCGACGTCGACATTCCGCTGGGAGTGCTGGTGGTGGTCACCGGAGTGGCCGGGTCGGGCAAGAGTTCCCTGGTCCACGGCTCGGTGTCGGGGCGCGACGGGGTGGTCGCGATCGACCAGGGGGCGATCCGGGGGTCGCGGCGGAGCAACCCGGCGACGTACACCGGGCTGCTCGACCCGATCCGCAAGGCGTTCGCGAAGGCCAACGGGGTGAAGCCGGCGCTGTTCAGCGCCAACTCCGAGGGGGCCTGCCCCGGCTGCAACGGTGCCGGTGTCGTCTACACCGACCTGGCGATGATGGCCGGGGTCGCCACCGTCTGCGAGGAGTGCGAGGGAAGGCGGTTCCAGGCCGCCGTGCTGGCGTACCACCTCGGCGGTCGGGACATCAGCGAGGTGCTCGCGATGTCGGTGACCGAGGCGGCGGAGTTCTTCGGCGCGGGTCCGGCGCGTACCCCGGCGGCGAGCGCCGTCCTCGGCCGGCTGGCCGACGTCGGGCTCGGCTACCTGCGTCTCGGTCAGCCGCTGACCACGCTCTCCGGCGGCGAGCGGCAGCGGTTGAAGCTGGCCACCCGGATGGCCGACCGGGGCGGTGTCTACGTCCTCGACGAGCCGACCACCGGGCTGCACCTCGCCGACGTGGCACAACTGCTCGGCCTGCTCGACCGGCTGGTCGACGCCGGCACCTCGGTCATCGTCGTCGAACACCACCAGGCGGTGATGGCGCACGCCGACTGGATCGTCGACCTCGGCCCCGGCGCGGGCCACGACGGCGGACGGATCGTCTTCGAGGGCACCCCCGCCGACCTGGTCGCCGCCCGCTCCACGCTCACCGGCGAACACCTCGCGGCCTACGTCGGCCGCTGACGCCGGCCCATGCCGGGCCGGGCCGTCGCGCGAGGTCCGGACTCCGCCGTCGGGCGCAACACCTACGAAAAGCCCCGGCAACAGTGCAGAATGACGTTCATCGATTTAATGGGAAGGGTGTGTCGATGGGACGTCTCCGTCAAACCGCGCTGGCGGTGGTGCTCTGCGTGCTCGGGGGCCTGCTGGTCGCCGCGCCCGCGCGGGCCAACGCCGCCGGGCCGGTCCCGCACTACCTGATGACCGCGTTCACCAACAGCAGCGAATCCAACATGTACGTCTACGACTCGGCCGACGCCACCCGGTTCACCCTCCAGCGGGCCAACGCCTACACCCCGCCGTCCGGGCTGGTCCGCGACCCCAGCGTCATCCGGCACACCGACGGCTACTACTACCTCGTCTACACCACCGGCTGGACCGGCAACACCATCGGCATCGCCCGCAGCGCCGACTACCTGAGCTGGACGTTCCAGCGCAACGTCACCATCTCCGTCGCCCCGGCCAACGGCAGCACCTGGGCGCCCGAGTGGTTCGTCGACAGCGACGGCAGCGTGCACATCGTGGTGTCGGTGTCCCAGACCGGCACGGCAGGGCAGTTCCAGCCGTACCGGATCACCGCGACGAACGCGGCGCTGACGGCGTGGAGCGCGCCGGCCGCGCTCACCGGCATCGGCACGAACCACATCGACAGCTTCATCGTCAAGGTCGGCGGCACCTACCACAACTTCACCAAGAACGAGACCACCAAGTACATCGAGCACGCCACCGCCAGCGCGCTGACCGGCCCGTGGAGCTGGGTCGGCACCGGCAACTGGGCCGGTTGGGGCGCCGGCCTCGAAGGCCCCGCCCTGGTCCGGTTGCCCGACAACCGGTGGCGCATCTACTTCGACCAGTACGGTGCCGGCCGCTACTACTCCGCCGACAGCAGCGACCTGTACGGCTTCACCGGCAAGACCGAGCTGGCCGGCCTGTCCGGCACGGTGCGGCACTTCACGGTGCTGCGGGAGAGCGTCGGCGACACCTCCGCGCCGCCCACCGGGAACCGTTCGCTGCGCTCGGCGAACTTCCCCGACCGGTACGTCCGCCACCGCGACAACCTCGCCCGCATCGACGTGCTCAACAGCGGCAGCGCGCTCGCCGACCGGCAGGACGCCACCTTCCAGATCGTCGCCGGGCTCGCCAACGCCTCCTGCTACTCGTTCCGCGCGGTCAACGGCTCCTACCTGCGGCACTGGGACTTTTCGATCCGGCTGGCCGGCAACGACGGCAGCGCCGTCTTCGCCGGGGACGCCACCTTCTGCAGCCGTGCCGGGCTGGCCGGGGGCGGCAGCTACTCCTTCGAGTCGTGGAACCATCCGGGGCGCTACCTGCGGCACTACGACTACGTGCTGCGGGTCGACCCGTACGCCGCCGGCAGCACCTTCGCCGGCGACGCCTCGTACACCCTGACCACGCCGTTGGCCTGAACACCGGCGCGTCTCGGCCGGTGGGCGTGCGCGACGCCCACCGGCCGGGCCACCGTCAGCGGGTGGTCGGCAGGCCGAACGCCGGGAACAGCGTGCCGTCGAGGAACGAGGTGAGCTGGGCGATCCGGCCGTCACGCACCGTCAGCACGGTGAGCGACCAGGGCAGGTACGGGCCGGTGCCGTCGCGGCGCAGGTAGTGGGCCACCGCCGGCTGGCCGTTGGCCGTCACCGGCTCGTGCCGCCAACTGCCGCAGGTGGTCAACGGCACCGCCTGCGCGAAGTCGAGCACCGCGTCGCGGCCGGCGTACCAGTGCGGCAGCGGTGGCATCGACCAGGTGACGTCCTCGGTGAGCAGGGCGACCAGGGCGTCGGCGTCGCCGTTCTCCAGGGCGGTGGCGTAGCCGGCGACGATCTCCCGCAGTCGGGTGTCACCGAGCGTGCGCAGGGTCCGCTGCTGGCTGCGGGTCGGCGTCCGTTCGGCGACGACCCGGCGGGCGCGCGCCAGGGCGGAGTTGACCGAGCCGGTGGAGGTGCCCATCATGGCGGCGATCTCGGCGGCGGTGAAGCCGAGCACGTCGAACAGCAGCAGGGCGGCGCGCTGGTTGCCGGGCAGGTGTTGCAGCGCGGCCACGAAGGCCAGCTCGACGGCCTCCCGTAGCTCGTACCGGGCGTCGGGGGCGGCCGGACCGGCGGCCAGGGCGGCATCGGGATACGGGCCGAGCCACCGGACGTGCCCGGCGGCGGCGCTGTCCGGCACGGCGTGTGCGCTGGCCGGCCCCAGGTCGACGGGCAATGCCCGCCGGCCCCGCCCGGCGGCAACGTCGAGGCAGGTGCGGGTGGCGACGGCGTAGAGCCAGGTGCGCAGCGAACTGCGCCCCTCGAAGCGGGGCAGTGCCCGCCAGGCCCGCAGCAGCGCCTCCTGGACCGCGTCGTCGGCGTCGTGCGGGGAGCCGAGCATCCGGTAGCAGTGTGCGTGCAGCCCCGGTCGCAGCGGTGCGACCAACGTGGTGAACGCGAGGTCGTCCCCGCCCCGGGCCCGGGTCAGGGTCACGTCGTGGTCGTCGGCCGCCATGCCGGCGAGAATAATGCTCACGACCGACGATTCTGCAGCTCGCGGGGAGTCTGTACCGGGTAGGCCTCGCACCTGAACCTCCGGAGGACCCGAGATGAGCACTCCCACCACCGTGCCGGTGACCACCGCCACCCTGGCCGTCCCCGACGGCACCCTGTACTTCGAGGTACGCGGCCGGGGCCCCCTGGTGGCGCTGGTCGCCGCGCCGATGGACGCGCGCACCTTCGCGCCCCTGGCCGACCTGCTCGCCACCGACCACACCGTGCTCACCACCGACCCGCGTGGCATCCGCCACAGCCGGCTGCACGACCCCGAGCAGGACTCCACCCCCGAGCTGCGCGCCGACGACCTGGCCCGGCTGCTGGCCCACCTGGACGCCGGCCCGGCGACGGTGCTCGGCTCCAGCGGCGGCGCGGTCACCGTGCTGGCGCTCGCCCAGACCCACCCGCAGGCGGCGCACACCGTGATCGCCCACGAACCGCCGCTGCTGCTCCTGCTCGACGACCGCGCCGAACTCCTCGCCCGGGAGGACGACATGGTCGAGACCTACCGGCGCGGCGACCGGCTGGGCGCCTGGCGGAAGTTCCTCGCCAACGCGAACATCACCATGCCGGAGGAGATGATCCAGGGCATGTTCGGCCACGAACCGGACCCGCAGGACGCCGCCGACGAGAGCTACCAGTACCTGCACACCCTGCGGGGCACGACCCGCTTCGCACCGGACGTCGCCGCGCTGCGCGACGGCCCGACCCGGGTGCTGGTCGGCCTGGGCGAGGAGTCGGGCGGGGAGCTGTGCGACCGCAGCTCCCGGGCGCTGGCCGCCGCCCTGGGGGCGCCGCCCACCATGTTCCCCGGCGGGCACCTCGGCTTCGCCGACGACCCGGCCGGCTTCGCCGCCCGGCTGCGTGAGGTCGTCACCGGGTAACCGTCGGTCACAGGGGGGTGGCCGGCGGAAGTCGGCGACGGCCGCCCCCCGTACCGGGAGGCCGTGGCGGCGGCGACCGATGGACGACAGTCGCGGGAATACCGGGAATCCCGGTCCTAGAGTGCCGGCCATGAAGATGATCGTGCGACTCGTCGGTGGGCTCGCGGTCCTCGTGGCGGCGATGGCGGCGGGGCCGGTGCCGGCCTACGCCGCGCCGGCCGGTGGGGGCCTCGGGCTGGACCTGCGGACCGCCGCTGCGCGGTACGCGCCGGGCGAGGCCATCCGGTTGACGCTCACGGTCGACAACGCCACCGGCGCGGCCTGCGGGCTGGCCACGGCGGCCGAGGGCACGGTGCAGGTGACCTCGGTCCGCCGGGACGGGCAGGAACTGGTCCCGGCCCTGGGCCGCAGCTTCTACGGCGACGGCATCGGCGCGGCCGCCACCGCCGGCACGTCGACCGTGGAGCCCGGGGCGAGCGTGACGGTGTCGCTGGTGAGCATCCGGGTGCACGAGGGGACCGATGCCGGAGCCGTGGTGCTGAGGTCGGTGGCGGCGACCCCGGACGGCGGTGGGCTGGACACCCGGTGGCCGGTCGGGGCAGCCGGCCGCTACGAGGTGACGGCGGGTTACACCGTGCTGCCGGTGACCGGGCTCGACAACCCGTGCCCGGGTGCGACGGCGCTGCGGACCACCAGCTTCACCGTCGGCGACGGCACCCCGACCGTCCCTGGACGGTGGCGTTGGCTGCTCGGCGGCGGGGTGGTGCTGCTACTGGTCGTCGTCGGTGCGCTGGCGGTCCTGCTCCTGCGGCGTGGTCGCCGTCGCCCGGCCGCTGCCGTGATGGCGCTGCTGCTCGTCGGCGTCGGGGCCGGCGTCGGCGGGACCGGACGGCCGGCGCGGGCCGACTACCAGGTCGACCCGAGTTCCGGGGTTCCGGTCAGCGGTGTCGACTTCCAGGCGGCGGTCGACGGCTGCCTACAGGGGTTCGCGGCGGCCGGCGGTGACCCGGCGGGCATCCTGCCCCGGCTCAAGGACCCGAAGTCACCCCGGGTGCGGATCATCCCCACCCCCGGCGGGTCGGGCTCCTTCGAGACCCCGGACAGCAAGGACGGCAAGGGCTCGTCCACGGTGACCTGGAACCCGACCTCGGTCGACCCGTACGGCGACGGGATCGCCCGGGACCCGTGCGCGGCGCTGTACCACGAGCTGAACCACTCCGACGACATCTCCCGCGACGCCGTGCCCAAGGGCGACTGCGGCGCCACCGGGATCAAGAGCGCCGAGGTCAAGGCGACCCTGGCCGAGAACAGGTACCGGGCGGCCAAGGGCCTGCCACCGCGCACCGAGTACGACGGCAAGCCGCTGCCGAAGAGCTTCGACGAGTGCCGGAAACCCGCGAAGAAGACCCCGCCGCCGAAGGGGCCGGTGAAGCTCTGCGAGGACGGGGCCGACTGCGGTGGCAGCAACGGCGACCCGCACCTGGTCACCTTCGACAGGCACTACTACGACTTCCAGGCCGTCGGCGAGTTCGTGCTCGTCGAGTCGACCTCGGGCGACCCGCTGGCGGTGCAGGCCCGGCAGGCCCCGATGGGCGACTCGCGGACGGTGTCGGTCAACACCGCCGTCGCCTTCCGGATCGGCGCGCACCGGGTCGCCCTCACCCTGGTCGACGGCGACACCGAGGTACGCGTCGACGGCACCGCCCGCGTGCTGCCGCCGGGGGAGACGGACCTGCCCGGCGGCGGCACGCTCACCCGCCGCGACTCCGACACCGGTCCCGCCGACGGCTACGACCTGCGCTGGCCCGACCGCTCCGCCGCCGCCGTCGACCAGATCGGCCCCTACGGCTACCGGGTACTGACCAGGCTGGCCCCGGGCCGGGCCGGGAAGGTACGGGGACTGCTCGGCGACTTCGACGGTGACCCGAGCGACGACATCGCCGCGCCGTCCGGTGCCACGCTGAGCCAGCCCGTGCCGTTCGGGAAGCTCTACCCGTCGTACGCGGACGGTTGGCGGGTCACCCGGGACAGTTCCCTGTTCAGCTATGCCGACGGCCGGGACACCGGGTCGTTCACCGACCGTGGTTTCCCGGACCGCGCGGTGACTGTGGACGACCTCGACCCGACCCGGCGGGCCCGCGCCGAGCAGGTGTGCCGGTGGGCCGGGGTCACCGACCCCTGGCAGCTCGCCGAGTGCGTCTTCGACGTCGGGGTGACCGGCCGTCCCGAGTTCGCGGTCAGCGGCGTCGGCACCGAGCGGATCGCCCCGCCGGCCGCCGCGCCGATCGCCGCGACCCCGGTCGCCACCGGGGCGCTGACCCCGGGCGGCGATCCGCTGATCTTCCCCGCCCGGGCCGGCGACGCCGTGTTCGTCGACGTCAGCGCGCCCGGCCTGGCCGACCGCTGCTCCCCGTACCGGCTGCTCGACCCGACCGGGGCGGAGGTGGCCAGCGGCTGCAACATCAACGGGCGTGGTCACATCGACCGCACCGACCTCACCCGCGACGGCAGGTACACGGTGGTGGTCGACGCCGCCGCCGGTGACACCGGTCGGGCCACCGTGCGGGTCTACGCGGCCCGGGACACCACCGGCGCCCTGCGACCGGATGCTCCGGCGGTCTCGGTGACGATCGCCGAGCCGGGCGGCCGGGCCCGGTACCGGTTCACCGGTGTCGCCGGCCAGCGGGTCTTCGTCGAGGTACCGGAGAGCACCCTGCCGGACCAGTGCTCCCCGCTGGAACTGCTCGACCCGGCCGGAAAGCAGCTGAGCAGCGGCTGCGTCGTCAACGGCAGCGGCGACATCGACGGCACGGTGCTGCCCGCCGACGGGACGTACACCGTGCTGGTGGACCCGGTGGACCGCACCGTCGGCACGGTCGCGCTGCGGCTGTTCGCCACCCGCGACCAGATCGGCACGATCACCGTCGACGGCCCGCCGGTCGTGGTGACCGTCGACCAGCCCGGCACCGTGCGGGGTTACCGGTTCACCGGCACGGCCGGCACGTCGGTGACCGTGACGGCCACCGACGCCACGCTGCCCGACCAGTGCTCACCGCTGGAGCTGCGCGACCCCGACGGCGAGCCGGTGGGCACCGGCTGTGTGGTCAACGGAGTCGGTGGGATCGACGCGACAGTCCTGCCGGCCACCGGTGTCTACACCGTCGTCGTGGACCCGTCCGGGGCGGCCACCGGCACGGTCACCCTCACCCTGCGGCACTGACCCGATGCCGGCGGTGGGCCGTTTACGCAGGTGAGAGTGGTACGGATCATCCGGACGGTGGACGTCGCCCGCCGCCGGCTGTGGCAGGGTGGATCCGTGCACCCCACTGCGGCCCGCCTGCTGGCGCTGGTCGGCGTGCTCGTGCTCGCCGCCCTGTTCGGCTGGTGGTGGCGGCGACGCGACGGCCGGCTCCACCCGGCCACGCCCAGGTCGGCGTCCGACGACGCCCGGTCGCCGGTCCTGGCCACGCTCGGGGTCCCCGCCGGGACGGTCACGCTCGTGCAGTTCTCATCGGCGGTCTGCGCCCCCTGCCGGGTCACCCGCCGGCTGCTGGCCGAGGTGCAGCAACAGGTCGACGGGCTCCACCTGGTGGAGGTCGACGCCGAACGGCACCTCGACGCGGCCCGGGAACTGGGCGTCTGGCGTACCCCGACGGTGCTGGTGGTGGACGCCGCCGGCCGGGTCGTGCGGCGGGCGAGCGGGGTGCCGGACCGGCAGGAGCTGATCGCCGCACTCCGCCCCCTGCGCGTCGGGGCCGGCCGGTGAGCGCGGGCCGGCGGTCGGGTACGGGCAGGCCGGTGGGGCGCCGTGGGCGGGTGGGCGCGGGCCGGCGGACGGCCGGCGCGGCGTTGACCCGTCGGCGGGCGGTGGATCACGGTCGGCTGGCGGCGAGCCTCTGTCCGCCGGCCGTCCTCGGCTGACCCCACCCCGCCCCCACAGCGCCGGCCCCGGTCCTGCGAACCCCGGCGTCACCCCTGGCTGAACGGACCCCTCATGCTGCTCGACCCCCGCGCGCCGCGGTTCGCCGCCGCCGTGACCACCGTCGTCCTCGCCGTCGCCCTCGTCACCGGGTCGACGGTGCCGCTGATCGCCCAGGCGGTGGTCTTCGCGGTGACCGCGGCCAGTCCCCGCCTCGGCCCGTACGGGCTGCTCTACCGGGTCTTCGTCGCGCCCCGGCTCGCCCCGCCCCGCGAGCTGGAGCCCGCCGCGCCGGTGCGCTTCGCCCAACTCGTCGGCCTGCTCTTCGTGCTGGTCGCCGCGATCGGCCAGTTCGTCGGCGTACCGGCGCTGGGCTTCGCCGCGACCGGCGCGGCGCTGGTGGCGGCGTTCCTCAACGCGGCCTTCGACCTCTGCCTCGGCTGCGTCGGTTACCTCGCCCTGCGCCGGCTGGTCGGCCGGCCGATGACGGCCCGGGTGCCCACCGGCCTGTCCTGAACCGGTCGGACGGTCGGGCTGCCCGATCGTTCCGGGCAGGGGCTTGAAGTCCTATCGCATTGATAGGAAAATCGATTCATGCTGCTCGCCATGCTGTTCGCCTCTCGCCGGGTCGTAGACCTGATGCGGGTCGCCGCGCAGCGCTGTCCCGGACTGTCCGCCACCGTCTGACCGTCCGTGCCGCCGCCTGCTGGTCGCCGGCCTGCGCCGGCCGGTGGCGGTCCGCGACGTCGGGCCCGGTGCCGCGCCCGGCCCCGACGCCGGTCCCGATCCGCCGCCACGACCACCTCACCCGACCCGGGGAGCTCACATGACCGACGCAGCGCACGACATCGGGCCCTTCGTCAGCGACTGGCGGGACTGGCACCGGCGGCACGAGGAGACGCTGGCCGCACCGTACGGCTTCCTCGCCGTCACCGGTCTGCACTGGCTCACCGCCCGGCCGCAGCGCTTCCCCGACCTGCCCGGGCAGTGGCACACCGGCGACGAGGGGGTGGTCGTCACCCTGGCCGGGGGCGAGCAGCTCACCGTCGACGGTCGGCCGGTGCGGGGCCGGCACGGGTTCGGGCCGATAGCCGAGCGTGGTGGGCGCACCGTCGGGATCGAGGGCGGGGTGTTGGAGGTGGCCCGTCGCGGCGGGCGGGACATCCTGCGCCCCCGCCGCCCCGACCATCCACTGCGCACCGCCTTCCGGGGCACCCCGGCATACCCGCCGACACCGCGCTGGGTCCTCGCCGGGCGGTACGTGCCGTTCGACACGCCCCGGCCGACCACCGTCGGTGCGGCGGTGGAGGGGCTCGAGCACGTCTACGACGCCCCCGGTCGGATCGAGTTCAGCGTCGACGGGGTGCCGTTGCGGCTGACCGCGTTCGACGGCTTCACGCCGGGCAGCCTGTCGGTGCTGTTCACCGACGCCACCTCCGGCGTCACCACCTATCCGGCGAACCGGGCGCTGGCCGTCGACGCCCCGGACGCCCAGGGCCGGGTGACGCTGGACTTCAACCGGGCCGCCAACCTGCCCTGCGCGTACACCGACTTCGCGACCTGTCCGCTGCCGCCGGTGGAGAACCGCCTGCCGGTCGCCGTCGAGGCCGGCGAGAAGATCCCGTACGAGCGGCACGCGCCCGCCGCCCGGCCGTGACCGTCCGATCCGTCCGCAGGAGGCCCGTCAGATGACCGTGCCCGACCATCTCCCGCCGCCGGTCGAGGCCGACGCGGACGCGCTGCGTACGCTGCTGCGCCACCAGGCCAGCACCGTCACGGTGGTCACCGCGCCCGGTGCCCCGGCGGTCGGCTTCACCGCCACCTCGTTCACCTCGGTGTCGCTGGCCCCGCCGATCGTCTCGTTCTGCCTGAACGTCGGCTCGTCGAGCTGGTCGACGGTGGCCCGGACCCGGCATCTGGCCGTGCACCTGCTGGCCCACCACCAGCAGGAGTTGGCCCGCACCTTCGCCACCAGCGGTATCGACCGGTTCGCCGCACCGACCCGGTGGCGGGTCGGGCCGGAGGGGGTGCCGATCCTCGACGACACCCTGGCGTGGCTGCTCTGCCGGGTGGTCGAGCGGGTGACCGTCGGCGACCACGCGATCGTGCTCGCCGAGCCGGAGCTGATCCGGCACAGCGACGTCGGATCGCCGCTGCTGTACCACCGGGGCCGGTACGCCGGTCTGGCCGGCGGCCCGGACGGGGCGTCCCGCCGTCCCGCCGCCTGACCGTCCTGCCGCTCGATCGACGCGCCGATCCCGCCGGGCGCAATACCTGTAAATCCTATAGCCTTAGTATGCAATGCGTCAACGGATCGATCGCTCCACGTGCGATAGCCGACATCCGACGCGTGTTTCGTTGACATCACCGGCGCCACGGAGGTGGACTCGGCCCATGTCCAGCGAGCTGCGGCTGACGATCCGCGGCCACATCGACTTCGGTCGGGTGTGGTCGAGTTCCTGTCTGGCCTGACCCGGCACCCACACCCGTACCCGACGCGCCGTACCGGCCCGTCGAGGTGGGGCTCACCGCCGAGCTGACCGCCGCACTGTTTCCGACACCCTCCACCGGCCCGCGCCCTGTGCCCGGCCGGTTGTCGGCGTACCCACTCCCGCCTGTCTGGACAGGAGACCCCGTCATGTCCGTCCGCCCCCTGCGGACCCTCGCCGTCGCCGCCGTGCTCGCGCTCGCCGCCGGCTGCGCCACCGCCACCACCCCGGCCGTCGAGGCCGCCGGGCAACCCCGCTCCGGCGGTGCCCTCACCTGGGCCGTGGAAACCGAACCGATCACCCTCAACCCGCACCAGTACGCCCAGGCCAAGGCCCGCCTGCTGGTCTGGAACAGCTTCGAGTCGCTGCTCACCTACGACAGCCAGGGCAAGCTGGTGCCCTGGCTGGCGACCGGCTGGCAGGCCACGCCGGACGGCCTGAGCTACACCCTGCCGCTGCGCGCCGGGGTGACCTTCACCGACGGCACCCCGTTCGACGCCGCCGCCGTCAAGGTCAACCTCGACAAGCTCCGCGAGCCCGGGTACGCGCCGGCGGTCGCCGCCGTGCAACTGCGCAACCTCCGGGCCGTCGAGGTCGTCGACCCGCGCACCGTACGGCTCACCCTGACCGCCCCCGACGTGCTCATCCTCGACTTCCTCGCCTCCCCGCAGGGTGCCCAGGTGTCGCCGAGGTCGCTGCGGGAGGCGAAGAACCTCAAGGCCGGCGGCGTCGACGTCGTCGGCACCGGGCCGTTCGTGCTGGACCGCTACGTCCCCGGCCAGGAACTGCACTACCGGCGCAACCCCGGCTACGACTGGGCCCCGCCCACCGCCACCCACACCGGCCCGGCCCACCTCGACGAGATCACCTACCGGTTCCTCAAGGAGTCCGCGGTGCGGGTCGGCGCCCTCACCTCGAACCAGGTACAGCTCATCGAGGGCGTGCCCGCCACCGACCAGCCACTGATCACCGGCAACCCCCGACTGCGGCTGACCCGCGAGCTGAACTCCGGCTCGGCCTATTCGTACTACTTCAACGTCTCCCGCGCCCCCTTCGACGACCTGCGGGTCCGGCAGGCGTTCCGGGAGGCCCTCGACGTCGACACCGTGCTGGCCTCGGTCTACCGGGACACCGCCACCCGGGCGTGGAGCGTGGTCAGCCCGTCCAGCCCGCTCTACGACAGGCGGCTGGAAGGCGGCTACGGCGGTGACACCGCCAAGGCCAACAGCCTGCTCGACCAGGCCGGCTGGAAGACCCGCGACGCCGACGGGTACCGCACCCGGGACGGCCGGCGGCTCACCGTACGGCTGGTGCAGGCCGCCCCGTACGTCCGGGACCGCCGCGACGTGCTCGCCCAGGCCGTACAGGCGGCGGTGAAGCAGAGCGCCGGCATCGACCTCAGGGTCTCCCTGGTCGACCAGGGCACCGCCCAGCAGGCGTTCGAGCGCAACGAGTACGAGGTCTTCGACAACTCCCGCGCCGACACCGACGCCGGAGCGGCGCTGAACCTGCTGCTGCACTCCGGGGGCGGCATCAACCGCGCCCGGATCAACGACCCGCAGCTCGACAGGCTCCTGGAGGCCGGGCAGGCCACCGCCGACCCGTCCCGTCGGGCCGCCGGCTACGCCGAGCTGCAACAGCGGGTCGTCGCGGAGCAGGCGCTCGCCCTGCCGCTCTACGCCCCGGCCGACCAGATCGCCGCCAGCACCACCGTGGGCGGGGCACGGTTCGAACCCACCGCCGGGGTGCCGGCCAGCGCGTACGACCTGTGGATCGCGCGATGAGCCTGCTCCGGGCGGTGCTCCGCCGGGTCGCCACCGGCCTCGTCGTGCTCTGGGTCGCCGCCACCGCCGCCTATCTGGCGCTGCTGGCCGCGCCCGGGGACACCGTGGACAGCATCGTCGCCGACGGCGCGGACACCCCGCAGATCCGCGCCCAGATCATCGCCGAGTGGGGCCTGGACCGGCCGGCGGTCGTCCAGTACCTCGACTACCTGTGGCGGCTGGCCGGGGGCGACCTGGGCCGCTCCTACCTGCTGCAACGTCCGGTCGCCGAGGTCATCGGCGAGCAACTCGCCCCCACCGCGACCCTCGCCGTCGCCGCCGCCGGACTCGGGGCGCTGCTGGCCGTCGCGATGGCGGTCGGCACCGCCGGCCGTCGCCGGCGCTGGCCGCGCCGGGCCAGCTCCGGCGTCGAACTCCTGCTGGTCTCCACCCCGCCGTTCCTGATCGGCATCGTGCTGCTCAGTGTGCTGTCCTTCCGGTACGGGCTGTTCCCGGTCTCCGGCGACCAGGGGACCGCCGCCGTGGTGCTGCCGGCGGTCACCCTGGCCCTGCCCATCGCCGGCCTGCTCGCCCAGGTGCTGCGCGACGGCCTGGACCGGGCGCTGGACGAGCCGTTCGTGTTGACCGTCCGGTCCCGGGGGGTGCGGGAACGGGCGGTGCTGCTGCGCCACGCCCTGCGGCACGCCCTGTTGCCGGCGGTCACCCTCGCCGGCTGGCTCTTCGGCATCCTGCTCGGCGGTGCCGTCATCGTCGAGCAGGTGTTCGGCCGACCCGGTCTCGGCCAGGTCACCCTGAGCGCGGTGACCAGCAAGGACATGCCGGTGGTGCTGGCCGTGGTGACGCTCTCCGCCGCCGTCTACGTGCTGGTCAACACCGCCGCCGACCTGACCCACCTGCTCGTCGACCCGCGCCTGCGAAGGAGCTGACGATGACCGTCACCCTGGGTCCCACGCCCACCGCCGTCGCGGCGGTCCCCCTCGGCGTCGATCCGCCCGCCCCGGCCCGCCGACGGTGGGGCCGGCCACGACCGGGACTGCTCGCCGCCGGGGCGTACCTCGTCCTGCTGGTCGTCGCGGCGGTCCTCCCGGCGCTGCTGGCACCCGGCGATCCGCTCGCCGCCGACCCGCGCGCCGTGCTCACCGCCCCCGACGCGGCGCACTGGTTCGGCACCGACCACCTCGGCCGTGACGTCTGGACCCGGGTGGTGCACGGTGCCGGGCACTCGCTGACCATCGGTCTCGCCGCGACCGCGATCGCGGTCACCGGCGGGGTGCTGCTCGGACTGCTCGCCGGGCTGGCCCACCGGTTCGCCGACGAGGCGCTCAGCCGGTCCTTCGACGCGTTGTCGGCGTTCCCGCTGCTGCTGCTGGCGCTGCTGCTGATCACGGTCGCCGGCCCCGGCACGGCCAGCCTGATCGTCGCCATCGGCATCGCCACCCTCCCGCACCACGCCCGGGTGGTACGCGGACAGACCCTGCTGGTGCGCCGGGCCGGGTACGTCGAACAGGCGGTCAGCTTCGGCCTGTCCCGGCCCCGGCTGGTGCTGCGGCACGTGCTGCCCAACGTGATCGGCCCGGTCCCGGTGCTCGCCGTGATCGGGCTCGGTGAGGCGATCCTGGCCGCCGCCGGGCTCAGCTTCCTCGGCCTCGGCCCGCAGCCACCGTCACCGGAGTGGGGCGCGATGCTCTCCGAGGGCCGCAACTACCTGCAGGTGGCCTGGTGGATGACGGTGCTGCCGGGCGCGGCGGTCACCGCCACGGTGGTGGCGCTGACCGTGGTCGGACGACACTGGCAGGTCCGCTTCGACGGGCGGCAGCCGTGATGGCCCCGCTGCTCACCGTGGAGGACCTGCACGTCACCTTCGACACCCCGACCGGCCCGGTGGAGGCGGTACGCGGCATCGACCTCACCGTCGGGGCCGGCGAGTGCGTCGCGGTCGTGGGGGAGTCCGGCTCGGGCAAGAGCGTCACCGCCCGTACCCTGGTCGGTCTGGCCGGTGACGGTGCCCGGGTCCGGGCCGCCCGGCTCGACCTCGCCGGCCGGGACGTGCGGGCCTACCGACCACGGGACTGGCGGCGGGTGCGGGGCCGGCTCGCCGGGCTGGTGGTGCAGGACGCGCTGGCCTCCCTCGACCCGCTGCGCACCGTCGGCGCGGAGATCGGCGAGGTGCTCGCCGCGCACGACATCGTCGGTCGGTGGGAACGCGCCGGCCGGGTCACCCACCTGCTCGACCAGGTGCACGTGCCGGAACCCGGCCGCCGGGCGCGGCAGTACCCGCACCAACTCTCCGGCGGGCTGCGGCAGCGGGCGCTGATCGCCTCGGCGATCGCCGGCGAACCCGCCCTGCTCATCGCCGACGAGCCGACCACCGCGCTGGACGTCACCGTGCAGGCGCAGATCCTGCGGCTGCTCGCCGAACGGCGGGCCACCGGGGTCGGGCTGCTGCTGATCAGTCACGACCTGGCGGTGGTCGCCCAGGTGGCCGACCGGGTCCTGGTGATGCGAGACGGCCGGATCGTCGAACACGGTCCGACCGGGCGGGTGCTGCGGGCCCCGCAACACCCGTACACCCGGCAGTTGCTTGCCGCGGTGCCGTCGGCCACGTCACGGGGGCGTCGGCTCGGCGAACCGGCCCGGGTCCGCGACGGCTGCGCGGTGCCGGCGCTGGGGCGTACCCCGCTGCCGGCGCGGCCCGCCGTCCGTCCGGACGACACCGTGCTGGCCGCGGTCGGCCTGACCAGGCGGTACGGCCCGCACACCGTCGTGCGGGACGTCTCGTTCAGCGTCGCCCGGGGCGAGACGCTGGGGCTGGTGGGCGAGTCCGGCTCCGGCAAGAGCACGATCGCCCGCCTCGTCGCCGGCCTGCTCGCCGCCGACGCCGGCACCGTCACCTTCGAGTCCACCAGGTGGTCCGGGGTGCCGGAGCGGACCCGCCGTCCGCTGCGCCGACGGATGCAGCTGATCTCCCAGGACCCGTTGGGCTCCTTCGACCCCCGGTACACCGTCGGCCGGCTCGTCGCCGAGAACCTCGACCCCGGGCCGGACCGGAGCGACCGGGTGGTCGCCCTGCTGCACCGGGTCGGCCTCGGCCCGGAGCTTGTCGACCGGCACCCCCGGTCGCTGTCCGGCGGGCAACGGCAACGCGTCGCCATCGCC